>DAIQAV010000047.1:0-13303 GCA_036781505.1 Candidatus Anoxymicrobiaceae bacterium | reverse complement strand
GAGGTAGGCGGTGAGCAGGTGCTTGCCGGCGGGGGCGATGCTCGGATCGGTCACCGACTGAACGTTCCACGCCCTGTACACGTCGTAGTCGTAGTCGGAGCCGGCGGGCACCACCACCGGCGTCTTTATCAGCCGCTCGGCCTGTTCGAGAGGCATCGGCAGCTCGGAGAGTCCGATGTAGGGCGCCAGGCTGCCGTATCCGTAGAGCGAGCGGGCCCGCCTGGTGAAGTCGGCCGGGAAGCTCGACTCCTCGACCAGGTCGAACGTCTCCTGGACGGGGACGGTGCTCACCACGCTCGAGGACGCCAGCTTCCTGCGCTCGCCGCCAGCAAGCGTCACCTCGACGCCGGTCACCTTTCCGTCCTGAAGGGCGACCCTCTCGACGTCGGCACCCAGCACCACCTCTCCGCCCAGCCGCTCGAACTCGGCGGAGACGGCATCCGACCACCTCTGGACTCCACCCACCGCGAAACCGCCGGTGTGAAGCTCCTCGCCGGAAGCGATGATGGGCAGCATCACGTTGTTCACGTAGCGGACCAGCTCGCCCGCGCTGATGTCGTCCGGGTTGTTTATGGTGGTGAACAGGGTGCCGGTGCAGTGCCAGGACTCCCACACGGCGTCATCGGCGGTGAGCCCCAGCCGGTCACAGTACTCGTGCAGGCTCACCTTCTCGAGCTCGTCGAGCTGCTCCGTGGTCAGACCCAACGAATCCGTGATGAGCGACCAGTACTTGATGCCCTTTTCCTTGCATCGCTTGTATAGCTTGTCGTCGAGCCGACCGGAGCCGACCGGGGCCTCAAGGTAGAACTCGCCCTGGTAATAGAAGCCGGTGTCGCAGGGATTTACCGGCACGTCTATCCCGAGGTAATCGATCAGGCGGCCGAAATAGCCTTTCCCGGCGCACCCCAGCCCGTGGTACCCGAGGTCGATGACGTACCCGTCGAGGAGCCGCCCGCGGACTATCTCCTCTATCGGGGGCTTCGCACCGGCCAGGTAGCAGTAGTGCCGGCCCAGCACCTGGCGGTACCAGTCGGCACCGCCCTCGCTGATCTCCTCGCCGGCCATCGATAGCGCCCTGCCGCCCACGCGGTTCTCGCGCTCCAGCACCAGCACGTCCATCCCGTTCTTGGCCAGAAGGGCCGCGGCGGCGAGGCCGCCTATGCCGGCGCCGATGACAATCGCGTCGTAGCTGTCTTTCACATCATCTCCCGCGCGCTACAGCTTCCAGTAAGGCTCCTGCTTGCCGGAGGAGTAGTCGTAGAAACCCTTGCCCGACTTGCGGCCCAGCAGGCCCGAGGCGACCATCCGCTGCATGAGCTCGGGCGGCCAGTAGCGCTCGTCCTGAGTCTCGTTGTAGATGGCCTTCATGGCGTTCATGAGGACGTCGACGCCGGTGAGGTCGGCGGTCTCGCACGGCCCCATGCGGTGGGCGAACCCCAGCTTCATGGTCTTGTCCACGTCCTGCGGGGTGGCCACGCCCATCGCGACGATGTCGATCGCCGCGCCGGACATCGCGAGCCCGACCCTGTTGGCGATGAATCCGGCTACGTCCTTGTTCACGACAACCGTCTCCTTGCCGATATCCTCGGCCCAAGCCTTGGCCGCCTCCATCGTCTCGGTCGAGGTCTGCAGGCCGTAGATGAGCTCGCACAGCATCATCATCGGGACCGGGCTGAAGAAGTGCGTGCCGACGACCTTCTCGGGCCTCTTGGTCACGGAAGCGATGCTGGTGATCGAGATGGCGCTGGTGTTGGTGGCCAGGATGCAGTCGGGGCCCGTGATATCGTCGAGCGCCTTGAAGATCTCCTGCTTGAGCTCGATCTTCTCGAACACGGCCTCTACCACCAGGTCGGCGTCCGAAGCGTCGGACATCTCCTTGGTGGTCTTGAGGTTGGCAAGGGCGCTCTTGGCTGTGTCCTCGGTTACCTTGCCCTTCTCCACGAACTTGGCCAGGGATTTCTCGATCGTCTTCATGCCCTTATCCAGGGCCTCGTCGTTGATGTCACGCATGGTGACCTGGTAGCCGGCAGTGGCGGCGACCTGGGCGATGCCGGCGCCCATCAGGCCGGCTCCCACCACGTAGACCTTCTTGATAGCCATCTCTTACCCCCTTGGTAGGTACTCCTGTTCAAGCACGAAAGTTTATCACATGCCGGCGGGCCCGCATCACCGTTTTCGCACGGTCTGGCGTGTTCAGTCCGGCTTTTTCAAGCTCACGCCGAATGTCCTCAGCGCGAAGACGACCTCGAGGACGGTGTAGGCGATGAATAGCGCCGCGAAGCAGCAGTAGATCGCGACGCGGTTGATCGCGGTCGCGAACGTGAGCCCGTAGAGCGCGAACGCGACGGCGATCATGAGCCCGGTGAAGGTAGCGAGCACCGCCAGGGGCACGGCGGCCGGCGGTTTCTTCAGCGCCCACTTGAGGCTCGCGAAGGCGGCAATCGCATACAGGGACGCCAGGCCGAAGCCGACTATCGCTCCGGCGAACCCCCGCCACCCTCCGAACACGACGGACAGTATGAGCCCGACGGGGATGATCACCCCGCCCGCGATGGCGACCGCCCGGGCCAGTCCCTTGTTGAACCTGTCGTACAGCTCGTCTATTGGCGGCGCCGCGGCCGGCCCGCCCTCATTCGATTGATCCAATCTCTCCTCCATCGATGTCGAGAGCCGCATCCGGCTCCTCTTTATTGCGGCGCCTGCGTCGCGCCCGGTGCTTCCCCTTGCCTCCCTCGCCCCTGACTATCCTCGGTATCGCGGTCAGGAAGAAGCCCCCGATGGCCAGGGCGAGCGCGATCCACAATATCTTGTTGTTGGACGTGACCTTCAAGGCCAGGCTGGTGCCGCAGAGCAAGGCGGTCCAGAAATAGAGAAGAAGCACCGCCTGGCGCTGGCTGTGCCCCATGTTCAGCAGCCGGTGGTGGATGTGTTCCTTGTCTGCGTGCGTTATCGAGATGCCCTTGCGGAGCCGCCGGGTGATGGCCATGCCCGTGTCGATGATGGGGATGGCCAGCGCCATCAAGGGCACCACCAGGGCGACGGCGGCGATGCTCTTGAGGACGCCCTGTATCGTCACGGCGCCCAGCATGAATCCGAGCAGCATGCTGCCGGAGTCCCCCATGAACACGCTGGCCGGGTTGAAGTTGTAGCGCAGGAAGCCGAGCGTTGCTCCCGCCATCACTATCGAGAGGAGCGCCGCGTCGACGAACGTCGGCCCGACACCGGTCTGGGTCGCGTAGTAGAACATCGAGAACGAGGCGATGCAGGTTATGCCGGCGGCCAGCCCGTCGAGGCCGTCGATGAGGTTGATGATGTTGATGAAGGCGACTATCCAGATGATCGAGATGATGACCGAGAGTTCGGGAGAGAGCGAGAACGGCGCCAGGCCGGGGATGTGGAGGTTCTGGATCTGCACTCCCATGATGACCAGCACGCCCGCGGCCATGAACTGGCCGAACAGTTTTGCGAGCGGCGTGAGCCCGCGCACGTCGTCGACCGCGCCGAAGATCACGATGATGGTCGCTCCCAGGAGAACGCCCGCGAGGTCGCCGTACGAGACCCTGCTGTGGCCGAATATCACGTATACTGCGGCGCCGATCATCATGCTCAGGTAGATCGCCACGCCGCCCAGGGTGGGCGTCGCCTTATCGTGGACCTTGCGGTCCTCGGGGACGTCGACGGCACCGAGGCGCGCGGCAAGCCAGCGTACCACCGGGGTAAGGATCAGCACGCTCACGAGCGCGGCGCCGAAAGCAACGAAGTATAGTCTCATATCAGCAGCGGCGACCTTGCACCGCTCAACCTTCCAGGCTCATCTTCTCCGACATGACTCCGGCTTCCTCCAGTATCTTGGCCGCGAGGGGGTCCGGATAGGGCTCTATGTAGTATATCGCCCAGAGCCCGGCGTTGATGAGCATCTTGGTGCACAGTACACACGGTTGGTGCGTGCTGTACATGACCCCGCCATCGATCGAGACCCCGTGAAGCGCGGCCTGGATGATGGCGTTCTGCTCGGCGTGCAGACCGCGGCAGAGCTCGTGGCTCGTCCCCGACTCCACCGCCGCCTCGTTGCGCAGGCACCCCACGTCGAAGCAGTGAGCCAGCCCGCGCGGCGCACCGTTGTAGCCCGTCGTCAGTATGCGCTTGTCCTTGACGATGAGCGAGCCGACCTCCCTGCGCAGGCAGGTGGAGCGGCCGGCGATCACCCTGGCTATCCTCAAGAAGTATTCGTCCCAGGTCGGTCTTATGCGCTCGGAGTCCAAACTTTCCTTCTTCCTGTGCCCGAAGCACCACTCTATTCTCTCACGCCTCAAGGACCGTGGCACACTGCCGCACCCCGCGCGCTCCTAGGCGATGGGCAGCGTCAGCGAAAAAGTGGTGCCGCGGCCGGGCTGGCTGCTCACCTTGATGGTCCCGCCCAGAGTCCAGACGAGCTCCTTGCAGATGGAGAGGCCCAGTCCCGACCCGCCGTGCTTCTGCGCGCGCGATTTCTCCACGCGGTAGAAGCGGTCGAAGATATGCGGGAGCACCTCTGGTGGTATCCCCGGCCCGTTGTCGCTCACCGATATCTCGACGGAAGCCTCCTGCACCGCGGCGGCCAGCACCACGGTCCCTCCGGTGGTGGCGGCGTATTTGAACGCGTTGTCGAGGAGGTTGGTCAGGACCCGCTCGAGCCGGTCGGGGTCGGTGAACAGCGTGAGCGCCCTCTGGGGCGGCTCGACCCGCAGCCCGGTGCCCGTTTCCTCGGCCCGCGCGGCATATATGCTCTCGAGCTTGCGCATTATATCCACCAGGTCGGCCTGTCTCATGTCAGGGTGT
The DNA here is from genome assembly GCA_036781505.1 of Candidatus Anoxymicrobiaceae bacterium. Lineage (GTDB taxonomy): Bacteria > Actinomycetota > Geothermincolia > Fen-727 > Anoxymicrobiaceae > FEN-680. Next base: position 8,485 of record DAIQAV010000047.1, on the reverse strand, counting down.
ATCTCGCCCGCGTCGATCTGCGAGAGCAGCAGCAGGTCGCGCAGCACGCGCACCAGGCGCTTGCTCTCCTGGTTGATTATCTCCAGGGAACGCCGTTGCTCCTCGGGGCTGCTGGTCACCCCGTCGAGCAGAGCCTGGCTGAACCCCTCGATGCTGGTCAGCGGCGTGCGCAGCTCGTGCGACACGTCCCCCACGAAGTTCCTCTGCAGCTCGTAGGCGGTCCGCACCCTCTCGGCCATCCAGTTGAAGTCACGGGCGAGCTCGGCTGTCTCGTCCGAGCCCCGCACGGGGACCTCCGCCGAGTAGTCGCCGTCAGCCATCCGGCGCGCGGCGGCGGTGACCTCGTGGATCGGCTTGCTGAGCGCACCGGAGAAGTAGAGCGCCAGAAGCATCGACAGGACCAGCGCGATCCCGCCGGCCAGTGACACGTAGCCGATGAGTGGGGCGACCGCGGGGCCTACCTGTGCGACCGGCTTGATCGCGAGCAAGTACACGCGACGACCTTGCACGGTCGCCGGAGCGGTCGCGAACAGATAGTCCTTCCCCAGCAGCTTGAAGTACCGCTGGCTTATGCGCGGGCCGGTCTCGCTCAGTATCCTCGCGGGCAGGTCAAGAGTTCTTCCGGCGAGCGTGGGGGCGTTGCTCGACTCGGTTATAACGCGGCCGGCAGGGCCCACCACCAGGAATTTGACCTGTTGGACCTGAGCCTCGGCGTTGAGCAGCGGCAGCAGGCCGACCCCCTTCGTCGCCTGCGGCTGCGTGGTGGGGGGCTGCTGCGTCTGTGACAACTGCGAGGCGGCCAGCTTGTCGATGTCCCGCGCGATGACCGACACCTGGCGCAACAGCTCCGCGCTGTCGCGCTGGCGGATGTAGCGTGACAGGAAGAACAGGAAGAACAGGCTCGCCAGGAGCAGCGAGATGATGACGACTATGAAGTAGCTCGCGATGACCCGCCCGCGCAGCGTCTTGAACATCTCAGCCGGCCTTGAATCGGTAGCCGACGCCCCGCACCGTCTGTATGAACCGGGGGCTCTCGGCGTTGTCGGCGAGCTTCTCCCGGAGGTGCCTTATGTAGACGTCCACCGTGCGGGTGTCGCCGATGTACTCGTATCCCCAGACCTTCTCCATCAACCGCTCGCGGGTCAGCACGATGCCCGGGTTGGACGCCAGCACCAGCAGGAGGTCGAACTCCTTGGCCGTCAGCTCCACCTCGCCCCGGCCCTCGACCTGGACCTGGCGCCGCTGGGTGTCGATGGCCAGGCCGTCCCGCTCGACGACGTCGGCGGCCTCCGCGGCCGTGGGCTTCGAGCGGCGCAGAACGGCCTTCACCCGGGCGACCAGCTCCCTGGGACTGAACGGCTTGGTGAGGTAGTCGTCGGCGCCCAGCTCCAGGCCCACCACCTTGTCGACCTCCGACTCGCGGGCGGTCAGCATGATGACCGGTACCTGCGAGGTCTTTCGCACCTGGCGCAGCACGTCCAGCCCATCGCGCCCGGGCAGCATGATGTCGAGCACCAGCAGGTCGGGCTTCTCGTCGGCGAACTTCTCCACCGCCTCGTCGCCGTCGGTGGCCTTCACCACCTGGTAGCCCTCCTTGCTGAGGTAGAGCTCGACGAGCTCGATGATATGCACCTCGTCGTCGACCACGAGGATCTTCTCGGGCTTTGCCTCCATTGTCCGCCTCCCGGACCCTTGACCTCAGCCGCGAAGCCCTCCGTGGTTACAACCTCGAGGACTCACGTGACTTAGATGATATTCCTATACTGTGGAAAATGCCGCCGGTGCTTCTTCTACAGGGTGCGGCCCAGCTCGAAACCCTCGTGGATCGCGTCCAGCGCCTTGCGCGGAGAAGCGCAGTCGCCGATCTTGCGTATCTCGAACTTCTGCTTGATGCCTTCGGTGGCGAGAAAGTCCTCGAGCTCGTCGTGGGCCCTGGAGCCGACCGCCAGCACGATGGTGTCCGCGATGATGTCCTTGAGGCCGTTCTCGCTTTCGGCCTTGAGCCCTTCGGCCGTGATCTCCTTCACACAACTGGCAGTTATGAACTGGACGCCCAGCCTGTCGGCCTGCTGCAGCAGGGTCCAGCGGGTCGATATCCCTATGTCGGTGCCGCAGCGCTCGAGCATCTCGATCACTAACACTTGCTTGCCCCTCTCCGCCAGGAACGAGGCCGTCTCGATGCCCACCGCGCCTCCGCCCACGACGGCCACTCGCCTGCCGGTGGAGGCCTTCTCCGTGAGCACGTCCCACGCAAGGACGACGTTGGGCGACTCCACGCCTGTGATTGCCGGCACGACCTGCTCCGCGCCGGTCGCCATGACCAGCACATCGGGGTTCAGCTCCTCGACTATCTCGGGTGACACCAGTTGGGAGAGCATCACCTCGACGCCTTTGTTCTCCAGCTGCTGCACCAGGTAAGCAACCATCTCTCTCCACTCCTCGCGGCCGGGCGGGATCGACGCCAGGTTGGCCTGCCCTCCCAGCGCGGCGGTCTCCTCGCAGAGCGTGACCTGGTGCCCGCGGTGGGCGGCGACCCAGGCGCACTCCATCCCGGCCGGCCCACCCCCCGCGACGAGGATGTTCTTCTTTACCGGAGCAGGGGTCAGCTCGGTCTCACGCTCGCGGTTGACGCGCGGGTTCACCAGGCAGGTGATCGGCTGGAGCATCATGACGTGGTCGAAGCAGCCCTGGTTGCAGGCGATGCAGTGCCGGATGTCCTGCGGCCTGCCCGCGTGCGCCTTCTCCAGGATCCTGGGGTCGGCGATGAAGGCCCTGGCCATTGCGACGATGTCCGCGCGGTCCTCTGCCAGTATCTCCTCGGCCAGGCCGGGGTCGTTGATGCGGTTGCAGCAGGCGACCGGGATGCTCGACACGGCGCGGCGCACTCCCTCGGCCAGGTAGACGTAAGCTCCGCGCGGCACGCTCATCGGTATCTGCGGCACGCGAGTCTCGTGCCAGCCGCCGGTCACGCTGATGAAGTCGACGCCGCACCTCTCCATCTCCGCGGCCACCACCGGCGTCTCTTCCAGCGTATGGCTCCCTTCCATGAAGTCGGAGCCCGAGAGCCTGCAGATGAGGGGGAAGTCATCGCCCGTGGCGCTCTTGATGGCGGCGATGGTCTCGCGCATGAAAGTCATTCGAGCGTCGAGGTCCCCGCCGTAGCGGTCCTCGCGCTTGTTGGTGAGCGGTGACAGGAACTGGTTCACCAGGTAGCCCGCGCAGACGATGAGCTCGCTGGCGTCGAAGCCGGCGTCTCTGGCTCTTCGCGCCGCCTGCCCGTAGTGCTCCTGGACCTCGGCGATCTCCTCCTCGGTGAGCGCGTGCGGCATCTCCCTGGTGAAGTTGCTGAACACCGCCGATGACGAGACCGCCTGCTCGCCGGTGAGGAAGCTCGCCGAGTAGCGGCCCCCGTGATAAAGCTGTGCTGCCACGGGCGTTTCGTGTTTGTGGATGGTGTCGGTGAACTCCTTCAGCCTTCCGATGAACCTGTCGTCGTCGAGGCCCACGAAGTTCGGCGCGCCCATCCCCCGCTTCTCGACGTAACAGCCGCCGATGATGATGAGGCCGGGTCCGGGGTGGGCTTTCGCCCTCTCCTCGTAGAAGTCGAAGAAGCCGTCGTTCATGAAGCCGTCGGCCGCCATGCCGATATGCATGGCGGGCATCAGGATGTGATTATTCATCTCTATACGTGAGAACTCGAACGGCTCGAACACTCGGCTGTATGACATTCCATCTCCCTTTCCGTGACCGGCCCGACGGCCGGATATGAGGCTTCACCAATTGTAGCGGATTCGCTTCTTCGCGCTAGCGGTTCACGGTCGTGGTGCAATCCTGCCGTTTCGCCGACCCGGATTGACCATTCGCAAATGAGATGGTCACCGCTTGTCGTATTATTGCGTTAGAACCATAGGAAGAATGTCCGGAGAACACGGGCTACGTCCTGCTCGGCATGGTGGTCGAGTCAGTGACCGGCGACAGGCTGGCCGGCGAGATCGACCGCCGGATCATCAAGCCGCTCGGCCTCACCCACACCTTGACGCCGGACACCGCCGACGTCGCTGGCCCGATCTGCACCGGATATGAACTCGATGGCGGAAAGCTGCAACAGGTGCCGAGGTACGACCCCTCCGTCGGCTGGGCCTCCTCATCCATGATCTCCGATCTCTATGACATGAAGACCTGGGCACAGGCGCTCGCGGACGGCCCCCTGATCTCCAATGAGTCGCAGGCCGAGAGGTTGAAGACCATCCTCACATCACCTGAGGATCCGCAGTACGGCCTCGGGATAATGAGGAACACCGACTACACCTACGACATGTTCGGCCACGACGGCAACGCGTTCGGGTTCTCCTGCGCCGTGTTCTACATGCCGGCGGAGCGCGCGGCGGTCGTCGTGCTGCTGAACAGAGGTGCAGGGGAGGACATGTCCGCCCGCAGCGTCGCCTCCGTCTTCGAGGGCATAGTGTTCCAGCGAAAAGCTCTGTGAGGCTCCGGCCGTCGTCGTCTGGTGACCACGATACCGCTGTGTGATAACCTTCCCACCTGTAGGCGGAACGGACCGACAAGGAGCTCGACGTGATAATCGACGTCCACACCCATATCTTCCCGCCCGACGTGATCGAGCGGCGCGAGATGTTCGCCAAGCGCGACTCTTCCTTCGACTTCATCTACGGCAACCCCAAGGCGCGAATGGTGACCTATGGCGCCCTGGTCGAGGAGATGGACGAGGCCGGTGTGGACCAGTCTGTCGTCTGCGGCTTCCCCTGGCGGAGCATCGACATGTGCCGCCAGCACAACACCTACATGATGGAGGCAGTCGCCGCGCACCCCGACCGGCTGATCGGGCTCGCCACGGTGAACCCGGTCGCGGGCAAGGCGTGCGACACAGAGCTCGAGAGGAGCTTCCAGGGTGGACTCAAGGGCGTGGGCGAGATATCGGCGGACGCCCAGGGCTTCCGCCTGGACGACGCGGGCACCGCGGGCCGGATCGCCGGCGCCGTAGAGGAGGCCGGGCTCTTCCTGCTGCTCCACGCGAACGAGGACGTCGGACACTTCTATCCCGGCAAGACCCCGACGACGCCGACGGTCGTCTACCGCTTCCTGGAGAAGTTCCCCGAGGTCACCGTGGTGCTGGCCCACTGGGGAGGCGGCCTCTGCTTCTACGAGCTGATGCCGGAGGTGGCGAAGGTCACCTCTTCGGTTTACTACGACACCGCAGCCTCGCCTTTCCTTTACAAGCCGGCCGTCTACGAGGTCGCGGTGAAGATCGTGGGAAGCGGGCGCATACTGTTCGGCACTGACTACCCGCTGCTGAGGATGCGCCGGCACCTGGACGAGATCGAGTCGGCGGGTCTGCCGGCGGACGTCAAGGAAGGCATACTGGGCAGGAACGCCCAGGCGCTGCTGGGCCACCAGTTTTAGCGTAGTTTCAGGCCGAGCAGCGGTAACAGGCCGTAGAGATCCTCTATCACCGGCACGTCGGTCACATCGGGCGTGCCGAACCTGTCTATCATCACCGGGTTCACCCCCACGCTCCTGGCGCCCAGGATGTCGGCGAAGTAGTGGTCGCCGACGTGGATGGCGCGCTCCGGCCGCACCCGCAGCCGCTCACAGGCGACCTGGAAGATGTGGGGGTCCGGCTTGATGAGCCCGATGCTGGCCGACGAGAGGATGGCGTCGAGGTAGCGGTCGAGCCCCATGTCGAAGCAGAGCTTGGCCAGGCGCGAGTCCCAGTTCGACACCAGCGCCAGCCTCAAGCCTTCTTTCTTAAGCCGCTCGAACACCGGCACCACGTCGGGGTAGGTGCGCCACCTGTCCCCGTCGCCGAAATGGTCGTAGATGGCCCGCCCTATCAGGTGGCGGTCGCCGTCGATGCCGACCTCCTCGAGCATCTTCGCGTACAGCTCCGACCACATCTCGGAGGCGTCCTTCTCGTTGGCCCAGAACGAATCGTCCGACCAGTACCTGTACTCGTAGTAGCGGTCCGCGGCCTTGATCCCGCGCGCGAGCTCCTCTTCCGACGGGTCGTAGCCGAAACGCGCCATCACCTCGCGGCAGACCGCTTCCAGCGACGGGTACGGCTTGAACAGCGTGTTCCCGACGTCGAAGAAGACCGCCTCGATTTTCGCGGTATCGATTTTCTGCATGAGCCTTTCCAGTGTTGTCGCCTACAGACTATATAACACGGCCCTGCCCCATGATATCAATGCGCCCGGCCCGTCACACCGCTTATAATCATGCTCATGAAACCCAAGATGTTCTGGTGGAGATTGCGAAAGAAGATAGGGTCGCCGAAGCTGTTGTGCGACACCTGCAGGAACGACTACCACACGGTCTGCCTCAACCCCAGGAGGCCCAACGCGACCGAATGCCCCGACTACGAAAAGCGCTAGAAACGCACCGCCGGTGCCAGGCACCGTTGGTGCACTTTGCCGGTTCTAGAGCGAAGTGATCACGCGGGGGCCGAGCATGGGGTTGTCGGGGTGCGCCAGCGCCTCGTCGATGGCGCCAAGCATCTTGTCTTTGTCCTGGGGCAGCCTGCCGTAGATCGGAAGGTAGTTGGAGACGTGGTCGCTGAGGAATTGCGCGCCGTCGGCGTCCAGGTTCTCCAGCAAAAGCCGGGTCTCTTCGGCTATCTCCCGACCGGTGCACTCGACGAATCTCCCACTTTGAACGTCGTCGTACATCGGAAAGCCGGGAAGGAAGACCAGCGTGCGTATCCTTATGTAGTCGGGCTTCATCCTGTTGAGCGTGGCCGCCGAGCCCAGTGCATGCTCGCGGGTCCGCTCCCGGCCGCCGAGCCCGGCCAGCACGTAGGTTGAGAGCTCTATGCCCGCGGCCCTCAACTTCTCCGCCGCGCGGACGTAGTCGTCGGCGGTGGCGCCCTTGTTCACCCGCTCGAGGATCACGTCGTCGCCGCTCTCAAGCCCCATGTAGACGATCGAGAGCCCGTGCTCCTTGAGGCGCCGCAGGTCCTCGACCTTGCGGCCTTTGATGAACCGCGCCCCGCCGTAGCACGATATCCTGCGCACGTCGGGAAAAGCCTCGCGCAGGTAGTCCAGGACCTGCACAAGGTCGTCGGTGCGCATCGCGATGGTGTTGCCGTCGGCGAGGAAGACCGTCTCGGGTTCGCCCCACGCGCGCCGCGCCATCTGGATGTCCTGGTGTATCTCCTCGAGAGGCCTGACACGGTACTTCTTCATCTTGTACATGCCGCAGAAGGCGCACTTGTTGTGGGGGCAGCCGATGGTCGCCTGGATTATCAGGCTGCCCGCCTCGCACGGCGGCCGGAAGACAGGCTCCTCGTACCTCATTGGCTCACCCCGTCCATGCAGCTGACGGTCAGGTCGTGGAGCGCCACCCGGTAGCGGAACAGGTCCCAGCCGGTGTCGAGCAGCTTCTTCCTGATGGGCCCCTGCAGCTCGGACAGGGTAGCCCAGCGGGCTTCGGCGATCTCCCCGGTGTCGATGGGGTCGATCTCCCCGGGCTGTGCGCTCGCCTCGAAGACGTGGCTGGTCCAGTCGATCACGCGGCCATCCGATGTGAAGAGGACGTTGATGCGGATGAGGTAGCGCGTGAGGGACACGTCGAGGCCGATCTCTTCCATGGACTCGCGGACGGCCCCGCCTTCCAGTGACTCGCCGGGCTTGGCGGCTCCGCTCGGCGCCCTGAACGCTCCCTCGGGAAAGAACGGCTTGCGGATCACCGCGATCTGATCGGGGTTGCCGCCGTTGCGGATGAACATCGTGACGTCGTGGGCGCGTCCGGCGTGCATGCTGCTCTTCACCATGTCGAACTCGCCGGGCGTTATCTCGTATTCCATCTCGCAGACCAGGGGCACCCCCAGGGCCTGCTCGGTGGCCGCAATGTCTTCATTTCTGGTGTACATCTCAAGGCCTCGCCGGCACGCTGACCCCCTGGTTCCGCATCCAGTACCTCAACATATAAAGCATCTTCTCGGTAGGGACCAGTTTGATCCCCGGCCCATCCGACACCTTGAACTCGGGGAAGATCGTGACTATCTGCTGGGCGACGGAGTCCATCTGGGGGCAGCCCTGCGGGTTCGCCTTGCTCAGCTTGTCGTATTGCATGACCAGAGGCAGCGCGAGGATCGCGTTGCTGGTGGTGTCCGCGTCCATCTGGACCAGCTGGTCAATGTCGGACTGCGCCTTGCTGTCCTCGTATTTCCATTTCCATATCATCGTACCGGTGATGGCGCAGGCGAAGACGACGATGATCACCAGCAGGAATAATCCTCGCACCCGCAGTCGCATCATGGACGTCGCCCTCCGGAACCCAGCTTATGGACAGGTTTAATCAATCATTAAGACACCAAAACCACAATGATTAGTTCCAGCAAGCAGGCGACCGACCTCTATCGGCAGGGCGGCGACGGAGCCCGCCGGGCCTGTTGTACAATACTGTTCAGCCCGGCAAGGAGAAGGAGCTTTGATGGTCCCCGCGCGTGACAGGTTCAAGGGAGCGC
>DAIQAV010000046.1:1378-13345 GCA_036781505.1 Candidatus Anoxymicrobiaceae bacterium | reverse complement strand
CGCCTGCCCGAGGGCACCTCGTCGGTGAGCGAGCCGTTCGGGCTCTCCAGCGGCGCGGCGGTCTTCGACCTGGACCTTTCCGGCGGCGGCACCGGCACGGTGTGCTTCGCGAGCCCGCTTTCAGCAGGCGTCCACCCGCCCCTTCACCGGATGCTGCCCGAGCGCGAATCGGTGCGCCTCATAGAGGAGAAGCTCTCGCGGCAGAGGGACAGTTGGTCGTCGCTGGTCGGCGAGGGCATGAAGGTCTCTGTCCCCGACAAGCCGTTCCAGCGGGCATTCGACGTGAACAAGGCGTTCCTGCTGCTGCTGTTCGACGGCCGCTCGATCACGCCGGGAGTCTCGACCTATCACATGATGTGGTTCCGCGACGCGGCCTACCTGGTGCCGGCGCTCGAGCGCATCGGGCACACGGACAAAGCCCACGACGTCCTGACCACCTATCCCGACCGCCAGACGCCGGACGGCTACTTCCGCTCGCACTCCGGCGAGTGGGACTCGAACGGCCAGGCGATGTACACGCTGGTGCACCACTACCGCATAACCGGGGACACGTCATTCCTCAAGGAGGTCTACCCCTCGCTGATGAAAGGCGCGCGCTGGATCGAGGCGAACAGGGTAATGGACCTGCCCGCGGACGACCCCAGGCGGGGCCTGCTGCCGGCGGGCATCAGCGCCGAGCACTTCGGCATGGGCGACACCTACTACTGGGACGACTTCTGGGCGATCGGGGGGCTGCGGGCGGTCGCCGGCGCGGCGCGCGACCTGGGCTTCGCCGGGGACGCCGCCTACTGCGAGAGGATCGCGGACGAGATGCTCGACTCACTGGAGGCTTCATGGTCGGCGGTCGAAGTGAGGCTGGGCCGCAAGGTCATGCCGATAGCGCCGGACCGGGACATGGACTCCGGCAGCATCGGCGTGGTGTCGGGCGTTTACCCGCTGGACGTGATCAGCGCCGACGAGGAGATCATGTCCAACACTCTGCGTGAGCTCGTCGACAAGCACTTCTATCGCGACGCCTTCTATCACGGGATACTGCACTGCGGGCTGAACGCCTATCTCTCCCTGCAGGTGGCGCAGTGCTTCCTGAAGCTCCGCGACCCCTACGCGCTCAAGATATTCGACGCCTTGATGACGATGGCCACGCCGACGCTGACGTTCCCCGAGGCGATAAACCCGCTGACGAAGGGTGGAGCTTACGGCGACGGCCACCACGGCTGGGCGGTTTGCGAGTTCCTGAACTTCACGCGCAACGTGCTGCTGGTCGAGGAGGGTGACAAGCTGACGCTGCTCGCGGTCTCCAAGCCCGAGTGGTTCGCGCCAGGCTCGGAGATCAAGGTCTCCGGCGCCCCGACCTTCTTCGGCGAGGTGTCATACCGGGTGGAGTCAGGCGACGACTCGATCATCTTCGAGCTTCCCGGCTCCTTCGACAGGCCGCCCTCGTCCGTCGAGATCAACGTCCCGTTCGAGATCACCGCTTGCGAGATCGACGGGGCCGCATTCAAGACCGAGCCGGGCGCCAGGTCCATCGGCATCGCGCCTGACGCGAAGAAGGTCGTGCTGGGCATCGATAGAAGCATCTAGGCGCCTGCTCTGCATTTGCCTGCGCGCGGCGATGTGCTATTATCTTTCCTCGTTGGCACCGAAAGGATATGAGTTGTCTAACGTCTGTGACATTTGTGGAAAGAAGCCTCAGTTCGGCTTCAACGTAAGCCATTCACATAAGAAGACCAAGAAGCGCTGGACCCCCAACGTCCACAAGATGCGCATCGTGGTCAACGGCGGGCAGCGCAACGCGCGTGTGTGCTCCAAGTGCCTGAAGGCGGGCAAGGTCCAGAGGGCCTAGCCGCTCAACCGCCTACGCGCGCAACTTCCCTTCAGCGAACACCGAGTTATCCCTCAGGTCGAATATCGTCAGTCTGCCGTCCTCGAGCACGGCGGCTGTGGGCGCCTCCCCCTCCTGCTTGGGCAGTGCTACGCTGCCGGGATTGATTATCGTGACCCCTTCGACCTGACGTATCCCGGGAAGGTGCGTGTGTCCCCTCTGCACCAGTTGGATGCCGGCCTTGCTCGCCATGGCGGCGAGCTCCTCCTCGGTGTTCCTATGCCCGTGGGTGATGAGGATGCGCGTGCCATCGACGCTCGCGAACGCGAAGTCGGAGAGGATGTGGTTGTCCAGCGCCATCTGGTCGACCTCGGAGTCGCAGTTGCCGCGCGCGTGGACCATCGGGACGGCGACCTCGTTGAGCATCGTGGCCAGGCGTCGCGGGTCGTAGGTGTCCGTGATGGGGTTGAAGATGCCGTGGTAGAGCACATCGCCGGAATGGCAGATGAGCTCGACGTCGCCTATGACCTCGAGCGCGCGCTCCCAGGCGGTCGGGTCGCCGTGCGTGTCGCTGACGAGAGCTATCCTCACTGCGCCTCGCCCTCCTGCTCCTCCAGCGCCGGAGGCCGCAATCCCTTACGCAGCAGGAACGGGTCGGCGCAGGCCGCTCCTCTCCCCGGGAAGACAGGCACTTCGATCGCCGCCCGCGTCAGCGCGCGAGCCTCCAACACCGCGTCCTTCAGCGACATCCCCAGGGCCAGGCACGCCGCGATACCGGCGGACAGCAGGCACCCGCTGCCGTGCACCTCGAGCCCTTCGACCCAGGGGTTGGTGAATATCTCTATCTCCTGCCCGTCGCAGAACACGTCGGCCGCCACATCCTCGCCGGCCTCGACCGACTTCAGCCCCGTGATGAGCGCCGAGCGCGCGCCGGCCGCCACCAGGCGCAGCGCCGCCGCCTCCGCGTCCTTGGAGTCGAAGACCGCGAAGCCGCTCAGCAGCTCGATCTCTTTGATGTTGGGGGTCACCATCGCCGCCACCGGCAGAAGGAACCGCTCCAGTGCGCTCACCGCGTCCTCGTCCAGCAGCCTCTGGCCGCCCTGGCTCAGGACCACGGGGTCGACCACCACGGGCCCGTTGTACTTCTCCGCCAGCAGCAGGCCCAGCTCGCGCACCGATTCGGCGCTGCCGAGCGCGCCGGTCTTGATGGCGTTCGGCATCCTGTCGACGAATATCGCCTCGACTTGACTCAGCAATGTCTCGGGCGGCAGGTCGAACCGGCCGAGCAATCCCGAAGTGTTCTGGTATGTGACCGTGGACACCGCGGCCATGCCGTAGACATCCAGCGCGTCGAAGGTCCGCACGTCGGCGATGACGCCGGCGCCCCCCGAGGGATCAAGCCCGGCGATCGACAGCGCGGTCCTCAATCCGGCCTGCGGCAGCCTGGGGGGCTGCCCGGTCTCCTCGGTGTCATCAAAGAAAGTGGTCATATCCGAGCCCCTCCATCTCTGTCACCTGTCCATCATCGGAGACGAGCCGCATGCCCGAGGCCGGGCCGGTGACCGTGCCCAGCAGCGAGCAGGGAACGCCCAGCGCCGCAAGCGCGCCGACGATCTCGTCGAACCCGTCGGGGGCCGCGGTGAACACCAACTCGTAGTCCTCGCCGCCGGAAAGGGCCCATATCATTGGATCCAGGAGGGCCTCGGCGGCAAGCTCGCGGAGGGCGTCGCTCACCGGTACATTCTCCGCGTGCACCTCGCACCCTGTCTTGCTTGCGCGGCAGATGTTAGCGAGGTCGCGGGCCAGGCCGTCGCTTACGTCCGCCATCGCGTTGGCCCCCGCGGAAGCGAGCGCGACGCCCGCGGACACCCGCGGCCTGGGCCTCAGATGTGCCTCGACCAGACGGGGGTAGGTCGCGCGAAGGCTGTCGCTGCGGGACTTCAGCACGTACAGGCCGCCCGCCGAATCGCCCAGCGTGCCGGTCACCGCTATGACGTCTCCCTCCCGCGCGCCCGACCGCAGTATCGACCCGGTCGGGTTGGGCGTGCCCGCCACTGTTACCGTCAGCGACAGGCCCGCCTTGGAGGCGCAGACGTCGCCGCCCACTATCGGGCAGTGGCAATCGTCCGAGACCTCGATCGCCCCACCCAGCAGGCTTCGCAGCTCCAGCTCGGTCGGCGGCACGCCGAACGCCGCCGATATGAGCGAGCACGAAGGCTCCCCGCCCATCGCCGCGACGTCGCTGATGCTGGTCGCGACCGCCTTCCAGCCGACGTCGGCCAGGTCGTAGGTATCGAGCGTGAAGTGGACGCCCTCGTGGATGGCGTCGACCGTGAGGATGATGCTGTTGGTGGTGAAGTCGAAGACGGCCGCGTCGTCACCCGGCCCTACCACGAGCCCGGGCGCCGGGCCGGAGAGCATCTCCCGTATTATCTCTATGGTCTCGAGTTCGCTAAGTGGCTTGCCAGCCATGGGCTGCTCCCGACGCAAGGTTAGCGATCCGTCCTCTTCGTCACCATCGACTGGTCTGCAGAGTATGTTCTGAATGGCCAATAGTCATGGTTCCTCCGGAAGCGCTCAGGCGCTTCCTCCGTCACAGGTCTCGCGGTCGCTACCCAGGTAGCTGGCCACGAACTTCATCGCGCAGAACTCGCCGCACATGGTGCAGCCCTCGCGCCCCGGCACCTTGCACTGCTCGAGCACCGAGCCGGCCTTGCCGGGATTGACCGAGAGCGCGACCTGCCGGTCCCAGTCCAGTGCCTTGCGGGCGCGCGACATCTCGTTATCCCACTGCATGAAGTAGGCCGCGTTCTTGGCCAGGTCGGCCGCGTGCGCCGCGATGCGGGTGACGACCACGCCCTCGCGAACGTCTTCGATGTCCGGCAGCCCCAGGTGCTCGCGCGGGGTGACGTAGCAGAGGAAGTCGGCCCCCGCCGATGCCGCCAACGCCCCGCCGATGCCGGCCACAATATGGTCGTAGCCCGGCGCGACGTCGGTCACCAGCGGGCCCAGCACGTAGAACGGCGCGCCCCTGCAGATGTCCTTGGCCAGCCTGACGTTCTCGACCACCTGCGATATCGGCACGTGCCCGGGGCCCTCGACCATCGCCTGCACGCCGGCCACGCGGCATCGCGCCACCAGCTCGCCCAGGGTGATGAGCTCCTGGATCTGCGCGCTGTCGGTGGCGTCTGCTACCGCGCCGGGGCGGAAGCCGTCGCCGAGGCTGATAGTCATCTCGTAGCGGGCGGCGATCTCCAGCAGCCGGTCGAACTCCTCATACAGAGGGTTCTCGCGCTCGTTGTAGATCATCCAGCCGCAGAGGAACGCTCCTCCCCTGCTCACGATGTCCGCGATCCTGCCGGTGTACTCGAGGCACGCCAGCGCCTTGGTGGTCACGCCGCAGTGGACGGTGGCGAAGTCGACCCCGTCGGCCGCGTGGCGCTCGATGGACTCAAACATCTCGTCGGCGGTCATCTCCACGATGCTGCCGTGCTTCGCCTGCGACTCGATGGCCGCCTGGTATATCGGGACCGTGCCCACCGGTATCCGCGAGGTAGCCATCACCTTGCGCCTGACCGCGTCGATGTCGCCGCCGGTGGAGAGGTCCATCACGGTGTCCGCCCCCGCCTCTACCGCCACCTGTAACTTGGCGAGCTCGAGCTCCAGGTCCGCCAGGTCGCCCGAGGTGCCGATGTTGGCGTTGACCTTGGTCCTCAAGCCCTCGCCGATGGCACACGGCCGCTCGATCTCGCGCAGCCCGTTCAACGGGAAGACCGCGGTTCCGTCGATGATCTCGCGCGCTATGTCGGCGGCATCCAGCGGCTCCTCGAGCGACGCGCGCTCGAGCGCCGGGGGGATGTCACCATTTTTCAACATCTCTATGAGCGTCAACTTATTGCTCCTCTATCGTACGGCCGAGTCGAAGGCCTTCAGCAGCGCTTCGGTGGCCGCCTGCATGTCCTTCGCCCGCGTGACGGCCGTGACCACGGCTATGCCGCTGGCGCCGGCCTGTGCCACCTCGGCCGCGTTCTCCACCGTTATGCCTCCGACCCCGAGCACCGGGGCCAGGTCGGCGTTGCACATCCTGGCGAGCCCGTCCAGTCCGATGGCCTCGCCGGCGTCCGGCTTGGTGACCGTCGAGAACACCGGTCCGATGCCGAGATAATCGGCGCCACCAGCGACCTCCCGGCTCGCCTCGCTCAGCGTCTCGGGTGAGTACCCTATGATCACTCCCGGCCCCAGGACATTCCGAGCCAGCCCCACGTCGAGGTCGTTGAACCCCAGGTGGACACCGCAGTCCAGGACGGCCGCCACGTCAACCCTGTCGTTCACGAAAAACAGCGCGCCGTGCAATAGACAGCGCTCCTGTATCCCCCGCGCGGCCTCCACGAAAGCACGGTCCGCGATCTCTTTGTCCCGGAACTGTATCGCCCGACAGCCCCCGTGCAGCGCCGCCTCGGCGACGTCCAGGTGGTCGCGGCCGAGCTCCTTGACCCGCTCGGTGATGACCAGGAGTTTGAGCCGTTCCCCCCAGTCGGGCAGCCTGTTTCTGTGAGACACGATGCCTCCCGAGAATTCCGTCAGTCGATCACTTCAGCATTTCGATCGCAAGGTCCGCGGCCTTCTTGCCCGACAGGAACATCCCGCCGAAGATCGCCCCCATCCTCGGCGCCCCGTACACGGCGTTTGCCGCCATGCCGGTCACCAGGACGTTGGTGTACACCTCGCGCGTGTTCTCGACGATCATCGACTCGCCGACCTCGGCCCACATGGGCATCTCCCCCACCACGTCGCCGGTGGCGGTGTTGAGGATGCAGTCGGGTATCTTTCGCTTGATGGTCCTTACCACGTCGGCCTCGTGGCCGGTCGCGTCCACCACCAGCTTCGCCTCCATCGCCAGCGGGTCGACGTGAAGCTCGGCGAGCTCCACGGCGCGCCAGTTGAGCACCACGCCCGCGACCTTCTCGAGCTCGCGGATGAGCACGTCCTCCACCGAGATGCCGACCCAGACCTTGACCCCGGCGTCGACCGCGGCGGCCGTAACCTTGGAGACTGTCTCGACCGAGTCCCCGACGTAGTAGCCCTCACTGAAGGGCTCCAGGCGGACTTTGAAGCCATCCAGTATCGCGCGGGCTTCCTCCTGGATCACGATGCGCGGGAACAGCATCCCTCCGCCCCACATGCCGCCGCCGACGTGCAGGTTGCGTTCGAACACGCTGACGTTGAGGCCCTCGCTGGCCAGGTAGTAGGCGCACGTCATCCCGGACGGGCCGCCTCCCACCACCGCCACGTCCGAGGAAAGGGCCGCAAGGAAGTCCCTGGTGAACCCCTCCAGTATGCCCCTGGTCACTTCGATCTCTGAGATCCCCATATCCAACTCCTCCCGGTCGTCCTTCCGGCAAACCCCGCCGGAGCCGAGGCGGCGGCGTCCAAAAAAACAAAAAGCCGCGCCACGTAGGCCCGGCCATGCACTTTCCGCCTTGTGACACTTCCTACGCAAGCATTACCTTACAGGTTCATCGGTCGGCGGGTCGCGCCCACCCTCTCAGCCCGCTCACACGAGCTCCCGCTGCAAAGGCCTTCTTCTTTGGAGGATATTATAATCCTGCGCCCGGAGGCCTTCAAACGGGGCGCCCGGACGGCATGCTCGGGCGTAAGCTGTGCTATATTTCTCCTTGATGCCGCATCAATAAGAGGTGGTGGTCCGCGTGGCAGACGAGAGCGAAGAGAAGAAAGAGTCCGGCAAGCTCTGGACCCCCGGCAGCGACGATGCTGCCCCTGAATCCAAGAGTGGCGGGCAGCCCGAGAGCGCGGAGGAGATGAGCGAGGAAGAGCTCCGCAAGCGCATCGAGGAAGTCATGGAGAAGGTCACGGTGGCCGACATCGTGCTGGACATGATGATCTCCCTGTCGAGCCTCGCTTACCAGCGGATGGGGATACCGCACGAGGTCAACGAGAAGTTCAAGGACATGGAGCAGGCAAGGCTTGCGATTGACTGCCTGGACGCGTGGTGCACAGTGCTGGAAGGGCGCGTGGACCCCGAGCAGGTCGAGCCGCTCAAGAGCACGGTCCTCAACCTGAAGCTGAACTTCGCCAAGGAGTCCTGAGAAAGATCGGCCGGCTCAGCGCACTCCGGCTTTTGCCACGCCGTTCTCGACGTAGATGTAGTACGTCCCTCCCAGGGGATCGGCGGGGACCTTGCCCCCGAGGTAGCTCGCGAGCTGGGTGATGCTGGTGGGGACCTGCTCGTTGTTCTGAGCCTCGTAGTAGGAGATGGCGGACTCGATGGCCGCGAGGTTCGCCTGGCGCGCGACCTGCGACGTCTGGTCCTTGATGTTATTGATGGCCTTGCCCGGGTCCGGGACGCCGCAGCCGGCGGAAAGGACCGCCACCGCTGACATGGCCAGCAGCGATGCCAGCACCACGATGACTATCCGGCTCGAGCCTTGACGGAGCATGAGCCCTCCTATTGTTCGTACATATCCTGCACTTCTCCGCCGCGACCTACGATCTCCCTGTTGGCCAGCCCCGAGACCTGGCTCATGTTCAAGACGCACGTCTCGTACTCGGCGGTCTCGTTGGCCGACGCGTTCATGATGGCGACCTTGCTCAGCACCAGGAACTTGTCGGCGACGGTCGACTCCAGGGTGCCCCTGTACTTGATCGGGCCGCAGAACGCCACGACCTCCTGCCCCTTCCACTGTGCAACGAACGCTACCAGGTCCATGGCTCCTCCATCCTGTCGTGCCCTACACTAAGTTGTCGGCAACTGTCTGTTGGGCGTTTAACGTCGGCCGTGGTCGGGGGTTCGAATCCCTCCCTGCCTCAGAGTCTAATCATCAATGGCGCGCTTGGAGGGATTCGAACCCCCGACACGTGGCTCCGGAGGCCACTGCTCTGTCCCCTGAGCTACAAGCGCTTAAACCGTTAGCTTGCCGCCTGCCTGCAATACTCCAGGTACCTCTCCCACTCGGGCGGGATCGCTCCGAGCTCCAGGCTCACCGTCACGGGTCCCCTCGGGACCCCTGGCTTGCGCGCGAGCTTCAACCCCACCTCGTGGGCGAGCTTGTCCCTCTTGCGCCCGTTGCACCTCTTGCAGGCCGCGACCACGTTTTCCCAGGTATGCGGCCCGCCCCTGCTGCGCGGGATGAGGTGGTCGACCGTCTCGGCGTGAGACCCACAGTACTGGCACTTCCAACTGTCCCTGGCAAAGACCGCCCGACGCGACAGGTTGGCACGGCCGTAGTAAGGGACGCGCACGTAGTAGTTCAAGCGGATCACCGACGGTATCGGCACTGTCAGCTTCTCGGAGTGCAGCGCTCCCCCGTCCCCCTCCAGCACCGCCGCCTTGCCCTTGAATAGCAACACCACCGCTCGCCTCACGCTTATAGCGCAGAGCGGCTCGAACGTCGCGTTCAGAAGCAGTACCCTGTTCATCGTCTCCCGCGGCAAGGACTGAAATCTTACGCAGACAATAATACATCAAGAGCGCGACGCGCGGAAAAGAAAGCGCGCGAGCCGTATGGCCCGCGCGCTTCGTGCTGTCTCTGTGTCTATCAGACCTTGAACTCGGTCTTGACGCCCCAGATGCCCAGGGCCTTGCCGAGCTCCTCGTGCTCCTTGCCGTACTCCATGGCCGGGATGTAGTTCATCGCGGCTTCGATGGCCTGGCGGAACGCCCTGCCACCAGCTATCGGTCCATCGGGGTGAGCGTGCACGCCGCCGCCGGAACCGATCATGACCTCTTTGCCCAGCGCGTTGTAGATGTCCTGTACGTTTATCGGGGTGATGCCGCCCGATGGCATAGGCATCAGCGGCTTCAAGTCGCCGAACGGGAATGTCAGCGCCTGCACGACCTGCTTGAACCGCTCCGGCAGGTACGGAGCCTTGCCGCCCATCGCGAACGGGATGACGACGGTGTCCGCACCGGCGAGCCTGGGGAGCTTCCCCAGGACTATGTGGGACGCGATGCCGTGGTGTGGCGACATGTAGTACGCGCCCGCGCAGTCCATGTGCGCGAGGATGGGAACGTTGATGTTCTTGTCCTCGGCCAGCGTCCTCATAGCCTCCGGCCCGATCGCCAGGTAGTTCACCATAAGACCATTGCCACCCGCGTCCACCACGCGCTTGGCGAGCTCGAACATCTTGGGCAGCCTGTCCGTCACGTTGCACGTGTACAGGGTGTGCTCGCCCGTGTCCTCGAAGACGCGCTTCTCCATCTTCATGTACGCCTTGACCCTGTCGACCACATGGTTGTATTCCATATCCGCGATGAGCTCGTCGTCCTTGATGATGTCGCATCCGCCCGCCGCCGCCTGATAGAACAGCTCGGCCCCGACCTTGACGGGGTAGCCGCTGCACGGCTTGATCATGTTGTTGAGCAGTGGCCTGCGCTTGTTCTTGGGGATTCCCAGGGCCTTGTAGATGCCGTCGATGCCGAACTTGGGTCCCTGGTAGCCCGAGAGTATCGCCTTGGGCATGCGCAGCTCCAGCAGCTTGAGCCTGCCGGCCATGCTGATATTGCCCAGGCACGCGGTCAGGAGCATGGGGATCTGGTTCTCGATGTTGGACGCGGGGAAAGCCATCTGCACTATCCACTGACGGTTCTTCACGTCATCGGGCACGATGTACTCGTAGTAGGGCGCCTCGAAAACGTTGATGACCTTGGCGACGTGCCTCGCCCTGACCTCGGGCGTCTCACCGGGGACCGGGGTCCAGGTGCCGGTGGACTGCTCGATGGCGATCACGGGGGCCAGGGAAACCACGTCCAGCTCCTTGGGGAACTCGACGTAGTAGGTCGCGATTACGTGCTTCTCAAAATCGATGCCCTCGGGGAGCGCGTAAGGCTCGGCATCGTACGGCCCGATCTCGCAGGTCGTGTCCTCGGCCCATGGTTTCTTGTTCGACGCTCTCGCTGCTGGTTTCCTGGCCGGCTTCTTTGCCGGCTTCTTCGCAGTCTTCTTGGCTGGTGGCATTGTCGTCCTCCTTGTTTCAGGGTTGCGTGCAATTATATGAGAATGCGGCGGCTATGGCTAACAACCGACCCTCTCAGCCGTTCATCCTCCCGTACAGTTTCTTGAGACTCGAATAAGTGTCCTTGAAGTACGAGAAAGCCTCGTCGTAGACCTTCCTGTACTCGGGGCGCGGCGTGTAGGTGGCGGTCACCTTCACCGCGTCGCGCAAGGAGGCGAAGTTCTTGTACTCGCCCAGCCCCAGCGCGGCGATGAGCGCGGCCCCGCGGGCGCCCGACTCCTGCGGCTCGTCCACCACCTCGATGGTCGTCCCGCAGACGTCGGCGTAGGTCTGCATCCAGATCTCGCTCTTGGCCCCGCCGCCGATCGCGCGCAGGACCACGTCCTCGAAGCCCCGGCCCCGGACCCCCTCGAGCATCCAGCGGCCGTGCAGCGCCACGCCCTCGAAGACCGACCTGACCAGGTCGCCCCTCTTATTGTCCAGGCTCAGGTTGACGAAGCCGCCGCGCACCGTGGTGTCCGGTATGGGCGAGCGCTCACCGAACATCCAGGGGCAGAACAGCAGCCCGTTCGAGCCGGGCTCGGCCTCCGCGGCCTTGTCGTTCAGCCAGTCGTACACGTTGCGGCCCCCGCCCCAATCGACGTCGGGCGGCGCGACCTCCTCGGCGAACCACTTGAAGCACGCGCCCGCGCTCTCGGTCTCCGCGAGCAGCAGGAACTTGTCTGGGTCGGCTGAGGATATGCTGACGATCCCCTTGCGGCCGTCGTTGATCGCCTTGGGCATGGTCACGGCGATCCAGCCGGAGGAGCCGATGTAGACGTGCGCCTGGCCGTCGAGCACGGCTCCCGATCCAACGGTCGCGCTGGACACGTCACCGGTGCCGACGAATACCGGCACTCCCGCGGGCAGGCCCATCTCCTCCGCGGATGAAGCCGTGAGCTCTCCGGCCTTGTTCGAGGAAGGCGCCACCCTGGGCATCTTCTCCCGGTCGAGCCTGAAGAGCTTGAACAGCATATCGTCCCAGTTCTTCTTCTTGAAGTTGAACATGCCCGTGCCCGACGCGGCGGCGTAGTCGTAGACGAACTCGCCGCAGCACCTGTGGACCAGGTAGCTGTTGACCTCCAGGAACTTGTGGGTGTCGGCGTATATCTCCGCCTCGTGCTGCCTGAGCC
>DAIQAV010000046.1:0-1368 GCA_036781505.1 Candidatus Anoxymicrobiaceae bacterium | reverse complement strand
AGATAGTGCGCCGGCGACCGCGAGCAGCACCGTCCTGGTCAGCCGGCGAATTATCTTGTCGGCCTGCTCCTGGGCGCGCGCGTCCAACCAGATGATGGCGGGGCGGAGCGGCTTGCCGTCCTTGTCGACAGGCAGCACGCCGATCATCTGGGTCGAGAAGACGATCCCGGCTACGTCGGCGGGGTCGACCTTCGACTCCGCGATGACCTCACGAGTGGAGACGGTGACGGCCCTCCACCAGTCCTGCGGGTCCTGCTCGGCCCAGTTCTCCTTAGGATACGAGGTGGGATAGGGCTGAAACATGCTGGCGATGATCTTGCCCCGCATATCGGTCAGGGCGGCCTTGCTCCCGCCCGTGCCCACGTCGTGCGCTATCAGGTATTTGTCCGGCACTTGACCCCTCCGCGGGTGCGATTGTTCAGGTGCTTTCGGTCTCGCCCCGCGCCCGCCGGACTGACGACCAGTCGCGCGCGCCGGCGCTTCAAAGCGTGCCTCTCGGTGAAGCACGAGTATTATACCCTGTCAGCCCCGCCGTCCTTCACGGCCACCAGCCAGTCCGCGATCACGGCGCCCAGCGCTGCGAGGTCCTCGCTATGCAGGTAGAACGGGGCCGTGGGCTTGAAAAGGATCCGCGAGGTCCCCTCCACCCCCTCGCAGTATCCCCACAGCACCAGAAGGACCGGCACCCGCGGGAACGCGGGAAGCTCGAAGGACGCGTCGCCCGTATCCGATGGCGTGCCGCCGAGCCTGGCGGCGGGAGCCGCCAGCGAGCCGAGGTCCCGGCCGAAAGCCTCCGCTATGCGGTTCTCGGCCATATCCTCGAAGGCGCCGGCGAAGTGGCGCGCGCCGGGCATGTCGCGATAGGCGAGCCAGTCCTCCGAGCGCAGCGGCTCTCCCCGGTAGATCAGGTAGTGTAGCGCCAGGATCGCCACGGCGCCGGACAGTTTCTTGTCGCCGGCACTGGTGACCACTCCGCCGGGGAAGGACACGTGCACCTCGGCGCCGAGGAACGGGATCGTGAAGACGCCCCGCTCCGCATTGAAGTCGACCGCCCGCTCAGCGGCCGCCTGCGCCGGATCGATCGTGCCCAGGGCCTCGGCGGCCATCCGCTCAGCGATCGCGTAGCCCTTCCTGTCCTCGAACATCATCGGAACGCCCATATCAAGTAAAATATACTACCGTAGTACCGTAGGCGAGGCGTCATGCAAGTTTTGGGGTCAGACACCTTAACTTGCATTTCTTGCGAGTAATCTAGCGTAGTGGTGAAAACGCAAGTTTAGGGGTCTGACCCCAAAACTTGCATTGGGGAGCAACTTGCACTGGACAACGCACGTGGTCACCGGTGCGGCGGTGGGATACATCATAGGA
>DAIQAV010000045.1:0-13365 GCA_036781505.1 Candidatus Anoxymicrobiaceae bacterium | reverse complement strand
AAACCACTGTTCAGTTTTCAAGGTACCAAGACGATTCCACTCGCCTGTGTCACCGTGTCATGCCAAAAGAAAACCGCTGAACCCAAGTCCAGCGGTTGTAAACCCATTATGAGTTCCGCTAGGTCTCGAGATCGCGCCTCAAACTTGTCCCTTTGTCGAGCAAAGCCAAGTTACTTCCTTTGGCCACTTTCAAGGTTCCTGATGATAGTAGCATCGAGCAATGTCACTGTCAATGCGGCAAAACCCGCGCTAAGCGTGTTTTAATTCCACTCTCAAGAAGCTCTTCCTGCCCTTCCTGAGCAGCTTTCCCTCTATCTGCTCAGCGGTTAGTTCGAGCTCAGGGTCAGTCACTTTCTCGCCGTCGATCGTGACCCCTCCCCCGTCGATAAGGCGCCTTGCGTCTCCCTTTGACGAGGCAAGCCCAAGCGAAACCAGCAACTCCACAATCCAGATTTTGCCGTCCTTGAAGGCGGCTTCCTCAACCTTGGCGACCGGCACGTCCTCGGGAGTCTCCTTGAGGCTGAAGACCTTGCGGAACGACTCGGCGGCGTGCCGGGCCTCTTCGGCGCCATAGTAGGTGGCGACTATCTCGCGGGCGAGCCTCTCTTTTGCGTCCCGTGGGTTCATCTCGCCGGATTCCACAGACGCGCGCATCGCGGCGACCTCGTCGATGGACACCGGCGTCACCAGCTCGAAGTACTTCCAGAGGACGGAGTCGGGGATGGACATTACCTTGCCGAACATCTCGCCCGGCGGGTCGGTCAGCCCCACGTCGTTGTGCAGGCTCTTGCTCATCTTGGCCACGCCGTCCGTTCCCTCCAGCAGCGGCAGCGTCACCACGCACTGCGGCACCTGCCCCAGCGCGCGCTGCAGGTGCCTGCCCGCCAGCAGGTTGAACTTCTGGTCGGTGCCACCGAGCTCGACGTCCGCGGAGAGCATCACCGAGTCGTAGGCCTGCATCAGGGGATACATGAACTCGTGAAGCCCTATGGTCTTCTCTTCCTTGTAGCGCCTTTCGAAGTCGTCCCTCTCCAGGATGCGGGCGACCGTGAACTTGCTCGAGAGCTCCAGTATCTGCTTGAAGTCCAGCGGGGCCAGCCACTGGCTGTTGCGGACCAGGCGCACCCTCCTGGTGTCCAGAACCTTGCCGGCCTGCTCCACGTAGGTGCGCGCGTTGGCGGCCACCTCCTCGGCCGTGAGGACCGGCCTGGTCACGTCCTGCGCGCTGGGGTCGCCGATGAGCGCGGTGAAGTCGCCTATGATCAGGACCACCTGGTGGCCCAGTTCCTGGAACTGCCGGAGCTTGTTCAGCGGAACGGAGTGTCCGATATGGAGGTCGGGGCGGGTCGGGTCGACACCCAGCTTAACGGTGAGAGGCTTGCCGGATGAGACCGATCTGGCGAGTTTAGCCTTCAGCTCCTCGGTCGGTATCACCTCGACGGCGCCGGAGGATATGATCCGCATCTGCTGTTCAACCCGCTCGTCGACCGTCATTATTCCCGCAATCTCCCTGTTCTTATGTCCCGCAGCCTCCCTCGTTTGCGTATTATAACTCAAGGGACGCGCTCCCCCACGGCCGGAGGAATTCTCCTCCGGCGCATGAATGAAGGAACCAAACGGCCACTACCCGTAAACTTCAACAGGTGAACGGGCGTCAAACATTTGTTGTAATTGTTGAGATTTTTACCGGTGTGATGGGGTTATGAAAGTATTCATGAGGTTGACGTTGGTGGTGGCGATGGGCTTAGCCATCACTCTTGGTGGAACGATCGCGTGGTTCTACACCGGGGTCGGCCTGCCCCAGCTCTCGTCACTGAAACAGTACAAGGCCGCGCAGAACTCCAAAATCTTCGCCGCCGACGGCACGCTGCTGGGAGAGCTTAAGGGAGACCAGGACAGGGAGATCATTGCTCTGGACCAGATGCCGGAGGCCCTGCTCCAGGCGGTCACCGCCATCGAGGACATCGACTTCTACAAGCACCGTGGGGTCGACTGGAAGGGTGTAGCCAGAGCTTTGTGGGCGAACGTGGTGAAGGGCGGGGTCGTCCAGGGTGGCAGCACGATCACGCAGCAGTACATAAAGAACGCCTACGTCGGCCCCAAGCGGACGCTATGGAGGAAGATAGAGGAAGCGCACCTGGCCTACGAGCTCGAGCAGAAGTACTCCAAGGATAAGATCCTGGAGATGTACCTCAACGACAGCTACTTCGGGCAGGGCAGTTATGGAATCTTCACGGCGGCGCGCAAGTACTTCGGAAAGGCTCCGGCCGACCTGACGCTGGCCGAGTGCGCGATGCTCGCGGGCATACTGCAGTCGCCCAGCTACTACGATCCCTACACCAAGCCGCAGGAGGTCCTCGAGCGCCGCAAGATAGTCCTCGAGCAGATGCACAAGTACGGGATGATCAAGCGCGTGGAGATGGATCAGGCCAACAACGAACCCCTCGCCCTGGCGCCGCCCAACAAGGTATACGTAGTCAGACGCGCGCCGTACTTCTGTGACTACATCACGGAGTACATGAAGAAGAAGTACGGGGACCAGCAGGTGTTCCGAGGCGGACTGCGCATCTACACCACCATCGATCTGCGACTGCAGGCCATGGCTGAGCAGACGGTGGCCAGGCTTGTCGATACCGACAGCGGCCCCAGCGCCGCGCTGGTCTGCATCGACCCGCGCACAGGCTACATAAAGGCGATGGTCGGCGGCAAGAACTACGCCGTGAGCCAGTTCAACGTCGCCGCCGACGGCCACAGGCAGGCGGGGTCCTCCTTCAAGACCTTCGTGCTGTCACGGGCGATGGCCGACAGCATCTCGCCCGACAAGACCTACGACTCGTCCTCCCCTCGCATCATCAACATACCGGGGGGCGGCAAGTGGATCGTCAACAACTACGAGGGCCACGGCAGTGGCTCTATGACCATCACCGACGCGACGATCCACTCCGTCAACTGCGTGTACGCTCAGCTCATAATGGACGTGGGCCCGAGCCGGGTCGCGGACATGGCCAAGTCAATGGGAATACAGACCGAGATAGAGTCCAACCCGGCCATCGCGCTCGGCGGCCTGCGCATCGGCGTGACGCCGCTGGAGATGGCCAGCGCCTACGGCACCCTGGCCGACAACGGAGTGCACGCGGTGCCCCGGTCGACCTCGAAGGTCACCGACGCCAACGGCAACGTGATCGACGAGGGTAAGCCGGAGACCAACACAGTGCTCGATCCCAAGGTCGCAGCGCAGATCACCAGCATTCTGGAGAAGGTCGTCTCCAGCGGGACCGGCCGCGGCGCGTCCATCGGCCGCCCCCAGGCCGGCAAGACCGGCACCACCGAGGACTACGCCGACGCCTGGTTTGTGGGATACACCCCGGACCTGGTCACGGCCGTCTGGGTCGGCTATCCACAGGGCAGGATATCGATGAGCGGCATGACCGGCGGATCGCTTCCGGCGTCCATCTGGTCCAGCTTCATGGAGAAGGCGCTCGACGGTGTGCCGCCCACCCCGTTCCCGACGGAAGAGGCCGGGGCTCCGTCCAACCCGACCGAGTCGGAATCGATCACCGTCACGGTCTGCGACGACTCCGGGCTGCTTGCGACCCCAAACTGTCCCCGGACGCACGAGAAAACCTTCAGGCGCGGCGAGGAACCGTCCTCGTACTGCAACCTGCACAACGCTGACAACACCAGGAAGGTCCCCAACGTGGTGGGAATGAGCAGCAGCTCCGCCAAGAGCGCCCTTGATTCGCAGGGCTACAGCACATCTGTGGTCACCCAGGCCAGCACGCAGCCTGCGAACACGGTCACCAGCCAGACGCCCGCGGCGGGAACGGTGCTCCCCTCGGGCGGCAGCGTCACCATCTACGTGTCGAGCGGCGCCGCGCAGAGCACGGTCCCCCGCGTGGTAGGGTTATCAGAAAGCGGGGCGCGGACCAAGATTGCGACGGCCGGCTTCGTCGCCAGCGTCACCTACGTGCCCGGCTCTCCCGCGGGGATCGTGGTCAGCCAGAGCCCGTCGGCGGGGACCAGGATGACTCCGGGGTCACAGGTCTCGATAGTCATCAACGGCAGCGGCCACGGCGGTTTCGGCGGCTTCTTCCCCTGGATTCCCTGATCACTTACCGGCGCGCGAGAACCTCTGGAACCCTGAGAACCCCTGAGTCTTGACCCCTCGCTTCTCCAGCCGGTCAACGAAGAGGTTCACGCCGATGTTGTCTGAAGCGATGTGGCCGGCGATCACCACGTTGATGTGCTGCTTCTCCGCTTCCGCCTTGAGCTTGTCGCCCATGTGCATAGCCACTATAGTGCCCACTCCGGCCTGTCCGAGCTTCTCCAGGGCGGAAACGGGACCTTCGGTGCCTCCGGTCATGTCGACCAGTATGTCGCCGGCGCGGTTCCTCTTGTCGCCGACCAGCGCGGTCGGGCTCATGCCGCGCTCGGCCGAGGCCCGGTACTCCTTCTCCTTGAGCAACAGATCGATGACGTCGCCGACCAGCCGCGGCTTCCTGTTCTTGAACAGTCGCGTGAGGTAGTCGGTGACCAGGTTGTCCGCGGGAGTGTGCACGCACATGTACGGAAGGTCCAGCAGGGCCGCGGTGTCGATCGGGCGTTGGTGGTTCTGCGGGAGCAGTGCCCTGCGTATCTCGCCCATGCGCTCGGAGATCAGTGCTTCGCCCACGTTTATCGGGACGCCGTGCGACGCCCATACGTCGGCCTGCAGCGCCATCACGTCCGACAGGCCGGCAAGCGCGGCCCCCTCAGGGTGGTGCGAGAGGCAAAGGTCGATCTTGCGCCCCTTCTCGCGCAGGCGGTCGGCGAGGATGAGCTCCGGTCCCTCGAGGTCTATGCCGGCGATGATGTTCTTGACCTCGGTCGCGGGATCGCCGAACAGGATACGCGTGTCGGCGAACGGGTTGGTAAGCCTCTGGGTATCGAAGAACTTCTTGTCGTCGCCCTTGAGTTTCTCATACTCCGAGGCGGCATCGTCCAGGACCTGGCGGACGCCTTCCTTCCCACGCGGATCCTTGCTGATCCCCACCTCGACGGCCAACTTGTAGATCTGCTCGAGCTTCACCTTCTCCTCCCCCTTGAGTCCTCATCTGGATACGTGCGGGTTTCCTCTGACTATGAAACGGTACGGGGCTTCGTGCGAGCCACCAACCCCGATCCTGGGCGTAACCATCACTTCTTCCTCATGGTATGACTTCCTGTTGCGTATGCCCAGGGGGCCGCGCGTCAGGTCGACTCCGTTCTGATCGATGGTTATGCCCATGGCCTGGCAGAGCCTGGCCGGACCGTCGGTGAGATGCGCGCCGCCTTCCCTGCGCCTCGACATCAGCTCCAGCCCGTCGGCCGGCTCACACGCCCTCACCAGTACCGCGCCGGCCGTGTGCTCCGCCTCGGTTACGACGTTGAACATGTAGTGAAGCCCGTAGATGAAGTACACGTAGGCGCGTCCCGGACGGCCGAACATGGTAGAGGCGCGCTCGGTGCGCCCGAAGCGGGCGTGGCTGGCCTCGTCGCCGTGGCCCAGATACGCTTCCGTCTCCACGATGATCCCCGACGTAATGCCGTCGGGAGAATCGTGGAACAGAAGGCAACCGAGAAGGTCACGTGCCACGGTCAGAGTGGGCCTCGAGTAGAAGCCTCGCTGGAGTCTGGCCCCGCTCACGGCGGGTCTCAGTCCTGCTCCTCCGACGCGAACAGGCCGTCCTGCTGAGCGGGCAGGTCGTCCCGCGCGAAGACGTCGTGGACGCGCTTCTCGAGGTCGTCGATGTCGAGCCCGACCTCTTCCTTGATGGAGCGGCGGAGCATCCGGCCCACGTGCTGGAAGTCGTTGAGGATCCTTTCCAGCAGGTCAAGCGCCATGGCGCACTCTATCCCGCCGGGCCCCTCCTGGGCCATGTCCCTGAGCATGGTCGCCTCGGTCTTGGACGCGATGACCGGCTCTGAAAGCCCGTCAACGTAGACGTAGGTGCGGCGGGCCGGCCCGCGCGATTCCTCGATCGGGACGAAGCCAACTATCTTATCCGAGAGGAAGTACTTGCCGTAACCGAGGGAGACGATGACGCCTTTTTTGACCTCCAAAACATACGCTCCTTACTAGTGCTCCATCCCACAGATACCCTGGCATTCGAGCGCCGCTGCATGCACGCCCGCTTCTTTCCGCTCCCTCGGAGTACTCAGTGAGTACGACTCGGTCGCACGCCTTGCCGGCGCGGCGAGGAGACGCTCTCGGTGCTTCAAGCTATCTGTGGGACGGAACACCAGCGGACGCCGCTGGCTTGAAATGATATCACAATGGTATGACCGCAAGGGTGGCGCGTATCAGGCGCCGGCGATCACCTCGCGGGCAAGGGCTATCTGCCTGGCAACGGCCTCGGGCGCGGTCCCACCGGTGCACACCCTGCGCCCCGCGGAGGCCTCCGCTCCAGTCCACTCCAGCGCGTCGGGGCCGAGGAGCTCCGAAAACTCGAGCATCTCTTCCGCCGACAGGTCGCCGAGCCCTTTGCCCTGGGCGATGCAATAGGTCACGATCCGGCCCACGATGCCATGGGCCTCCGGGAACTGGAGCCCTTTTTCGGCAAGGTAGTCGGCCAGGTCGGTCGCGGTCATGAAGCCACCGGCGGCCAGAGATGCGGCCCGCTCCCTGTCAAAGGTCAGTGTCGCTACCGTCTGCCCCATGACCTCGAGGCTTGCGGACGCGGTGTCCACCGCGTCGAACAGCGGCTCCTTGTCCTCCTGCAGGTCGCGGTTGTACGAGAGCGGCAGCCCCTTGAGCGTCGTGAGCAGGGCGAGCAGGTCGCCCAGGAGGCGACCGGTCTTGCCCCGCACCAGCTCGGCGGAGTCCGGGTTCTTCTTCTGGGGCATCAGGCTCGAGCCAGTGGACCAGGCATCGCCGAGCTCGGCGATGCCCCACTCCGCCGATGCCCACAGGATCACCTGCTCGGAGAGCCGGCTGAGGTGGACCATCACCATCGCCAGGGCGTAGACCAGGTCGCAGGCAAAGTCCCGGTCTCCAACCGCGTCCAGGCTGTTGGCGCTTACGCCGGAGAAGCCGAGCCTGTCGGCCAGCGCTTCCCTGTCGACATCGAGGGTCGTGCCCGCGAGTGCTCCCGAACCCAGCGGCAGTGAGTCGGCCGCCTTCGACGCTCCGTTCAGCAGCGCGGCGTCGCGCTCGAGCATCTGTACGAAAGCGAGGAGGGCGTGCGCCAACAGCACGGGCTGGGCCTGCTGAAGGTGTGTATGGCCCGGCACCACGATATCTATGCTGTCGGCGGCCTTGTCAATCAGCGCGGTCTGCAACAGCCGCATTCCAGCGGCCAGCCGCGCGCATTGGTCCATCACGAACATCCTGGTGTCCGTGGCGACCTGGTCGTTGCGGCTGCGGCCGGTGCGGACTTTGCCGGCCTCGCTTCCAATGAGCTCCACCAGCCTGCGCTCTATGGCGGTGTGTATGTCCTCGTCGTCCGGCGACAGGGTGAACGCCCCTGAGTCGAACTCCTCTTTGACCGAGTCCAGCGCACCCGAGATATTGCGCGATTCGTCAGCGCTGAGAACGCCCGCGCCCACGAGCGCCTCCGCCCAGGCACGCGTGCACTCTATATCGTACGGGTAGAGCCGCACGTCAAAGGATATCGAGCTGCTGAATTGCATAAAGCCGGCGTCAGGCTCACCGTCGAACCGGCCTCCCCACATCTTCACTTCTTTTCCTCCCGCGCCCTCTCGCTCTTCGCCCACGTCTTGAGCGGCAGGCCCCACAGGTCGATGAAGCCCTTGGCCGCCGCGTGGTCGAAGGCGTCGGCGGTGTCGTAAGTCGCCAGGCCTAGATCGTACAGGGAGTTGGGCGACTTCCTGCCGACAACGTCCGCCCTGCCCTTGTACAGCCGCATCCTGATCGTGCCGGTGACCCGTTCCTGCAGCGAGGAGTTGAACTCCTGGATCGCTTTGTTGAAGGGACTGAACCACAGGCCATCGTACGTCATCTCCGCGACCCTCTGCTCCAGCGGCCTCTTGCCGGACAGCACCTCCCTGGTCAGCGTGAGCTGCTCGAGGTCCCGGTGCGCCGCGATCAGAACCACCGCCGCCGGTGCCTCGTAGATCTCCCGGGACTTTATGCCCACCAGCCTGTCCTCTATCACGTCTATGCGGCCGACGCCGTGCGCGCCGCCCAGATCGTTAAGCCTGCCGATGAGCTCGACCAGGCCCATGCTCGCGCCGTCGATGGCCACGGGCACGCCCCTGGCGAACTCGATCTCAATATAGGCCGGATCAGGCGCGTCCAGGGGAGAGGTGGTCCACTCGTAGGCGTCCTGGGGAGGCTCCACCCATGGGTCCTCCAGCACCCCGCACTCGCAGGAGCGGCCCCAGAGGTTCTCGTCGACGCTGTAGGGGGATGCGACCGTCACCGGGACGGGGATGCCGCGCTCCCTGGCGTACTCGATCTCCTCCTCGCGGGTCATCTTCCACTCGCGCATCGGGGCTATTATCTCCAGTGACGGGTCGAGCGCGGCGGTCGCAACCTCGAAGCGCACCTGGTCGTTACCCTTGCCGGTGCAGCCGTGCGCCACGGCTGTCGCGCCGTAACGGTGCGCGGCGTCCACCTGGAGCCTGGCGATCAGCGGCCTCGCCAGCGCCGTCGCCAGCGGGTAGGATCCTCCGTACAGCGCGTTCGCCCACAGAGCCGGGATCACGAAGTCGGACGCGAACATCTCCCTCGCGTCGATCATCTCCGAGGCCACGGCCCCCGTGTCCAGCGCCTTCTGCCTTATCGCGGCCATGTCACCCGGCTGGCCCAGGTCGGCGCACAGCGCGACCACGTCGTAGGACCGCTCCTCTATCAGCCAGCGCACCAGCACCGACGTGTCGAGCCCTCCCGAGTACGCAAGTATCACCTTGGGCTTGCCGCCCTCCTTCATCCCTGATCCAGCCAATCTCTTCACCTCTGTTCCAACGCATATCCCATCAACGTCTCGCCGACGCCCGAGCTGCTCGTTCCGCTCGAGCAGACGACCATTATAGTGTCATCGCCGCCGACCGTGCCCGCCACCCCGGGCAGCGAGGCGGCGTCTATGGCCCAGGCCAGCGCCTGGGCTCCGCCCGGCTGCGTGCGCACCACCACTATGTTCCCGGTCGGCTCGACGGTCAGGAGCACCTGCGGCGCGGTCCTTCGAAGGGCCGAGTCGTCGGCGCTGCCCGCGGAGCCAGGCTCCACGTACCTCGCTCCTTGGCCCGCCTCCCGAAGCCTCATCAGCCCGAGTTCGCTCAGGTCACGGGAGACGGTTGTCTGGCTCACCTCGAAGCCCTCGGAGCGCAACGACTCCACCAGGTCACTCTGGCTTGCGACCTTCCCGGACTTGACTATCCTGCGGATCGCCTCTTGTCTCTGCCTCTTCACCAGACCACCTATCCGAATATCAAGCCCAGCAGGGCGACCTGCGCGTGCAGCCTGTTCTCCGCCTGGTCCCATACGGCCGAGTGGCTTCCGTCGAGGACCTCAGCCGTGATCTCCTCGCCGCGGTGTGCGGGGAGGCAGTGCATGACCATCACGTCGTCGCTGGCCCGGTCGAGCATCTCCTCGTCGAGGCGGAAGCTCGCGAAGTGCCCCAGCGCGTCGCGCTTCTCGTCAGGCTGGCCCATGCTCACCCACACGTCCGTGTAGATGACATCGGCCCCGGCGGACGCTTGAGCCGGGTCGTTGCCGACCACCAGCGACCCTCCCGAGGCGTCGGCGTACACCTTGCACTCCGAGGTGATGGCCTCGAGCGGCCCGTGCCCCTCGGGCGTCGCGACCACGATATCCATGCCCAGCTTGGTCCCCGCCCGCATCAGCGAGTGGGCGACGTTGTTGCCGTCGCCCAGGTAGGCGAGCCGGAGTCCGCGGAACGCCCCTTTGTACTCGAGCACGGTCATCATGTCAGCCAGCGCCTGGCAGGGGTGGCACTCGTCAGTCAGCGCGTTGATCACCGGGACCGAGGAGGCTTCCGCCAGCGACTCCAGCCGGTCCTGCCCGAAAGTGCGGACCACCAGCCCGTCCAGGTACCTCGAGAGCACTCTGCCGGTGTCCTCGATCGTCTCGCCGCGTCCCAGCTGCAGGTCCCGGTCGGTTAGCGCCAGCGCGCTGCCTCCGAGCCTGTGCACCGCGACCTCGAAGGAGACACGGGTCCGCGTCGAAGGCTTCTCGAAGATCAACCCCACGACCTTACCGGCCAGCGGCTTGTACCCCTTGGTCCCTTCGCCCTTCAGGCGAACGGCCTCCTCCAGCAGAGACTCGATCTCTTCGCCGCTGAGCGGGACGAGCGTCAGGAAGTCCTCTCCCCGCAGCTTGTTCTTGAGCACCGCTTTCCTTTCTCTAGCCGGCCGCCGCTCGCAGCACCTCTTCGAGGACACCCGCAGCGGTCATCGCCTCGTCTTCCGTCAGCGTGAGCGCGGGAAGCATCCTCACCGCGCTGGGCAAGACGTCGTTGAAAACCACGCCTCTCTCCAGCCCCATGGTTACGACCTTGCGCGCCAGGTCACTGTCGAGCTGGACGGCGAGCATCAGCCCCCGCCCTCGCACCTCGGTCACGCCGGGGACCTCACCCACCATCGAGGCAAGCCTGCCCGCCAGGGCGGACCCCACGCGGCCGGCGTTCTCGTACAGCTTCTCGTCCAGGACGGTCCGGACCGTGGCGTGCGCCGCCGCACAGGCCAGGAAGCCGCCCCCGAAAGTCGTACCGTGGTCGCCGGGCGCCAGCACTTCGCCGAACTCGCCCCTCGCCAGGAAGGCCGCAGCGGGAACGCCGTTGGCAAGCCCCTTGGCGATGGTGATGACGTCGGGGACGACCCCGGAATGCTCCGCGGCGTAGAACGCGCCCGTGCGCCCCATCCCGCTCTGCACCTCGTCTGTTATCAGAAGCGCACCGCTGCGATCGCATGCGGCGCGCGCAGCCCGCAGGAACTCGTCGGTGAGCGGGTAGACCCCGCCCTCCCCCTGGATCGGCTCGAGTACTATGGCGGCGGTGTGCGCGTCCACCGTCCGCTCCAGAGTGTCAGTGTCGTTCAACGGCACGTGCTCGAAGCCCGGCATCACCGGGCTGAACGGCCGCCACTTGGTGGGCTGGCCGGTCGCGGACATGGTTGCGAGGGTCCGCCCGTGGAAGGAGCCCAGCAGGCAGACGATCTTGTCCCGGCCGCCGCCCCGGGTGAAATGGTACTTGCGCGCGAGCTTCATCGCTCCCTCGTTGGCCTCGGCGCCGGAGTTGGCGAAGAAGCACCTCGAGCCGGGAAAGGTACGCTCGACCAGCAGCTGCGCCAGCTCGGCCTGCGGCTCGACGTAATACAGGTTGGTGGTGTGCACCAGGGCGGCGGCCTGCTCGCAGATGGCCTGCGTCACCGCCGGGTGGCAGTGTCCCAGCACCGTCACGCCCAGCCCTCCGACCATGTCGAGGTACTCCTTGCCAGAGCTGTCCCACAGCCGCGTCCCTCTGCCGCGCGTGAAAGCGACCGGCAGCCTCTTGTAGGTCTGCATGGTGTAGGCCGCGTCCAGCGCTTGAACCTTGGCAAGCAGCTCGTCCATCAGGCTTCCTCTTTCTGGTCGGTTATCATCGTACCGACCCCCTCGTTGGTGAAAACCTCCAGCAGCAGGGCGTGATCGACCGTGCCGTCAAGGATGGTCGCGCTGTCCACGCCGCCCTCGACCGCCGCGAGCGAGCTCTCCACCTTGGGGATCATCCCCTTGGACACCGCCCCGCCCTGAAGCAGGCTCCTGCACCCCAGCGCGTCGCACCTGCTGATGAGCGCGCCCTCCGAATCCAGGATCCCCTTCACGTCGGTCATGTAGATGACCTTGGAGGCTCCGACCGCCGTCGCCACCTCGCCCGCTACTATGTCAGCGTTTATGTTGTAGGAGTTGCCCTCTTCATCGGTGCCGACCGACGCGATGACGGGGATGAGCTCGTAGGTGAGGAGCTCTTCGATTATCTGCGCGTTGATGGACGACACGTTGCCCACCCAACCGATGTCGGTGCCGTCCTCGGCCAGGCGCCGCCTCGCCATGATCAGGTTTCCGTCGTCGCCCGACAGCCCCATCGACAGCGTCCCGTGCCGGTTTATCAGCGACACGATCTCCTTGTTGACCTTTCCCACCAGGACCATCTTGGCTATCTCCATCGTCTCCGTATCGGTGACCCTGTGCCCGCTTACAAACTGCACGTCCTTGGACAGCCGCTTCATGTACTCGGTTATCTGCGGGCCTCCGCCGTGGACTATCACCGGCTGTATGCCGACGTAGCGCATCAGCACCACATCGGAAGCGAACATCTTCCTTACATCGGTGCTCTCCATCGCGTTGCCCCCAAGCTTGATGACCACCGTCTTGCCCCGGTGCCTCTTGATGTAGGGGAGGACCTCGGTCATCACCCGCGCTTTCATCTGAAGGTCTCCTTCGACGCTCGCCATCGCGCGTCAGCTCCTCTCGCCCGCGTTGAACTCGACGTAGGCGGTGGAGAGGTCACAGGTGAGGAGGTAGGCCGAGCCCGAGCCCAGCCCCAGGTTGACGGTGAGCTCCACCTCGTCGCGCCTCATGATCCGGGCCAGGTCCGCCGGGTCGTAATCGACGGCCTTGCCGCCCTCCGCCACCTTGTGCTCACCGATGAAGGCCGTGAACTTCGCCGGGTCCAGCGCCACTCCGGCGCTGCCCGCGGCCGCGGCCACCCGGCCGAGGTTCAACTGCTCGCCGTTGAACGAGCACTTGACCAGGTTGGAGTTCGCTATCGCCCGCCCGACGCGCACGGCGTCGGCGTCGTCCACCGTGCCGTTCACCACGATGCGTATCAGCTTGCTGGCGCCTTCTCCGTCCTTTACCAGAGACATCGCGAGGTTGCCGGTGAGCCAGCAGAGCGCCCTGTAGAACAGGTCGGCCTCCTGGCTGGACAGCACGTGCCCCTCGGGGAACGCGGCGCCGTTGGCCAGCATGAGCACCATGTCGTTGGTGGACTGGTCTCCGTCCACGGATATCCTGTTGAAGGACCACTCCACTGCCGACGCGAGCCAGTCCTGCATTATGTCGTGGGGCAACTCTATGTCGGTGGTTATGACCGCGAGCATGGTCGCCATGTTGGGGTGCACCATCCCCGAGCCCTTGGCCATCGCTCCGATCCTTACGATCTTGCCGCCGATCTCCATCTCCGCGGCGAGCTCCTTGGGGTAGGTGTCGGTGGTCATGATCGCCTTGGCCGCATCGGTGTTGCCGCCGGGGCTGAGCTCGCCCGCGGCCACCTCTATGCCCGATGCCACCTTGTCCATCGGGAGGAACTCACAGATGTGCCCGGTCGAGGCGACGACCGCCTGTCCCGAGCTCAAGCTCAGCGCCTTCTCGGCGGACTTGGCCAT
>DAIQAV010000044.1:0-13677 GCA_036781505.1 Candidatus Anoxymicrobiaceae bacterium | reverse complement strand
TTACATCATGATCGGCGGGCACCAGAGCATGCACGCCATGGAGGCCGCCAAGACCTACAACCTCGAGCGGACCGTCCAGGTCAGCATCGGTGAGAAGCTGGTCGAGAAGCGCCCCGACGGAACGGTCAAGTTCAGGACGGGCACCATGGGGTTCTGGACGACCCTGGCCAAGATGTTCTTCGTGGCGCCGACCGGCAAGTACCCGACCACGATCAGGGAAGGGCTGAACTTCCGCCTCAACGGCACCCCGGCCCTGAACGTCTCGGCCGCCGGCCCCCGCTTCGACCTCTACATGGCCTATATCTTCGGGATCGCCGGCCTGGCGCTCTTCGGAATATCAATCGGGCTGGGCCGCAACAGCACGCCCGAGGTGATGGCATACCTCACACCCAAGATACTCGCGCTGGGCGTCATCGCCTACCTCGGCAGGCACCAGGACGCGAACGCGCTCTACCGTTTCCGCGAGAAGAAGAAGATCGAGGCCAAGCTCGCCGCGCAGGCGGCGTCGGGGGGGATTCCGGCGGACGCGAGTCGCGACGAGGTCGACAGCAGGGCAAAGGCGAACTTCAACAGGCTCATCACGGAGGTCCGCAACTTCGCGGTCTACGGCGGCACCGACCCCCGGTTCAAAGATATGGCGGTCTACCTCCCCGAGGGCGCGCACAACGCGATCCAGGGAGGCAAGCACACCGAGTACACCGACGCCGAGGGCAACAAGGGCAACACCTCTCCCGACCTGGTAGCCCAGGAGAAGTGGATCGTCCTCTTCCCCAAGGAGGGAGACGACGTCGACATCGCCGACCGGGGCTTCAACGGAACCTTGAAGGTGCTGCCGAACCTGCAAAACCAGGTGGTGGCCGAGATCCTCTCCCAGGAGGGCGTTTCCGGAGGCGGGCGCGAGAACGAGGGAGGGTGCTCGTTCAACGGCTACGGCGGCGGCGACGAAGCGGCCATACAACTGCTGATGGGAGCGGCGGCGAAGGCCGGCGTCAACTACGGCTACAAGTACGGCGAGAACATGTTCCTCGGCATCGACAACGCCGCCGACTCGGACGACATGTTCGACTCAGAGGCCCACCTATACACCTGGCAGCAGAAGAAGATGAGCGGCGACGAGCTGGTCGACCGCTACGTGGAGCTATTCTACAAGTGGGGGAACCAGCTTGTTTTCGAGGACCCGTTCGCGGCGCCGCGGCACCAGTGGCAGTTCTGGCAGAAGCTGACCGAACGCATGGGTGACCGGCTTCTGATCATCGGCGACGACGTGCTGGTCACGAACCCCAGCATCGCCTACGACGCGCTCAAAGAGGGCGTTTGCAACGCCGGGCTGGTCAAGCTCAACCAGGTCGGCAGCTTCTCCCAGGCCTGGATGTACATGGAGATATTCCACAGCTCGGGAATGAACACGGTCATGTCGCACCGCTCGACCCAGCCCGACACGCTGCCCGACCCGCTCGAGGTCACCGCGACCCTGGCGGGCTCCTACAAGCCGCAGGGCAGGGTCGTGCTGGCCAAGCTGGGCGGCGTCTTCCTGGCCAACCGGGCGGGGCTCTATTACTACATGCAGAAGTCGGCCGAGGACTGGAGGACCGGCGCGTCCATCACGCCGGGGGTCGGCTCTGACATAACGATCAGCTCCATCCACGCTTACCCCTCCACGCTGGGCGCCGGCAGGTACGGCCTGATGGCGGCGATGCGGCTCTCCAACGGCGTCGAGATCGTCTCGCCGATCCCGGGCGGGTTGTCGCGAGGCGAGAACGAGACGAAGCTGGTCGGCCCCGAAGTGGGCATACCGATCGTGGCCAACGTGGTGGAGAAGCTCGGCCTCATCGGCAAGCCGCTGGGCACGATAGGCAACGTGTTCGAGATTGAGCGCATGATGATGGCGATGGACATAGAGGAGGCGCGCCGCAAGGGTGTGCTCCCCGACTTCTCGGAGAGCGCCTGGGACGCGTACGAGGAGGAGGCGGGGTTCAAGCGCATGCTCGGCGGCGACGTGACCCTCACCCTGGGCCAGCTGCTCATCAAGGCCGTCGCGCTGCGTGACGGGCTGCCGCCCTGGCTGGTCTACCGCCAGCACGGCATGAAGCTGAACGAGCAGATCGGGATGAGCTTCGACAACTACCCGGAGGCGCGCAGGGCCTTCTACGAGCCGATATTCACGGGCAAGGTCGGCGAGGGCGCGTTCCACTAGCCAAAGTAGAAACAGGGGTCAGGCACTTTTCGGGCCTTTTTTCTACCATGGGACAACGCGTACCAGGCACTTTTCGTCCCGTCTTTTCACCCTGACGCACCACTGGTGCCAGGCACCGGTGGTGCGTTCCAGCCGCCCGCGTCACTCCGCGTGCACGCTCTCCGGCAGCTTGTGGGTCAGTATGTCCGCGGCCTGCTCGACCATGTCCAGCAGCACCTCGCCCGCCGGCTTGATCTCGTGGATCATCCCGGACGCCTGGCCCGCGAAGCCGCCGATGTACTCGTCCTTGTTGGCCTCGATGAAGCTCCCGAAGAGCGCCGACGAGATGAATATCTGCAGCGGGAAGGGCAGGGCCGTGAGCCCCGACTCCTCCCAGGCCTCGTGGAACTTCGACCTGATGGCGCGAAGTGTTTTGCCGGTGAACATGGTGCTGATGCAGGTGCTCTCGTCGGTCGCCTCGACGATGTGGCGCTTGATCGCGTCCTGCGCCCCGCCTTCGTCGGTGGCAAGGAAACGGGTGCCGACCCAGACGCCCGGGCAGCCCATCGCCAGAGCCGCGGCGACCCCGCGGCCGTCGCCTATCCCGCCCGCGGCGAGGACCGGCACCGGGTAGGCCGCATCGATGCACGGCGGTATCAGAGCCATGGTCCCGACCCGGCCGGTGTGGCCGCCCGCCTCGCCGCCCTGGGCGACCAGCAGGTCGATGCCCCCGGTGGCCATGCGCGCGGCGTTCTTGCTGTTGCCGGTAATGGCGAGCACTTTCACGCCGTTAGCGTGGGCCTCTTCCACCATCCAGCCCGGGTTGCCGAGGCCGGCGCAGAACAGGGGGATCTTCTCGTCGATACAGACCTGCACCGCTTCCTTGGGCCTCAACGTGGTGGTGTCGACCTTGACGATCACCT
The DNA here is from genome assembly GCA_036781505.1 of Candidatus Anoxymicrobiaceae bacterium. Classification (GTDB taxonomy): domain Bacteria; phylum Actinomycetota; class Geothermincolia; order Fen-727; family Anoxymicrobiaceae; genus FEN-680. The sequence continues at coordinate 10,581 of DAIQAV010000044.1, read as the reverse complement.
CGACCTCGGGCAGGTCCAGGTCGCTGCGCAGCTTGGCGACGAAGTCCAGGTAAGGCTGGGGAAGCGTCGCCAGCAACTGGCTCAAGGGGACCTCGCTCGCCCCCTCCAGGCCCATGCCCGCCATGTCGGCGATGTTCTTGGGCAGCAGGATGTCGACGCCGAAAGGCTTGTCGGTGCGCGACCTGATCTCTTGGATGGCTTCGCGCAACTCATCGATGGAGTAACCGCTCGCGCCCAGCACCCCCATCCCCCCGGCCTCCGAGACCGCGACCACCAGGTCGACAGGCGCTCCCACCTGCTCGCTCAGCGTATTGGGCCCCATTCCCGCGCTTAGTATCGGGTATTCGATGTCCAGCATGTCGCACAGGCTGGTGTGGAGAACTCTCCTGCCCATGGTTAACCCCTTTCAATAGAGATTCCGGTGCCGGAGGCTATCCTATCAAACCCCGGGCCGTAGCGGGGAGCTGCGGGGAAAATGCACCGCCGGGGTCAGGCGCCGGTGATGCATTATATAAACGCAAACCAAGGACTGTCCCCTTTTTGCGTCTTCTTGCGCCTTGGCCCGCGGGCTTCACACGGGCGCGCGATTTCGCTAATGTTGCTCCAGGACGACTGACGGGAGGTCTGCCCTGTTAGCGACGACAACCTTGAGAACAGCGCCAATTGCGGCATGCCGGATGATGCTGTTGCGGAAACGCGTGAGGGATGCGAGGCCTGCGAATGGCCGCAGGCCGTCGCCTGGGAGCAGTGGGTGATGGGCGGCTCGGCGCTGCTGTTCCTGCTCTCCGGCTGGCGGGCCATCAAGCGCAACCGCCCCCGCTGGCTTCCGGTCTGGCTCGCGGGTCTGCTGGGCTGGGCGACCATCCCCAAGTACTTCATCTGCGCGCGCTGCGAGAACTACGGCAAGTCCTGCGATTTCTTTTACGGAGGCCGCTACGCCGCGCGGCTCTTCAAGAAGTCGGACAAGGAGTTCAACGCGTTCGGCTACCTGGCCGAAGGCTCGACCCTGGGCATCTTTCAATTCATGCCGTTGATCGCGGCCCGGCGCGACCTGAGATCGCTCGCGTTGTATGGACTGGCCGCCGCGCTGTTCCAGTCGCTGCTGGTGAAGTTCTGCTGCATCGACTGCGTGCGGTACGCCAAAGACCCCTGGAAGGCGGCCTACTGCCCAACCTGGAAGATGGTGGTCAAGCTGGGCGTGACGGAGGCGAAGGCCGTAACGGAGGCGTAGCCCGTGACGGAGGCGCAGCCCGTGACGGAGGCGCAGCCGGAGGAACCATCCGATGAAGCCACCCAGCTAAAGGCTACCTGGTAGGCCGCTCAGGACGAGGCTGCAAGTAACATGATGTCCCTCGCAATCAGACGCTAGCGCCGCATGCCCATCATCTTGTGGAACACTCCCAGGCGCAGTCCCAGGCTCATCGCCCAATGGTAGAGCCGCGGCGAGAGGCGGTGCAGGTCCCAGAGGTATCCGTGGTGGCTCCAGGGGACGATCACAATCGGCCTGTTGCGCTCAAGTCCGCGCAGCGCGGCGGCGGCCACGATCGCGGGGTCGGCCCCCTTCTTCTCGTAGTACTTCTCGATCTCCGTCCTGGCGCTCCGGCCCGTGCTGTCGTAGATGTGCATTTTGCCGTCTTTGATCACGTTTGTCTTGATATCGCCCGGGCAGAGCAGCGTGAGCTTGACGTTCACCTCGCTCAGCTCGGTGCGCATCGTCTCGCCAAGCCCGACCACGCCGAACTTGGTCACGTTGTAAGCCGACGAGAACGGGAGCGGAGCCAGGCCGGCGTCGCTGGCGGTGATGAGGACAGACCCCTGGCCGCGCGCGGCCATCGAGGGGACGAAGAGGTTCATCATGTAGATCGGCCCCCAGAGGTTGATGCTTATCACCCACTCGAACTCCTCGAGCGACGTCTCCAGGAACCTGCCTCCGATGCCGACCCCCGCGTTCTGGCAGAGGATGTCGACGTGGTCCCACTTCTCGAAGAAGGCATCGGCGAAGGCCTTGACGTCGGCGAGCTTCGAGTGGTCGACGCGGTAGCCCTCGGCTTCAACGCCCCTGGCCTTGAGCTCCTCTACGACCTGGTCGATCCGCTCCTGGATGATGTCGGTGATGACGATGACTCTGGTGCCCTTGTCCGCGAGTCCGAGCGCCAGCGCCCTGCCGATGCCGGAGCCTGCTCCGGTCACAATTGCCGTCTTGCCCTGATAAAAGTCCATGTCTGTCCTCCGCTTCCGTTGCGTACGTTGGCCCGGCGTCTTCGACCCCCGGGTACGGCGCCAACATGTTATTACCGTATGGGTGGCGGGCGGGCGCAGCAGCTCCCCGCGCCTTCGTCCGGTTCAGCCGGCGATGGCCGCGGCCCAGGCGCTCAGCCGGGCGAGCGGGCCCCGGTTGAGAGGAAATGGCAGGCCCAGGAACGAGGTCTTGATGTACTCGGTGATGACCCCGCCGGTGGCGGTCGTGTCCAGGTAAGCGTACTCGATCGTGAGCCCCCTCCGCTTGAGGAGCGCGTGCTGGAGCACCGGGACGCCCGCGGCTCGCGCCGCCTGGAGTCGCGCGTCCATATCACGCACGAAGAAGCCGAGGTGGTGCAGCCCTTCGCCCTCGCCGAGCGTGTCCCCGTATAGAGACCTGCCTTCGAGGATCTGTATCAGCTCGAACTGGATAGGGCCGGAGCTGGCGAGCGCCATCCTGCCCTTGTAGGTGACCTTCTTACCGCCCTCCAGGCACCACTCGGGCTCGCCTTCGAAGAGCGCCCAGGGCCCGATGCCCATGATGTCCTGGTAGTACCGAATGGTCTTCTCGATATCTTTGACCACGATCCCGATCTGTCCCACCCTCGGCATGTTCAGACCCCGCGGCTTCATGGCGCACCTCCTGCCGTCCTTATCGCCGGTCCCTCACCCGAGTACGGCCGGTGTGTGGAAAATGGGACGAAAAGTACCTGGTACACTTTGTCCCCTCGCCAGCATCTATTGGAAATCGAAGCTCTGCGCGAACATCATCGTCGCCGGGCTGGTGACCGTCGGGTCCGTGATCACGTTGACGCACGCCGGCTTGCCGCAGTCGAGCGCGCGGCGGATGGCGGGCTCGATGTCCTCGTCCTTGTCGACGAACTCCCCGAAGCCGCCCAGAGCCTCAACGATCTTCTCGTAGTGGATGATGCCCAGCTCGGTGCCGCAGACGCGGTCGTCGGCGTAGCATATCTCCTGCGAGTGCTTCACCATCCCCCAGCCCTGGTCGTTGCAGACGACGCAGACGATGGGGATGTCGTGGCGTACTGCCGTCTCGAACTCCATCGCGTTCAGCCCGAACGAGCCGTCGCCGGTGACCAGCACGACCTTCTCGCCCGGCAGCGCCACCTTCGCCCCGATGGCGAAGGGGATCCCGGTGCCCAGGCATCCGAACAGCGTGCCGCTTCCGATCACGCCTGAGGTGCGCGTGGCCCTGAGCGTCATCATCGCGAAGTAAAGGGCGTCACCCCCGTCCAGGGTGTAGATAGTGTCGTCGCCCGCGGCCGCCCTGACCCTGTCCATCAGCCTGTAGGGGTGGATGGGCGCCGACGGCGTAGAGCGCGCCTGCCTGTCCACCTCCGTGAGCCCGGCGAACATCCCCTTGAGGGTCGCGAGCCAGTCGGAGCGGTCGGCCTTGCGCACGCGCTGGTTGATGAGCCCTATGGTCGCCGCGGCGTCGCCAAGGAGCGCCACGTCGGCCTGCCTGTTCCTGTTTATCTCCGCCTCGTCGACGTCCAGCCGGACGACTTTGGCGTTGGGAAAGACCTCGCCGTAGTTGAGCACCCAGTTAAGCCGGATGCCGGCGGTGAAGACCACGTCCGCCATCGACGCGGCCGCGAGCAGGCCCATCAGGCCGCCGTCCCATATCGACTGCGGGTGCTCGTCGGGGACGGCCCCGCGCCCGTTGCCCATCAGCAGGAAGGGCATGCCGGTCTTCTCGAGGAACTCGGCCACCGCACCGGCGGCGCCGCTGGCAGCGATGCCGCTGCCGCCCAGGAACAGCGGCTGCTTCGCGCCGTCCAGCGCGGCCACCGCGTCAGCCAGGGCCGGCTCCTCGGGGACCGACCTGTGCTTCTCCCAGCCTTTCGCGGGCCACTTGAGCAGCGCCTCGTCAGCCGGCGCGTAGAGCTCGTCGGGCGGGACCTCCAGGAAGACCGGGCCAGGCCTGCCGGACACCGCGTGCCTGAACGCCATCTCGAGGTAATCGCCTATCCGTTCGACGTCGTAGCACCTGCCGGACCACTTGACCACCGGCTTTATCATGTCGACCTGCTCCATGTCCTGCAAAGCCCCGCGGTCCAGGTCACGCAGCGGCGCCATCCCGCTCAGCACCACCACCGGCGCGTTCTCCAGGAACGCGTTGGCCACGCCGGTGAGCGAGTTGGTGAAGCCCGGGCCGGCCGTGACCAGGCACACGCCGGGCTTGCCTGTGTAGATGGACCAGGCGTGCGCGGCCATCACCGCCGCCTGCTCGTGGCGCACGTCGATGTTGCGTATGCCGCTTTGCAGGAAGCCGTCGTAGATCGGCATGATGTGCCCACCGGACAGCGAGAACACCGTGTCGATCCCCTCGACCTCTTTCAGGTACTTCGCGAGGACGTTACCTCCGTGCATGTCAGCCACGGTCCACCTCCTGTTCATAAGTTCAAGAAAGTGGTCTGACCCCTTTCTTGAAATTTCACGGGCGGAAGGCTATCTTCACCGCCTTGTACTTCCCCTTGTGGAGCGCGACCTCCAGAGCCCGGGGCCACTCGTCGAGCTTGAACACGTGCGTCACCATGTCGCTCAGGTCCACCTTGCCCTCCGCGTGCAACCGCAGCGCGACCTCGAAGTCGTGCTCCCGGGCAGGCGCCTGCTCCTCCACCTGGTAGCCGTAGACCCCCCTCAGGGTCAGCTCCTTGAGCCATACCGGAGTCCAGTCTATCTTCTTGGGTTCACCTATGCCGAGCATGTTGTACCAGCCCGCGTTCGCCAGCACGCGAAGCGACATGTCGATGGTCTCAGTGCTGCCGACGGTGTCGAACACGCGGTCGACCCCGCCGATCAGCAGCGGCTGCGTCATGAGCGGCGTGAACATCTTGGCGTCGGTCATGTCGGCCACCTTGCGGTAGAACTCCTTGTCGATCGGCGGCTTGATGACGGCCTCCGCCCCCAGCTGGAGCGCCCGCTCCGAGTGGAACGGGTCGATCTCCACGGCCAGGACGCGCGCGTCCGGATGCACCGCTTTCATCGCGGCGATGGTGGCAAGCCCCATCACTCCGCAGCCGACCACCATCAGGGTCTCGCCCGGTTCTATCGGGTTCTGGAAAGCCATGTGGAGGCCGTTCGAGAATGGGTCGGTGAGACAGGCCGCCTCGTCGCTGACCCCGTCGGGCACCTTGTAGAGCTGAGAGACGTGGGCGATGCCCATCTCGCTGAGGAATCCGGGCACGCCCGCGGTGGCGCCTACGAAAAGTCCCGGAGGCAGAGCCCCCATGGTGGTGTTGACGCAGAGCTGCGGCCTTCCCGAAGCGCAGTAGACACAGGGCTCCTCGATGCCGCGAGGCGTGCATCCGAGCATCGGCATCACCGTGACGCGGTCACCCGGCTCGAAACCGCTCACGGCCGGCCCGGCCTGGACGATGTCCCCGCAGACCTCATGGCCCATCACGAAGGGGTTGGAGGCGAACGGCTGCATCGTCAGGCTCTCGTGGCAGGCGACGATGGCGATGTCGCTCCCGCACAGGCCGGAGATGCGCGGCCGGATCTTGACCCACTCGTCGCCCGGCAGCTCCGGCTCGGGGATCTCGCGCATCCGCACCGGGGCGAGCCTGGTGAACAGCACGCCGGGCCACCTGCGGTCGAGCAGACCGGTGAGAAGATACTGGGGGATGTTGTACTGAAACGTGAGCGCCTTCAACTCCGGTCCCCTCCCATCCCAAACACGTGCGAGCGCAGCACGTGCTCTACATCAGCTGTATCCCTGGCGGAAGGTGCGACCTGCGACCCAGGTGCAGGTGCATGTGCCCCGGGTGAGCCCAGTGCACTTCACGGCGCCTCTCGAGAAACGCCTCGATGCCCACCCCCAGCGCCGCGCAACCCCAGGAGATCAGAAACAGGGCAAGGGTCGCCATTGCTATCAAAAGCGTGATACCCAGAATCCAGAATCCCGGCATCTCAACCACCCTCTTCATCTCTATTATCCTCCAACGGCCACGCCGTTTGAAGGTTCCGGGGCGCCGAATATCGTGCCCGTGCACGCCAGAAAACGCAAAAAGGGGACACTCCCCTCTTTGCATTCTGGCTCTGGGGCGGCTGCCGCGTTTGTAGACCTCGCACCGCATGTGCGATTTAATGGCAGCAGACGTGTTCTCTTAGATGCGGGGGGGTCGCCTTGGCTGGCAAATATATCCTTGTCAACGACGTGGGAACCACGGGCACGCGCTCCATAATCTACGACGAGGAGACCAACGTGGTCGCCGAGTCTTACACCGAGCTGGAGCAGATCTTCCCTAAGCCGGGCTGGACCGAGCAGGACCCGGTCGCCATCTTCGACCGCTGCGTCGAGGTGACCCACAAATCGCTGGACAGCGCCGGCCTCAAGGCGAGCGACATCACGGCAATGGGCATCGCCACCCAGCGCGCCACCAGCATGCTCTGGGACGCCGACACCGGCGAGCCGGTCTACAACGCCATCACCTGGCAGGACACGCGGATGTCCGACGAGTGCGAGCGCGTCAACAAGAGCGGCACTTTCAAGATGCTGCACGTGGTGGGCGGCGGATACCAGCGTATCGCCCCTCTGAGCAAGACGCTCAAGAAGAACCCGGTCGGCAAGATGCTCATCGCCGCGGCTCACTTCACCGTGACTCCCGCCATGTCGTCGGCGCACGCGCGCTGGACGCTCGACAACATCGAGGGCGCAAAGGAGAAAGCCGCCGCGGGCAAGCTGCTCTTCGGCACCGTGGACGCCTGGCTGGTGTGGAAATACACCGGCGGCAAGGTGCACGCCACCGACTTCTCCAACGTAAGCGCCACGGGAATGTTCGACCCGTTCGGCATGAAGTGGAGCTCGCAACTGCTCAAGCCGTTTGGACTGCCGGGAGGCCTGAAGTTTCCCGAGATCAGGGAGACCAGCGGTGATTTCGGCGAGACCGACCTCTTCGGCGCCCCTATCCCTATAAAGAGCGTGGTCGCGGACCAGCAGGCGGCGCTGTTCGGCGAGGCCTGTTTCGAGGGCGGCAACGTCAAATGCACCAACGGCACCGGAACTTTCGTCGACATGAACACCGGGGACGAGGCCATCGCCTCCATCCACAAGCTGACCCCACTGGTCGCCTGGAAGATGGACGGCAAGACGACCTACATGCTCGAAGGGATAATCTCCAGCGCCGGCGCCTCAGTGCAGTTCCTGCGGGACAACCTCAAGATGATAAAGGAAGCGGCCGAGTGCGAGGCGCTCGCCCTGTGTGTCGATGACACCGGCGGCGTCTACCTGGTGCCGGCCTTCAGCGGCCTCACCGCTCCCTACTGGGACCCCTACGCGCGCGGCACGGTCACCGGGCTCACACGCGGCACCACGCGCGAGCAGATCGTGCGGGCGACGCTGGAGTCGATCGCCTACCAGTGCAAGGACGTGATCGTCGCCATGGAGATGGACACCGGCATCAGCGTGAGCTCCATCAAGGCAGACGGCGGCGCGTCGCGCAACAACTTCCTGATGCAGTTCCTCGCGGACATCCTGGACATGAAGGTTGACAGGCCGGTGATGCTCGAGGCCACCGCCCTGGGCGCGGCCTACTTCGCCGGGATCGCGGCGGGAATATGGAAGTACCCCGACGACATCCTGCGCATCCACCGCATCGAGCGCGAGTTCGAGCCCTCGATGACAGGCGCTAAACGCGACGAGCTGTACGACGGCTGGAAGAGAGCGGTGGAGCGGGCCCAGCTGTAGGTTCAAGGCAAATATTCAAGAAAGGGGTCTGACCCCTATTTTGCCTTGTTGGCGGGACACCTCGCGATGCAGAGCCCGCAGCGCACGCCGCTCTGCCCCGGCATCCCCAGCTTGATGTAGTGCTTGAGGCACTTGACCTTGTCGGTCGGCCGGCCGTCCTCGGAAAGCGCGCCCACCGGGCACGCCCTCACGCAGGCGTACCCGCAGCTCTCGGGCCGGCAGAGCCCGGCCTCGACCGGCGCTCCCGGCTTCAGCCTGGCATCGGTGAGCAGAGCGACCAGCCTCACCCTGGCGCCGTGGCCCGGTACCAGCAGCAGGTTGTTGACCCCCAGCTCTCCCATGCCCGCTTCGATCGCCATGTGCCGGTAGGACAGGTCGTCGGTAAGCGTCGAACCGACGACCTTGCGCAGGACCGGCGCCTCCATGAAGTGACGCAGCGACTTGAGCAGCAGCGCGGGCCGGTTCTCCAGGTTCCAGCCGGGCATCTCCTTGTAGGGGATGGGGAAGGCCTTGTTGCCGCGGCGCTCCAGGTACCCCGCCATCTCAAAGAGGGCTCGGTTGAGCTCGGCGTTGGCGATATGGAAGTTGGCCGTGTACTCCTTGGCCGTCGCCGGCAGCCCGTCGAGCGGCGCGTCCAGCATCCTGGTCCCGATCACACGATCGAGCGCGCGCCCTTCATGACGTCCGCTGGCCTGTGCCCCTCGGGCGCCTTCTCGCCGTAGGCCACCGCGTCGGCGACACCGAAGAGGTCGGTGCCGGCGATGGAGACGAGCTCATCTCTGAGTGACATCGCAACACATCCTGTTCAATCGCGGTCGTAAACGTGGAACGGGTCGAAGTCGTGGCGCATCAGCCACGAGAAGTAGAGAATCGCCGAGGAATCCAGCAGGCAGACCGCCCAGCACGGCGCGCCCCTGCCCTCCTCCTGGTCGAAGTGATGGTACCAGGGCACCGGCACGGTGGCGGTGATGTCCTTCTTGAGCCAGGCCCAGAAGATGGCGGACGACAGGTCCCAGGTGAATCCCAGCACGCCCAGCGTGGCGAGGAACCGCCTGTCGCGGCTGCCCAGGAACGCGCCGACCGCGAGCATCGCGAACGAGAGGTACCTCGCGCCGATCCTGCGCATGAGCACCCACTCCCCGCGGGACGAGTACTCCCAGGTCAGCATCACCGCCGCGGTCAGGTAGAGCGCCCAGCCCAGGGCCGAGAGCCCGTCGAGACCCTTGCGCCTGGCGCGCGCGACCGCCGGCAACAGTCCCAGCAGGACCATCCCGATCCCCGCAGAGCCCGCCGCGCGGATCGAGACATCGCGTACCGCGGGGACGAAGTAGGAGAGCTCGCCCGTGGGCATTATGAATAGGTACTGCTTGGCCTCGAGCGTGTCGCCGAACTTCTCCAGCCTGGCCATCGCCGGCTCGATCAGCGCCAGGCCCGCGACCAGGCTGGCGGCCGAGAGCTTCGTCATGACTCCCCTGCCGGGTTCCGCTCCCGCCATCGACTCATCTCTTTCGTTCAAATATGCGCTGGAGGCGCTCATAGCCTATTATGTCATCGGACCGCGATCGACTGCGGGCTGATATCATTATCGCCACGGACCCTGTTGCGGCAAACAGTGGGAGGCGTCATGCGCAGAGCCATGCTCGACAGTCCCGGAGAGCTGAGGATCGAGAAGTGCGCCCAGCCCGAGGCTGGACCTGGTGAGGCGATCGTCAGGGTCATGCGATGCGGGATCTGCGGAAGCGACATCCACTCGTACCTCGGGCGGCACCCGTTGGTGGTGTTCCCTGTTACTCCTGGCCACGAGTTCTCCGGCGTGGTGGCCGAAGTGGGAGACGGGGTGGATGAAGGCATCATTGGAGCGCGTGTCTGCGTCGAGCCATCCCTCACCTGCGGGCGCTGCCCCCAGTGCGTCTCGGGACGCTACAACATCTGCGAAGAGCTGAGGGTCATGGGCTTCCAGGCGCCGGGCGCGTTCTGCGAGCGCGTGGCGGTGCCGGCGGAGAAGCTGCACATCCTGCCCGACGGCGTGTCCTTCGAGGCGGGGGCCCTGGCCGAGCCGCTCGCCGTAGGGGTCCATGCCCTGGACAGGTCAGGGGCCGGCGCCGGCAGCACGATACTCATCATCGGGACAGGCGTCATCGGGCTGATGGTGCTCACCGCCGCGGTGTCCGAGGGCATAGACGTCATCGCTATAGAGTCCGACGCCGCCCGGGCACAGGTCGCCCGCTCCCTGGGGGCGATAGATGTCTTCTCCCCCGACGACAAGGGGCTGGCTAGGATGGCCCGCAAGGTGCAGGTCCACGCGGTGCTCGAGTGCGTGGGGCGCGCCGAGACCGCTCCCTCATGTACACTTCCGCGGACTTCGAGCGGGCTCTCCTGATACTGGGCCGCGGCCGTATGGACGCGGGCACGCTGGTCACCCACACCGTGAGCCTCGAGGACCTGGCGCAGGGATACGGCCTGCTGGTGGAGCCGGGTGAGCTGACCTTGAAAGTCATGATAGACGTCGGGGGAGATGCCTGATGGCGGCGGACGTCTTCTTCACTCCGTTCGATTCGGCGGGCGGGACCGACAGCCTCAACCGCCGGGTCGCGGCCATTGTCGGGGGCACCGGCTTTTTTGAATCGCTC
>DAIQAV010000043.1:0-14040 GCA_036781505.1 Candidatus Anoxymicrobiaceae bacterium | reverse complement strand
CTCTTCTGGCACAGAAAGCTCCGCGGGCGCGGGTGGCTCCGTGGGCATCAGCGGTGCGATCGGCGCGGGCGCCCCAACTAGAGACACCGCCGGACCGGAAGACTCTATCGCCACGCCCTCGGACTCGTTCGTCGACTCCCATTCTGCTACGTCCTTGAGGTGGGCGTCGGCCAACTGTTTGATCGACTCCAGGTATCGCTTCTTGACCTCCGCTAGCTTGGTGATCGCGCGCTCCGTCTTCTGGCGATCGTTCTGCGCGGCCAGTATCGTCTGCCTGGCCTGCTCCTGGGCGCTCCGCATCAGGGAATCGGACTCCTCCTGCGCCTTGCTCAGCAGCGCCTCGGACTCCTGCCTCGCCTGCTCTTTCACAGCCTCAGCCGACTTGCTCGCCGCGAGCAGCGCGCTCTGTAGAGACGTCTGCATCTCCTCGAACTCGGCAAGCCTCTTCTTCATGTGCTCCATCTGCTGCTTGCTGTCGTTGCTCTCCTGCAGCAGCCTCTCGAACTCGTCCGCCACGAGGTCGAGGAACGAATCAACATCCTCCTCGTTGTACCCTCCGAACCTGGCGGTCTTGAACTCCTTGTGATGGATGTCGATCGGAGTCAGTGCCATCTGAACGTACCTCCATATGATCCGTCGGTCACGTGGCCAGCTCCCCCGCCCTGCGGTTCGCCGCATCCACGGCGTCCGCTATCATCTTCCTGAAGCCCGCGGCGTCCATCTCGCTCAGGGCCGCAAGCGTGGTGCCACCCGGTGACGACACCGCCTTGCGCAGTTCGCCGGGATCGGCGCCGGTCTCCTTGATCGTCTTGGCCGCGCCCCACAGTGTTTCTCTGGAGAGCAGGCGCGCTACATCCTCGTCCATCCCCGCCGCGACCGCGGCCTGCTCGAGGGCCTCGGTCAGATAGAAGAAGTAAGCCGGTCCGCTGCCGCTGACGGCTGTGACCAGGTTCATCATCTCCTCACCGACCTCAACAGCCTCACCGATGGCGGAAAGCAGGGAGATCACGGCGTCCCCGTCAAAGGCCCCCTCCCCCGGCTCGACCGCATAGCCCGATACGGCCGCCCGCACCATTGCCCCCATGTTGGGCATGACCCTCACCACGGCGGGGGCCGGGCCCGCGGCTTTCCTCAGGAAAGATATTGTCAGTCCCGCCGCGATCGAAAGGAGCGTCTGAGAACCGCTCAGCCGTCCGCTCAAGCGCGAGAGCGCCTCGGCGCTGTCCTGGGGCTTTACCGCCAGCACCACGATGCCGGAGGTGGCGACGTCCTCGACCTCGCCGGAGTCCACCTTGAAGGTGGCGGCGGCGTCCGCGAGCTTCTCGGGATCTTTCTCGGCGACGATTATGTCTTCAGGTCTTAGAGTGCCCGCTTCGATCCAGGCGCCAACCATCGCCCGGCCCATGTTGCCGGCACCCACGAGTCCCACCCGGTGCAAAAAAATCTACCACCTAACCGGGCACACTTGGAGAAGCAGCCCCTCGTGCCATCAGAACTGATTGAAGAAACCTTTTTCGCGCATCCACTTGCGGTCTTCAGCGGAGACCTCGATGTTTGCCGGAGTCAGCAGGAAGACCATCTCGGCGACCCGCTGGATGCCTCCGTCCAGGCCGTAGGTGAGCCCGCTGACGAAGTCGATGAGTCGCTTGGCGAGGTCTCGGTCGATGCTCTGCAGGTTCACGATCACCGGAGTGTCGTTCTTGAACTTGGCGCCGATCTGCTCCGCGTCGTTGAAGCTCTTGGGCTCTATCACGTGCACCTTGGAGGACGTCTCCGGCACAGGCTGCAGTATCCTCTCGGAACCCCTCCGGCGGGGTACCCTGTCCGAGATCTCCTCCACCGCTTCCTCTCGAGCTCTCATCTCCCCGAACTCGTCGGGCTCTTTGAGCCCAAGCCACTCAGCTACCCTGCCCCAGAATCCGGGCATTTACTCGACCTCCTTGACTGACAGCCGGCCACTCGCGCGAGGACCGAAAAGCGCGGTCCCGATACGGACTATCGTCGAACCTTCCTCGACGGCAACCTCGAAATCATCCGTCATCCCCATCGAGAGCTCCGAACACTCGAACCACTCGATCCTCCCCGCCAGATCCTCTCCGAGCTCGCGCAGCTCCCGGAAGACCCAGCGCACCTCGTCTGCATCCTCGGCCAGCGGAGCGATCGTGGTCAGTCCCACCGGCTCTATGTTTGGCAATCCCGCCAGCCGGGCCACGAACTCCGGCGCCTCCGCCGGGCTTATCCCCGACTTGCTCTCCTCACCGGCCACGTTAACCTGCAGCATAACCCTCTGGCGCAGGCCCAGCGCCCCCGCCCTGTCATCTATCGCTACCGCCAGCCGCTCACTGTCCAGTGAATGGATCAGATCGACCAGCCCGACCACCTGCCGCACCTTGTTGCGCTGCAGGTGCCCTATGAAATGCATCTCGGCCAGGCCCTTGACCGCCGGCTCTTTCTCGACCAGCTCCTGGACCTTGTTCTCCCCGAGGAGCCTCACCCCCGCCTCGACGGCCGCCAGTATCTCCTCGACGCTCCTGTTCTTCGTCGCCGCCAGCAGCCTGGACGACCCGGACGGCCGGCCTGCCCTGACCTCGGCATCACGGATCCGCGAGTTCAGGCTCGCGACGTTATCCGCAATGTATTTCTTCATATTTTTCGCTTGCTCCACGTTTTATTCCTTTGAACCCGGCCCCCGGGACGCCTGCCTCACGCGTAGTGGACCTCGAAGGACGTCTCACCCTGAGGCGCCTCCCAGGAAATATCTACCGATTCAACGCGCGCTGCGGGCGGGCCCTGCCGGCACCACTCGATCGCCTGCTCGACATACCGCCTGGGCCCCTCGAAGGCGGCTTCCACTGCTCCGTCGGGCCGGTTCATCACCCATCCCGCAAGCCGGAGCCGCCGGGCCATGTCATGCGTCTCGGCCCTGAAGAAGACCCCCTGGACCCTGCCGCGCGCTACTATCCTGGCCCTGGCGTCGTCGGCTGCCATCACCCGTCACCGCCTGATCGCCGCGAACGCTCCCTGCCTGCCGCAGCCTGCGTCCCTCCTGTGCGAGAAATAATCATCGGTGCACATGGTGCATTCGTCGCTGTTGTATATGTTCCCCGGCGGGATGCCCGCGCCTTCGAGCTGCGAGGCGCACGCCGCCGCCAGGTCCAGGAACCGCCCCTCGACGACCCCGGCGCCAAACTCGCGTGCGAAGGTGGAGGCGAGGTCGGCATCCACCTCCATGCAGCACGGTCCTATGTGAGGCCCTATCATGGCGACGCTACCCGCCAGGTCTCCGCCGGCGCACCTGGAAAGAGCTTCAGCGCCGGCGCGTGGGATTCCCGCAAGCACCCCCCGCCATCCGGCGTGGACAACACCAACCGCGGGTACGTCCGGAGCTACCAGCACGATCGGAAGGCAATCCGCGGTGAGGACGGCCAGGGCCATACCCGGCGTCAGCGTGACAAGGGCATCGTTCCGAGGTATCCCGGAGGCGTGGTCCATCCCTCCCCTGCCGAGATCGGCCTGACCCACCCTGGCGACCGCGGTGCCGTGCACCTGGATGCCCAGCACCCAGCGGGCCAGCGGCACTCCGATGGCTCTCGCGACCGCTTCCCTGTTATCGTCCACCGAGCGTCGCTGGTCGCCTACGGCATACGAGAGGTTGAGGCTCTCGAAGGGACCGGCGCTGACGCCCCCGCGCCTGCCGGTGAAAGCGACCACGATCCCCGCGCTCCTCTCGAGCTCCGGGGCCGTGACCACGGTCAGGCCTGCCTGTTCGATCTTCTCGAGCATGGCCGTCAGTCGCCGCCCTCGGGCGCGGGCGGCAGGATGTCGAAGAGCACCTTGGTGATGCGGTTGCTCCTGACCTTCTCGACCCTGATCGCTACGCCGTTATAGGTGAGGGTCTCACCCGGAACGGGCAGGTGGCCCAGCACCTTGAGCACCAGGCCGCCGACGGTATCCACGTCCTCCTCATCGGGAAGGTCTATCTGCAGTATCTCGTTGAGGTCGTCGAGGTTGACCCGCGCGTCCACCCGGTAGCGGTTCTCCTCGACTTTCTCGACCAGGTTTATCTCGCGGTCGAACTCGTCGAATATCTCTCCGACGATCTCCTCCAGGAGGTCCTCGATCGTCACTAGTCCCACCACAGTGCCGTACTCGTCGACCACTATTGCGATGTGGACCTTTCTCTTCCTCAGCTCCCGCAGCAGGTCAGAGAGGATCTTGGTCTCCGGGATTATGAACGCGTCGCGCACGACCTGCGACACTGGCTTGTCCAGCTCGCTGGTCTGCAGGTACTGGATCAGGTCCTTGGCGTAGAGGATCCCCAGTATCTCGTCGAGGTTCGACCCGTAGACCGGTATTCGAGAGTAGCCGTGCTCGATGGTGACGTTGAGCGCGTCCTTTACCGTCGCGGTCGCCGGAAGGGCAACCATGTCAGGGCGGGGCACCATCACCTCGCGCACCATGGTGTCGGAGAACTCGAAGACGGAGTGGATCATGTCCTTCTCCTCCATCTCGATGATGTCGTGCTCCTCCGCGGCGGTCACCATCGCTCTGATCTCACCCTCGTCACTGATGATCAGCTCGCTCTTGAGCGGCTCGCCCGTGAACACTCGCAGGATCCCCTTCGCCACCAGCTGGAACAGAGCCGCCACCGGGTGCAGGAACCAGGTCAGCGCGGAGACCGGCCGGGTGAGACTGAGCGCCACACGCTCTGACTCGTGGCTGGCCACCGCCTTGGGCACCAGCTCGGCAAACACGAACATGAAGACCGCGATTACCAGGGTTCCCACCGTCACGCCGATGCCGGCGTTGTGCGTGATCTTGGTGGTGACGTAGGTCGCCAGGGACGCGGACGTCAGCTGTACCACCAGGACCAGCAGCAGCAAGGGGGGCAGGAAGTAGTCAGGGTCCCTTATCAGCCGGTCGAGCTTCGCGGCCTTGTCGACCTTCTTCTCGACCAGGTACTTTACGCGTATTCGGCTTACCCTCACCATCGCTGTCTCCGCCGCCGCCAGGAAGGCGGCGAAGATGATCAGTATGACGAGGCCCGCAATGCCCGAGGCAATGGCCATCTAACCCTCTCCTGTCACCTCACCAATTATACTTCGCCCGAGGAGCTCTCTTTCTTTCCGAGCCATCTCGGCCGACTCGGCCGGCCCCAGGTGGTCGTAGCCGAACAGGTGGAGCAATCCGTGCGCGGCGAGCAGCTCGATCTCGTCATATGCTGTCAGCCCGCGCTCCGAGGCCTGCCGCCCGGCGGCGTCGAGACTGATGACGATGTCGCCGATCGGCTCGGGACCCATGCCCGGGCCGCCCGCCTGTCGCAGCTCGTCACGGTCCATCAGCGGGAAGGATAGCACGTCGGTGGGCTCGTCGAGCCCCATGTGCTCGCTGTTGAGCACGGCGATCTCGCCATCCGAGACGAGCGAAACGCTCAGCTCCAGGTCCCTGCCGGGGGCCAGCTGTTCCATCATCCGGACCAGCGAGCGCCGCAGGCGGCGCGCTTCACGCCGGGCGCCCTTGCGCCGCACGCCTATTCTTACGACCATTCTCCCTCATTCCCTTAACCGACGCGGACGGGTAGTCGATCCTCGGATGGTGGGTGCCCAGCAATATCCTGGCGAAAATCCGTTCGACCCGCTTCAGCTCGTCGAACGTGAGATCGCACTGGTCCAGCTGCCCGTCGTCCAGCTTGCCCTGCACTATCCGCTCGACCGTCTGTTCTATCGCGGCGGCTGAGGGTTGCTGAAGCGACCTTGCCGCGGCCTCGAGCGAGTCGGCCAGCATCAGGATCCCGGCGGTGCGGCGGTGCGGCCTGGGGAAGTGATAGCGGAACCTCGACTCGTCGACGGGGCCATCCTCGACCTCCAGCGCGCTCTCGTAGAAGTAACGGACCAGGCTGGTTCCGTGGTGCTCCTTGATGATCTCCACCAGGTCCGGCGGGAAGTGTTCGGCCTCGAGCATCTCCACCCCGTCTTTCACGTGGGCGATGATGATTATGGTGCTCAGGTTGGGGCTCAGCCCGGCGTGAGGGTTCTCCTCCGGTGTCTGGTTCTCCACGAAGAACTGCGGGCGCCTGACCTTGCCGACGTCGTGGTAATAAGCCGCGACCCTGGCGAGCAGCAGGTCGCAGCCGATCTCGCGCGCGGCCGCCTCCGCCAGGTTTGCGACCATCATGCTGTGCGAGTATGTTCCCGGCGCCTTGAGCGAGAGCTCCTTGAGGAGGTCCTGCTCCGGAGAGGCCAGCTCAAGCAGCCAGGTGTGCGTGGTCACCCTGAACGTCGTCTCCAGAAACGGCAGGCACCCCATGGCGACGACCGCGCAGAAGGCCCCGTTCAAGAAGCCGATGCCGGAGTTGAGAAGCAGGCCCTGGCGCGTCGGTGTCAGCGCGGTGGCCACCAGCGCCACCGCGGCGACCCAGAAGGCCGTGTAGAGACCGATCCTTCGCAGCTGGTGACGGGTCGAAGTACGGGCGGCGTAAAGTGACGGGAAGAAGCCGCCCAGGAACGAGAGAGTCACCAGCGAGAAGTTTCCGCCGGTGATGACCCCGGTGAGGATCGCGCACGCTCCGGTGACGACGAGCGCCGTCCCGCTGTCGAACAGGACCGCCACCAATGTCGCCACGGCCGCGGTGGGCATCAGGAAGCCCCAGAAAGGCGCCCAGCTGCTCGAGGCTACCGTCAGCAGCTTCGCCGCCACCGCGTAGACCACCACCGTCGAGCCGAGCAGGAGCAGCAGACCAGGGCTGTCGTACTGCGTTCGCCTGAACCTCGCCAGGTACATCCCCATAGCGGCGAATATCAGCAGCACCAGCGCCGCCGTGAACAGGACGTTCAGCGGGGTGAAGCTCGAGGCGTGGAACCCCAGGCTCTTCAACAGGTCGACCTCGTCAGCCGTGACCACCTCTCCTTTGTTGATTATGACCTCGCCTTGCAGCTTGGTGGTGATGACCGACTTTATCGCCTCGCTTGCCGCCTTCTTCCTGCGCGCCGTCTCCCTGCTGTCCAGCACCAGGTCGGTGGTGATGGCACTCGACGCCACCTGCCCGGCGATCTGCGCAACAGCCGCATCGTTGGCCGCGTTCGCCGCGGCCGTGGCGGCCTGGGCGCGGGCATCGTCCAGCGAATCCGAGGAGACCCCCTTGCCCATCGTCTGCGTCACCGCCTGTACCACGGCGTCCCTGGTGGTCCGCAGCTGGTCGGGAGTCAGCGCCAGAAGGCCCGGGGCCGCGGACGCCAGTCCTGCGTCGGTGACGCGGCTTTTGACCTGGTCCACTTTCTGCTGCGGCGTCTGCGTGGAGGGGGCCGTGTCCGCCACGGCGTTGAACAGGTTCTGAATCTGCGCAATCGCCTGGCTGGCCGGCTTCTGGTCGACGACGTAAACGTCCTGGACCGCGGCCGCGGCCGCCGCTTTCTGCTCGCTGGTCTTGGCCTTATCGATATACTGAACGGTCCTGGGGGCGAGGACAGCCCGCGGGCTTGCCTTGCCCCTCTCGATCAGGAACCCGAACGGTGATATGACGAAGGACATTATCA
The DNA here is from genome assembly GCA_036781505.1 of Candidatus Anoxymicrobiaceae bacterium. Classification (GTDB taxonomy): domain Bacteria; phylum Actinomycetota; class Geothermincolia; order Fen-727; family Anoxymicrobiaceae; genus FEN-680. Next base: position 6,508 of record DAIQAV010000043.1, on the reverse strand, counting down.
CCACCAGCAGCACGAAGATGATCGAAGCGACTATCAGACGGCGGTTGGCCAGGGTGAGTCTGCGCGCCCGCGTCCTCATCTCGGCGACCATATCGAGGTATTTCTTCTTGAAGCTCATGTCATCTACCGGGAGTGCCCGGCTCGCGCCTCGTCTCGTAGTCCTTGTACGCCTCGACGATCTGCTGCACGATCTTGTGCCTCACCACGTCGCTGGCGTCCAGGGTGGAGAACGACACTCCATCGATGTCCAGCAGGATGTCCCGCACGACCCTGAGCCCCGACTCCATCTCCTTGGGAAGGTCGATCTGCGTCACGTCGCCTGTTATGACGGCGCGGCTGCCGAAGCCGAGCCTGGTCAGGAACATCTTCATCTGCTCGGGGCTGGTGTTCTGGGCCTCGTCCAGGATGATGAAAGAGTCATTGAGGGTGCGGCCTCTCATAAACGCGAGAGGGGCCACCTCTATAATCCCCTGGTCCATCATCCTGTGGAACTTCTCGGCGCCGAGCATCTCGTAGAGCGCATCGTACAGCGGCCTCAGGTAAGGGTCCACCTTCTGGTAGAGGTCGCCCGGGAGGAAGCCCAGCTTCTCCCCCGCCTCGACCGCGGGCCTGGTGAGTATGAGCCGGTTAACTCTCTTGTCGAGCAGGCACTGCACCGCGTAGGCCAGCGCCAGGTAGGTCTTGCCGGTGCCGGCGGGGCCGATGCTGAAGACGATGGTGGCGGAGCGCATCATCTCCACGTACTTCTTCTGGCCGACCGTCTTGGGCCGGATTATCTTGCCGCGCGCGGTGAGCACGGCCTCCTTGAAGACCTCGGTGGGCTTGAGCTCCTCGCCCCGGCGAACCATGTCGATCGCGATGGCGAGGTTCTCGGTGGTGATCACCAGGCCCTCCTCGAGCAGCTCGATCAGCTCCTCGAACAGGTGGGTGCAGGAGTCCGTCTCCTGGGCGTCCCCCTTGATGTCTATCTCGTTGCCCCGCGCGACGATCCGACAGCTGAAGGCGTCCTCGACCATCTTGAGGAACCTGTCCTCCTGGCCCAGCAGTCCGACCATCGGCTGGTTGTGCGGGACCACCATCTTGACTTCGACCACTTCAGTCAACTGATGAGCTCACCCCTTGCAGGAAAAGCGCAAGCCGACAGGACCATCCTATCTCTTGCGCCACCTGCGACCGTTATGATTCCGCTCAACTTTGAAGCATCTCTCGTACCAGTTGGTTTACCATCTTGCCGTCGGCCTTTCCCTTGACCTTCGGCATCAACTTGCCCATGACTTTTCCGAGGTCCGCGGGCGAGGTCGCTCCCACCTCCGCGATAGTCTCGGCCACTATCTTGCGTACCTCATCCTCAGATATCTGTTCGGGCATGTATTCTTCTATGACGGCCAACTCGGCAGTCTCCTTGTCGACCAGGTCCTGCCTCCCGCCCTTGCCGAACTCCTCGATGGCTTCCTTGCGCCTGCGCGCCTCGCGCGCCACAACCGCGGCGGACTCCTCGTCGTTCAGCTCGCCGCGCTTTGCTATCTCGGCGTTCTTGACCTCGGAGAGCATCATGCGCACCGTAGATAGCCTGAGCTTGTCACCGGCCTTGAGGGCCGTCTTCATGTCCACCGTTAGCTGTTCCTTCAATCCCATTTTTACTTGCCTTGCTCTTAGCCGGGCGGCCATCCCATGAACCGTCCGCCCAGAAGGTGGAAATGCAGGTGGTCGACCGCCTGACCCGCCTCCTCGCCGACGTTGGCGACCAGTCTGTATCCGCTCTGTGATATCCCCTCGCTCACAGCGATGTCGTTGACCAGCGAGAATATGTCGGACAGTATCTCGCAGGAGTTAGGCACGTTGATCAGGTCCGCGATGGTCGGGATGTGTTCCCTGGGCACGATCAGCACGTGCACCGGGGCCTGGGGGCTGACGTCCCTGAAGGCTATGGCCGTCGGCTTCTCGTCGATTATGTCGCTGCCCACCTCTTTGCGCACTATCCTGCAGAACAGGCAGTCATCAGCCAATGAACTCATCCTCCAGTCCGTCCCGTCTCGACACCATCTCTCCGCGCACCAGGGAGGCGTCCGATGACGTTACCTCGAGATCGATTACCTTTCCGATCACCTCCGCGGGGCCCTCGAAGACGGCTCCCGCGAAGCTCTCGGCCCTGGCGAACAGCATGCCTGGCTCGCTGTCCATGGTGTCTTCCACCAACACTGGGATTATACGACCAACCAGGGCGGCGTGGAACTCGCCGGCCACGCGCTGAGCGGCCTCGCGCAGGACCTGCGCCCGCGCCGCTTTCACCGGCGGCGGGACCGGGTCACCCAGCTCGAATGCCTTTGTCATCGGCCTGGGTGAATACTTGAAGACGTGCAGCCGCGAGAAGCGCAGTCGCTCGACCAACGCCAGCGTGTTCCGGAAGGCGGCCTCGTCCTCTGGAGGGAAGCCGACCATCACGTCGCTGGTGATCGCGATGTCCTGAACGGAGTCTCTTATCTCCTCGACGCGCTCCGCGAACGCCTCCGGGGCGTAAGCCCTGCCCATCGCCCGCAGCACACCGGCGTCCCCGCTCTGCAGCGGGATGTGAAGGTGCCTGCAGATCCGTTGTTTGCGCATCTGCTCCAGCAGCCGCTCGGTGACATCGGACAGCTCGATCGAGCTCAGCCTTACCCAGAGCCCCGGGGCCGCCTCGCGCACCCGGCCGGCCAGGACGTCGACGCCCGCGCCGGTCTCCGGGTCCGAGTAGCTTCCCAGGTCTATCCCGCAGAGGATTATCTCGCCTGCGCCGCCTGACGCGATCGCGCGCGCCTCTTCGACCACGGATTGCACCGGCCTGCTGTAGGGGGAAGGCCTCAGGTAAGGAACGATGCAGTAAGAGCAGAAGCGGGCGCAGCCTTCCTGCACCTTCACCGGCACGCGCGCCAGTTCCTCGGGCGCCCACGGCTCAGACGCCCCGGGACCGCCGGGGGGTCCGCAGGCCTCGGCGGCCAGCGACCCTTTGTCGCGGTTCGCCAGGACCGCCTCCACTCCCCCCGTTATAAAGGCGGAAGGCTCCAGGTCCGCTCCGCAACCGGTCACTATGACCCTCGCGCCAGACGCGGCGCACCTGCGCACCGCCTTGCGGGACTTCTTCATCCCCGCCGAGGTGACGGCGCAGGTGTTCACCACCCAGAGGTCCGGGACAGCATCGGCCCGAGCTCGAACGTATCCCCGGTCCGCGAGGTCTCGCTCTAGCGCGAGGGAGTCGGCTTTGTTGACCCTGCAGCCCAAGGTGGTGAGGCGGTAGGTCCTCTTACTCATCCGCTGCCGTCCCGGGGGCGAGGAGCCCGTAATGATAGCGGGCGATCATGACGCCGTAGGAGCCCGCGCTCTGGGCCCGCAAGTTCAGCCCGCCAAGAGTCGCGGTCCTGGCGCCGAGGGTCCGCAGGACGTCGACCTCGGAGCCCTCAAGCCCTCCCTCGGGTCCCACGATCAGCCCGATGGAGCGGGGCGGCTCGTCGAGCAGCGAGTCTGCGAACGCGCGCCTCTCCTCGTCCTCCCAGAGGATGACGCACTCGCCGACCGTCCTCATGGCCGCCTCGTCCAGCAGCCCGCCGACCGGAGGGCGCATCTCCAGCGGCCACGCGCGCCGCGCCACCTTGGAGCTCTCGCGGGCTATCTTCAGCCATCTGGCGAGCCTTCCCGAACTCTTCCGCACCGCCTCGACCGGGGAACGCTTCGACGTGAAGGGCACCACGCGGGACGCGCCGGACTCCGCGGCCCTGGCGATCGTCTCGTCCATGGTCTGGTTTCTGGACATCGCCTGGAACAGCACCATCTGCGGCCTTTCGGGGGGCACGTAGCACTCCGATACGATGGTGCATCGCACCGGTTCGTCCATGGGCGAGCCGAGCTTCGACTCATACAGCGTGCCCATCGCGTCGCCCACGACCAGGTGATCGCCCTCGCGTGCGCGCAGCGAGCGAGTCAAGTGCCTGGCGTCGGCGCTGGAGAGAGTGATGGTGCCTCGGCCGATGTCGATGTCCTCTTTTGAGGCGTAGAAGACGGGCAGTCCCATGGTGTGCGGACGGGGTCGAGCCCTCGGGCTCACTTCCTCGCCCTCTCCTTTCCCGCCTGGCGGTATGACTCGAGCAGCTTCTTCTGTTCGGCCGTGATCTTCCTGGGAACCTTGACGTCCACGACCACCGACATGTCTCCGCGCTTTCCGCCGTACCTGGGGGGCAGGCCCTTGCCCCTGGCCTTGAGCACGTCTCCATGCTGCGTCCCGGCCGGGACCTTGAGCGAGAACTCGCCGTCGATCGATCCTACCGCGATCTCGGCGCCCAGGGCGGCATCGACCATCTCTACCGTGGCCCTGGAGTAGAGCCTGGTGCCGTCGCGCTGGAAGCGCGGGTCTCCGGCGACGTCGATGACCACGTAGAGGTCGCCGTTCGCGCCGCCGCGCACCCCGCCCTCCCCCTTCTCGCGCACCCTCAGCCTGTCGCCTCTCTCGACGCCGGGGGGCACCGATACCTGCAGTTTCTCGGTCAAGCTCCTGCGCCCCACCCCGCCGCAGCCGGAGCAGGGGTCGGTGATGACCTCGCCCGCCCCCATGCAGGTGGAGCAGACCTGTGCGCGTATGAAGGTGCCGAAGATGTTGCGCTGCGTGCGACGGACCTCGCCGGTCCCCTGGCAGGCGGAGCACCTGCTCATCTGCGAGCCCGGCTTCATGCCGGAGCCGTCGCAATCGGAGCAGGTCGCCATCCGGGTCAGATCGACCTCCTTCTCGGCGCCATCAAGAACGTCCGCCAGCGACACCACCACCAGCATCTCCATGTCGCGTCCGCTCTGGCGGCCTCGTCGCTGCGGCCTGCGCCGCCCTCCCGAGCCGAACCCGGAGCCGAAACCTTCGCCGAAGAAGACGTCGAACAGATCAGAGATCGAGCCGAACCCGTCGAAGTCTATCCCGGCCCCGCGCTTGAGGCCGTCCAGCCCTAAGTTATCGTAGGTGCGGCGCTTTTCCGGATCGGAGAGGATCTCGTAGGCGAAGCTGAGCTCCTTGAACTTGTGCTCGCCGTCGGGGTCGTGGTGCGCGACGTCGGGGTGGCATTCGTGCGCCTTCCTGCGGTAGGCGCTCTTGATCTCGCCCGCCGAGGCTCCCTGGCCGACGCCCAGTATGTCATAGAGGTCTCTGTCTATCTCGTTCTGCACAGAACCGCGCTCGCTTCTTTAGCTCTCAGCCCTTGGGGTTGAACATCGTCCGCCCCAGGTTCTCGGCCATGTACTCGACCATGCCGATGGTCCTTGCATAGTCCATCGACGTGGGCCCGACCACTCCCAGCGAGCCGAGGAGCCCGTGCCCCAAGGGGTAGCTCGTGCCCACGAACGAGTACCTCTGCAGCTCGCGAAGCCTGTTCTCCTCTCCGATGCGCACCGTCAGCCGGCGCTCGTGGAGGAGGTCCTTCAACAGGTCGAGGATGAAGTACTGCTTCTCCATAGCCTCGAGCAGCGTCTGGGCCCACTCGGGCGTGGCGCTGTCGACGATGTTGGCGGTCCCGCCGATGAAGACCCTCTCCTCTATCGAGCCCATGTACTCCACCACGGCCTCGGCCGCCGCGCGCACCAGCTCCGAGCCTGCGGAGCCGAACTTGCCTCTTCTGAGCAGATCGCCCGCGTCGATGCGGTCAGAGGTCAGGCCCGTGAGTACTCGGTCCGTGAACGCCGCCACCCTCTGCAGGGTGTCGCCGGTCACCGGGCGGGACAGGCGCAGCAACTGCCTTCCCACCTGGCCCCTGGCGGTGATGATGATGAGCATCACCCGCTGGTCTGAGAGCCTGACGAGGTCGATGTGGCGCACCGCGTCGGCCGAGCTGAAAGGGGCGAACACTATCGCGGTGGTGTGCGTCAGCCTCGACAGCAGCACCGACGCCTCCTGGAAGAGTCCTTCGATCTCACGCGTCTGCGCGGCGAACAGCCGCTCGATAGCCTCGGCGTCGCGGCCCGAGGGCCGGGGCTGCTCCATCAGGCTGTCCACGTAGTAGCGGTAGGCGACGTCCGTGGGAACGCGCCCCGCGGAGGTGTGGGGCTGCCGCAGGAAGCCCATCTCCTCCAGGGCGGACAGCTCGTTCCTGATGGTCGCGGCACTGACAGCCACGTCGGCCGACTGCGCCACCGCGCCGGAACCCACCGGCCTGCCCGTCAAAACGAAGTTCTGGACGACCGCCAGTAGGATCTTCTTCTTTCTGCCATCGATCTCCGTCGCCATGCGTACCTGCCTTTATAAGGCGGAACCGGCCCTGATTTTAGCACTCAGGCCGGCCGACTGCTAATGACATCTCTCAGCGGCCGGTGCCCTGCGTTCCGCTCTCCTCGCTCTTTATCATGGCGACGAAAGCCTCCTGAGGTATCTCCACCCTGCCCACCATCTTCATGCGCTTCTTGCCTGCCTTCTGCTTCTCCCAGAGCTTCCTCTTGCGGGTGATGTCGCCGCCGTAGCACTTGGCGGTGACGTCCTTCTTGCGCGCTGGCAGCGTCTCCCGCGAGA
>DAIQAV010000042.1:0-14222 GCA_036781505.1 Candidatus Anoxymicrobiaceae bacterium | reverse complement strand
GCGGGCGGATACGGCGGGGTCGGGATCATCGAGCTGTTGGTGGGCGAGTTCTACGATGTCGCCGCAGCCGAGGGCGTCGACCTGGTCTCTTCCGGACCGGGCGAATACCTGCGGCGCTTCGAGTGCGACCTGCTCCCGCCCACGCGCGACCACCGCTCCAGCATGCAGGAGGACATCGAGCAGGGACGCAGGACCGAGATAGAAGCGCTCAACGGAGCCGTGGTGAGGATGGGGGCGGCGAATAGGATCGACACGCCCGCCAACGAGGTCCTCACGGCGATGATCAGGTTTCTATCGGGCAAGCTCTAGCCCCACCCTCCTGGCAACCACGCCACCATCATTGTTTTATTCCCACCCCTCGGCACGGGGTGGTCGCACTCCACTGATGCCAGCCCGCGAGTGGATCTAGATTCATTGTTGTCCCACACATGTTGAAGCGGTAGATGGCAGGGGTAAGGTCTTCAGAAGGAGTATGTGTCACCGACTGATGAAGACCTTGCCCCTGGCATCGCCCCAACTGATTTCATCGTGACGCGCGCCGCCTACTTGTTCGAATCCCCGTACATAGCGCGCTCCGCGATGACCGGGGCGGTGGCGACCACCTTTGTCGAGACCTCCCACTCCCAGGGAACGGTATCCGCGACGTTGAAGGTCTGGCGGCTGTGCGCCGGCAGGCTAACCGATGGACCGTCGACCGGACCGGCCGGCGTCATGTAGGTGAGCGTCACCGAAGTTGGCGCGCTGTTGGGGTTCTGCACCAGGACCCAGCTCTCGAAGCCGGTGTTGGTGCAGCCCTCCGCAAGGTACCAGGTGTTGGCCGGAGCCGCTGCCCCGATGGAGTCCGTGCCCCACTGCCTGTTGTTCCCGTACATCGAGCGCTCGGCGATGACCGGCTGAGCCGAGGTCACCTGCGTGGACACGGACCAGGTGTTGGGGACGTAGTCGGCGACATTAAAAGTCTTGCGCGAGTTGGCCGGTATGGTGGCCGTCGGTCCTGGCACGGGCCCGAGGTCTGTCATGTAGGTCAGGGTTACGCTGGCCGGGGTCGGGTTGGGGTTCTGTACCAGCACCCAGGTCTCGAAGCCTCCGTTGGTGCAGCCCTCGGCCAGGTACCAGGCCTTCGAAGGCGCCGAGACGCCGACCGAGTCGTGCCCGTCAGCCGTCCGGTTGGCCCAGTACTCCGAGCGCTCCGCGACGACCGGCTTGTCCGAGGCGACCTCGCTCGATACGCTCCACCGGCCGGGGACGGTGTCGGCCACGTTGAACGTCATGCGCGAGCTCGCCGGGACGACGGCTGATGGTCCCTTCACCGGGCCGGTGTCAGTCATGTACGTCAGGCTGACGTGGGCGGGCGTAGCGTTGGGGTTCTGGACCAGCACCCAGGTCTCGAAGCCTCCGTTGGTGCAGCCCTCCGCGAGGTACCATTGGTTCGCCGGCTCCAACGCGCCGATCGAGTCCGTGCCTACTGTCCTCTGGCGGGCGTAGACCGAGCGCTCCGCCACCACGCCGACGTTCGACGTCACCATCGTGGAGACGTTGTACTCGGAGGGAACCCATTGGGACACGTTGAAGGTCGTGCGCGAGTTAGGGCCGAGGTCGACCGTCGGGCCCTTCACCTGGCCCTTCGACGTCATGAAGTCCAGGTTCACGTGGGCGGTCTGTGAGGGGTCGGGGTTCTGCACCAGCACCCAGGTCTCGAAGCCGCCGTCGGTGCACCCCTCGGCGAGGTACCAGGTCTTGGAAGGGCTCGATACCCCGATGGAATCGTGCCCCCAGACCCGCGAAGTCGGGTGTGGCGCCGCCACTGTTCCCACGCCTCCTATCGAGTCCGAGTAGTTGTTGTATTTCGGCGTGTTGCCCCCAACCGTGCCCTGCGCCGTCACGTTCACGCTGGCGGTGGACTGGCTGCGCAGCGACTTCAGCGTGAAGGAAGCCGACCCGGTCGAGCCCGTGTAGTCGATCGAGGGCAGGGACTTCGTCCCGGCTCCCACGACCTGGAAAGCGGCGGGGTCGTAGGTGACCGTCGCGTCCGCACTCGCCACCGGGTACTCGCCGCCCAGCGGGGAGGGTCCGGGATAGGTCACGTCGGCCCTCACCGTGAACTGCTGGCCCGCTCCGATGGAGTTGGGCTTGTAAACGCTGACCTGCCAGGGAGTCGCGATCATCCCCCAGCGATGGGAGTAGGTCCACAGGGTGTCTACGAACTGGGTCTGGTTGAAGTTGACGTCCGGGCCGTGCGGCGCGCCGGAGTACCAGGGGTCATGGACTATGAATACGTTGCGGGCGTCGCTGTAGCCTTTGACCAGACGGAAATGGCCTGAAGACGGAGGGTTCCAATAGTAAGTGAGGACCAGCACCGGGATGTTCTGTGACACCAGGGCCTTGAGGTCGGAGTACCTCCTGGAGTAGAGGGCCGACCCGTCTTCCCAGGTGTTCTGGGCCATCGCGTAACCGAGAGACCTCGCGGTGTAACCGCGAAGAGACGAGTCCTGCACGGAAGTGCTGCTCGACGAGAACTGGGCCGCCCTGGCAAGCTCGTTGTTGTATACGCCGTAGCTCTGGCCATGGTCGGCGACACTGGCGATCTCGCCCTGGTCTATGTCCGGGCCGAAGTAGTCGAAGTCCATCTCCAGCGATGCGGGCCCGCACCACCAGTCGGTGGTCTGCTCGTGGTAGGGGACGCCGGCGATGTCCCACTCCGACGGAGTTCCGCCGGAGCTCGGGGCCGGAGCCTTTGCCACCTGCGCTGTCGGGGCGGCCGTCAGGCCGGCTCCCGCGGCCTCGATCGCGGCCGGCGTCACCGCGGGGTTGGCGCCCTTCATCCTCGCGTCCCAGGGCCGCATTCCGAGGTCGCTGGACGCATTCTCCTTGATGAACGCGGGCGCGTACATCTGGTGGGCCTGCGACCCTGCGGGCTGGAAGAACCAGTAGACCACGTTGTCCGGGGCGATCCTCGCCTGCGGGGCCGGCAGGACGCTGGCCGACAGGCCGCGGCCTTTCATGTACGTCCTGACCTTGGAGGCGGCCTCGCCGGCCGAGACCAGGGGGAACTTGGCGAGCGGGTAGTCCGAGTACCAGTGCCAGTCGGCCTTCTGCGCCCCCAGGCCGATGGTCGATATCGTACGGCCGGATGGGTCGAGCACCGGCACCAGGTATTCGGAAGGGGCTCCCTCAAAACTGTAGACCAGCAGGGGCTCCCCGGCGCGGGCGGTCTTCCAGCCTCGCATGCCGCCGGGCTTGCCCTCGGAGACGGAGACGTCCCCGATGAGCTTCTGCGCCGCTGCTTTCGCCGTGGCCGCCGACACTGCTCCCGCGGCGGCCGCAGGCGTTGAAGACGCCAACAGCAGCAGCAGAGCCAGCCCCAGCACCAACACCATAAGCGGCGCTACGATCTTCCCGTGAGATGTCATCAAGCAAGCTCCCTGCTAGCCGGGCGCGTCCCCCCAGACGAAGAGACCCAGGAGGTGACCCTGCACGTTGCCCGCGGACGCGGCCTCGGCAAACGCCCGCGTCACGTCAGTGACGCGCGATCCATCAAACACATCCATCAAGACCCGGGAGGCCGACAGCGCTCCCGGGAGGTCGCCGAGATAATCCTCTGCTATGTCGTCGACGTCTCGTCCTGACATGTTAACCTTAAAGTGCACCGGCAGGGATTGATATCGCTCTACTCCAGCTTCGGTAAACGCACTCCTGACTGATTCCCTGTCATGCGTGTACGACGCCCGTTTTTCCGCGAGGGTTCGCTCCATCGCGGCGAAGTCGGACTCGTACTCGCCCAGCGATCCGCCTGTCTCCCACTCCACTTCGCCGAGGAGCGGCTCGAAGACGGAAAAGCGCCCGCACGCGACCAGGACGCGCAGCATCTCGCGCACGCCCGCGACCAGGTCCGCGGCATAGGTGAGGGCGGACCGGCACACCGCGACATCGAAGCTCGCGGCAGCCGACGGGATGCTCTGGAGGCGGCCTTCGACGGGGACGATGTTGGTGTACCCCGCGGCCGAGGCGGCAGACATCAGGGAAGAGAGACAGGATGGGTCGGAGTCTAGCGCGGTGACGGATCCCTGGCGGCCGACCGCGCGGGCGGCTTTCAGCGTCAACAGACCAGTGCCGGCTCCGAGGTCGATGACCCGGTCGCCGGGACGGAGCCTGGCGCGGTCCACCACGGAGTCGGCGATCCTGGCCAGCCAGGACGCGGCCTCCCCGGTGAGGCTTTCATCGACGTGCGTGAGCCACTCTGACCAGCCGTCGCGTTCGGCGCGCTCGTCCACCGTCTAGCTGACGAGGCTCGCGACGAGCATGCCGGATGCCGTCCCCTGCTCGGTCCCCACTCCGCGCCCGCCGGCGTCGCACCCCACCGCCCAGAGGCCCTCCACCGGCATCCCGGGGTGCGGCTTGGAGGAGCCGACCTGGCCCGGTATCTGGGCGAGGCCGATGCACTCGCCCGTCCCCTTGCGGGTGATGCGGTTCGTGTCCTTGTTGGTGATGCGGCTCTTGGCGACGATGTGCTTCTCCGCCTCGGGGAAGAAACTGAAGTATTTCTGCTCGGCGATGTCGAGCATCTTCTGGCTTCGCTCCTCCTGGTCGACGTCGTTGGAGGTGGCGACGCCGATCATGATGAGCTGGTGGCCCGGAGGCGCCAGCGTCGGGTCCCACTCGGTGGGGATCGGGCCGAATATGAACGGGTCGACCGGCAACCCGTCAGGCTCGTCGCAGTAGGCGAACATCTTCTCGGGGTCCACCTGTGGAATGGGAAAGAACGACGGAGCCTTCAGGTCTATCACCCTGGTGTCGAGAAACAGCTTGCTCGCTATCCAGGAGTACGACAGCTCCAGCGAGTCGACGTAGTCCACGTACTCGTCCGGGAAGCTGCCCTCTCCGGCGAGCTTCACCGTCTGCTTGAGCCCCGCGTTGGAGATCACCACGTCCGCCGGGTAAGTCTCGCCGTCCGAGCCCAGCACCCCGGTCACCCTGCCGTCGACGACCGTTATCTCCTTTGCCGCGACCCCCAGCACCAGCTTGCCGCCGTCGCGCGCCAGAGCCCTCATGAACGAGCGGGGCACGCCTATGGCGCCGCCCCTGGGCACACCCAGCGTCCCGTAGCGGAATATGTCGGACATGACGTAGATGAACTCGCCGGCCGAAGCCTTGTCGTAAGGGTCGACCAGCAGCAGCATCGACAGGCAGTTCATTGCGCGGTGTATTCCGACGTCGTCGGTGAACAGGCTCAGGAAGTCCCGCGCGGTGGTGTCGTCGTACTTGGCCACTATGCCGGGTAGGGCCTTGGCCACGCCCGCCAGCTCGCGCAGCACCCCCGGAAAGCCAAAGCTCTTAACCGAGCGGCGCAGCGAGTTGAGCACGTCGACCTTCTGCTTGCCGGTGACGTTTGCCATCACCAGCTCCTTGAGCGCGGCCGGGCTGGTCGTCTTCTGATGGAGGTAGAAGAACCCCTTCTCGTTCATCCACATCGTCTCGCTGGGGTCTTTCACCAGCCACGGCTGGGACACCCCGAGCTCGCGCGCGACCTGCCCGTGGGGGCCGGAGGCGCCTGTCGCGAACATGTGGATGCCGGTGTCGACCTTGAACCCGTTCTCCTCGTAAGTCGAGCACTTACCGCCGATGAAGTCGTTCTGCTCGAGGACGGTCACGTCCATTCCCCGGCTCGCGAGCAGCGCGGCGCAGGAGCTGCCCCCCGGCCCGGTCCCGATCACTACCACTTTCTTCATCCGCCCTCCAATCGTCCGCGAGCCCGCCTGGTGCCTAGTGCTCCGCGCGGGTGATGTTCTTCCAGCCGGGCATCGCTCTCTTCACCGTCTCCGCCACCATCGCGTAGTCAAGGCCGTGACGAAGCGCCAGCGGCATCATCACCTTCTGCACCGAGTGCGGGGCCAGGTTCGACAGCTTCTTGGCCACGTACGCCGAGGCGAACGAAGAGGTCGCGAGCTTGAACTCCTCAGCCGCCCGCGCTTTGTCCTGGACCGCGATCGCGGCGATCTTCCCCGAGACCAGCGCACCCAGGATGCCGAAGAACATGTAGGACTCCATGCAGCCGGCAAGGGTCCCCGCCAGTATCTTGTCGCCGGCGAACAGCCTGGGGTTGTGAATCGAGGCGGCCGGCACCGGGAACATGAAGTGGTTCCAGGTCTTGAACTGAATGCCCTCGGCCGTGAAGACCTGCTCCTTGAAGGCCTCCAGCGTGTCCTTGCCGATGGGCTTGCGCTGGAACACGTGCGCGAACTGTATGCCGTTGACCGAGCAGGTGTAGGAGTAGTCGCGCGTGAACTCGCCGTGGTAGACGGACACGTGGTTGCTCTCGGTGTCCTCTATCATCTGGCGCGCGACGAAATGGAACGAGGTGAGGTAAGGGACGCGAGTGGCGTCGAAGCCTTCGAAGTAGAGCCCGGTGGCGATTATCGTGTCGGGCGGCAGTTCGGCGACGTCGTCGTTGGACACCAGCGCGTGGCCGAACTCGAAGGTCACGCCCGCCTCCCGGGCTATTCCATACAGGTAGCTGTCGAGCGAGGTCGACCTGGGTCCCCTCTCGATCATGTAGGAGGAGATCGCGTTCATGTCCACCGGGATTATCTCGCCGTAGGCTATGGCCCGGCCCACCTGGAACGGCGCCAGCGCCCCGGTATGGAGGGCTGGCTCGAGGTCTATCCCGCTGTACTCTTTGAAGCCTTCGATGTCGATGGGAGAACCCTCGGGTGAGGGATGGTAGATCGCCGAACCGCCTATCCTCTGTTCCCTCTCAAGCACCACCACGTCCCTGCCCTGCCGCGCGAGGTTTATCGCCGCGACCAGCCCGGCGAGCCCCGCCCCGACGACCACGCTCTCTGCCATGACTCCACCTCTCCTCGCTGAAGATAACTGATAGTATAACTGCACCGGGCGGTCAATTGACAGTTCCACTCTAGTGAACTAATAATTATGGGCGCTGAGTGGGGGTAGGAGGCTGCGCCGAGCTGAATGCGCTCCACATCTTCCGGCCGGCCGCTAGGTTGTAACGAAAGGAGACGCAGGAATGCCGTACTTCAGTGACATCCAACCTTTCTACGATTCCCTCGGCGAGCTCTTCGAGAAGCTCTCCTCCGATCCCGCGATCAAGGAGAAAGCTCTCGCCTCAAAGCTGCTCGTGCACTTCATCTACTCGGACCCCGACGGAGAGGTCTGGATCGACTGCCGGGGCGACGACATGCTCCTGCTCACCGGTCCCAAGGATTTCAACGATAGCGACGCCACCCTGCGGATGTCGACGGACACGGCCCACAAGTTCTGGCTGGGCAAGCTGAACCTCATCAAGGCGCTTACCAGCGGGGAGATCGAGTCGGAGGGCTCCGTGCCCAAGCTGCTCAAGATGCTCCCCGTCATCAAGCCCGCGTTCAAGATCTACCCCGAGATCCTCACGGAGAAGGGGCTCGAATCCATAATCGACGTCAGTTGATCCGTTTGCAGGAAAGACTTACCGGAGACTGGAGGGGCTTTTGAACGGCAACGGCAGCGCCGCAAAAGAGCTTAAGAGGCTGCTGGGCGAAGGCAACGTCAAGACCGGCGCGAGCGCGGTCGCGGCCTGCTTTCTGGCGCCCGTGGACGGCGCGGACCTGGTGCTGGTGACGCCCAAGGACGTCGATGGCCTGGCGGACGTCGCGGCGTTCTCTTACGAAAGCGAGATACCGCTGTTCTCGGTCAGGCGTAAAACCGACGCCGGCAACCTCGCGGGCAAGAAAGGCATCCTGGTCGACCTGAGCGGGATGAACAAGATCAAGAAGATCGACCTGCGCAACCTCACCGCGAACGTCTTCGTCGGCGTGACCTTCGAGCAACTGGCGGCTGAGCTCGCGCGTGAGAACCAGCGGCTGCTCTATCCGCTGGCCGGCACCTCCCCCTCCATCGTGCGCTCCTACATGGACCGCGACATCCTGATGGGCGAGGGCGGGTACAGGCACCCCCACATCTCGGTGTTCCACGCGATGATGGCGGACGGCCAGATGTGGGTCTCGGGCTCGCAACAGCTGACCGACGAGGGCCACGCGGATTTCCGCGAGGACCAGGGGCCGCAGTTCTCGCCGTTCTTCGGGGCCTCCGAGGACATCTTCGGGATCCCCTACTACGGGCTGGTCTACACCTACCCCAACCGCGAGGAGCGCAGGCTGGTGGCGTTCGGGTTCGACAACCTCGAGGCGGCCAGGGACCTGCTCTACAAGGTCAGCCGGGCCGAGTGGTGCTTCGAGTCCTTCGCCGCGAACGACCGCTACCTCTCGGTGATCCTCGCCGGCGGCGACGCGGGCGCGGTGGCGGGCATGAAGAAAAAGCTCAACCCCTGGACCGCGGTCTTCACCATGGAGCACTACAAGGACCTGGTGGACGTCTGGGAGCGCTACATCAAGGAGGCCGCCAGGGAGATGGGCGGCAAGCTCCTCAAGGGGCAGGTCCCCGAGATGTGCGAGAAGGCCCTGTCCGGTCCCTGGAACGTCTACGACCGCGACTACTTCAAAGGCCGCACCGAGACGGTCGACTGCTACAACTACTTCAAGAACGTGCCCGACACTTTCTCAGTCATCGACGAGAAGGTGAAGGCGGCGGGGTTGAAGCCCGAGGAGACCGGCAAGATAGTGGTGCCGGTGTACTTCGGGTCCTCCGCCTACTGCGAGACCGACTTCTACTACAACGCCAAGGAAGCCAAGGCGGCCGGCTCCGTTGCCGACGCCTGCGTCAAGTCTTATGAGGCGCTCATCGATCAGGGGGCCTTCATCGACAAGCCGCGCGGCGCGGTCGCGGAGATGCTGTACGCCAGGATGGATCCCTCCTACGTGAACATGATCAAGCTGTTCAAGAGGACGGTCGACCCCAAGGGCCTACTGAACCCGGATCAGCTACTGGAAGGAGTTTAGACGATGCAGCGCAGAATCACCGCCCCGCGTGAGGCACTGGCGGAGCTCCGCGAGGACTTCTCGCTCTGCGGAAAGTGCAAGCTCTGTCAGGGAGTCATGGCGCAGCAGTGCGACGATCCGCGGTTCTGGCGGAACTGCCCGTCCGGAACGCGCTTCCGCTATGAGGCCTACTACGCGCCCGGCAAGCTCGAGATGGCGCGGTGCCTGGACCTGGTCGAGATCGAGCCGGACGAGATGATGCAGCACTCGGTCTACACCTGCATGCTGTGCGGCTCCTGTGACGACAGGTGCTATCCGGTCAAGCAGCTCCACCCGCTGTGGGTCATCCAGCTCCTGCGCGAGCAGGCGATCGCCGACGAGTGGGCGCCGCTGGATTACTTCGCGCCGATGATCGAGAGCATGGAGAAGACCGACAACCCCTACGGCGTGACCGCCGAGGCGCGTGTCGCCTGGGCCAAGGGGATGGACATTGCAAACGCGCTCGAGCAAAAAGTCGAGTGGCTGCTCTTCGTGGGCGACGACTACTCGAGCTTCAAGCAGTTGACTCCTCGCATCCAGGCGGTGGCCAAGGTGCTCTCCGCGGCGGGCGTCGACTTCGGCACCCTGGGCAAGGAAGAGGTCTCCAGCGGCAGCGCCCTGCTGCTCATTGGCGACCGCGACTTCTTCGAGACACTCGCCAACGCCAACCTCGACCTCTTCGAGAAGGCTGGCGCCACCAAGATAGTCACCGCCGACTGCCACGCCTACAGCGTCATCAAGGAGGAGTACACCAAGGCCGCCGAGCTCGAGGTGGTCAGCTTCCCGGAGATGACGGCGGGGCTCATAAAGGAGGGCAAGCTCAAGCCTTCCAAACCGGTCAAGATGAAGGCGGCCTACCACGACCCCTGCAGGCTGGGACGCCGCAGCGGCATCTTCGACGAGCCACGCCAGGTGCTGGGGGCGATTCCCGGGCTCGAGCTGGTCGAGTTCGAGCGTGCGCGCAAGAACGCGCTCTGCTGCGGCGGGGGCGGCTCGGTGTTCTTCTGGGAGCCGGAGTTCGCCAGGTGGGTCACCAACGAGAGGCTGTTCGAGGCGGAGCACGTTGGCGCGGAGGCGATAATCACCGCCTGCCCGATCTGCGTGCGCATGTTCGAGGACGCCATAGCCGAGAAGAAATCCGACCTCAAGGTCTACGACCTGGCCGAGATACTAGAGAAAGCGCTTTAGGAGGCTAGCGATGGCAAAGAGCAGGATACGCGAGGAGCTTCGCGCCCGGCGGGTCGTGCACCGTCCGCTGGTGATGGAGAAGGACCCCGAGCACAACCGCGCGGAGAACCTCGGCAAGGCCCTCGACGCGCTCAAGAAGGCACTGGGGGAGGAATGGGCCAGCGACGCCCCGTCGGTGCTCTGCGGCTACGCGCGCGACCAGAGCTTCACCCCGGCTTCCTACCCGCACATAGTGGCGATGCCCTCCTCCACCGAGGAGGTCCAGGAGGTGTACCGCATCGCCAACGAGTTTCTCATGGACGTGATGCCTTTCGGCACCGGCCTGACCACGGCGGGTCTGGCGCTTCCACCCTACGGGGGCATACTCTGCGACCTGCGCAGGATGGACGAGATCCTCGAGATAGACGGCGAGAACATGTGGGCGACCATTCAGCCCGGGGTCAACTACCTGATGCTGCAGGCCGCAGCGCAGCTGGTGGGCTGCAGGCTGCTCAACCCGTCCACTTCGGCCACCGCGGGGGTCATAAGCAACCACCTCTTCTGCAACATCAACACCATGGCATCCAAGTACGGCTTCGGGATGGACAACATCCTCGACGTCGAGGCGGTGCTGCCCACCGGCGAGATACTGAAGACCGGCGCGATGTCGTACGGCGCGGTCAAGGGCGCGGTGCCAGGGCCCGGCCCCGACATCTCATGCCTGTTCAGGTACGCCTTCGGCACCTACGGCATCGTCACCAAGATGACGATACGCCTCTACCCCGAGGCCCCGTTCCACCAGCAGATCTTCCCCGCCTACGAGGAGGACAATCTGGGGGTTCTCGCCGACGCTCTCTACGAGGTGGCGCAGGACAACCTCTCGCTCGAGCTCGCCCACCTCATGAACTCCTTCTATGGGATCTTCATGGGCGACACCAACAAGGAGGCGAGCAAGGTCGCTGAGCTCATGCCGCGCCACAATCTCGTGACGATCTTCGGCGGCGAGACCGAGGAGGAGGCCGACCTCAAGGCCGAGGTGACCCAGAGGATGCTGGAGGAGAAGTTCCCCATGTTCGACTACCTCCCGAAGGAAGCCATAGAGGACATGACCGCTGACTACGACTACGTGAACTTGGAGAAGTGGGTCAAGTTCTTCAACGTAACCGTGCGCGTGCAGCGAGTGCGCGGCTCGTTCATGATCGGCGCCCTCATCGACAAGCTCGACAACATGGTGGGGATCGAGGCCACGATGCGCACGGCCTGCACCAACCAGGTCGGCACCACCGACGACGCCCTTCCCCCCGACGACGCCTCCACCTACCTGCAGCCCTATCACATGGGCCGCAGCGCCTACATGGAGTACGACGTCTACACCAACCAGGCCGACAAGGACGACCTGCTGCGGATACTGATGGGATACGGGCGCGCGACCGCCGTCGCCATGAGCCAGGGAATGATCATCGCGGCCGGTGGCGGCGCGCTGGTCAAGGGAGTGGTACCGATGATGGACCTCGCCATGCAGGCGGCCCAGCCGAACATGGTGCAGTTCATGGACGCGTTCACCAAGATGAAGATGGCGCTCGACCCCAACAACATCTCCAACCGCAGGTGGGAGTACGACACCGGCTGCATGAAGAAGATCTTCTTCTAAGACGCAAAAAAGGTGCCAGGCACCAATTTTGCATTTTGAGGGGTGGCATGACAGGTCTCATCAAGTCGGCCTGGCGCGGGAGGGGCACGCTGATCCTTACCGCCATGGGCATCGCCGCCGCGCTGGCGGCGCTCGACCGCTCTATAAGGCTCGACGAAGGCTCGAAGCGACACCTGAGAAAGCAGCTTCGCGAGGCGCGCGAGATGCCGCGGCGGCTGCTCACCTGAACCAGGCCGCCTCGTCGCTAACAGGGGGTAACAATAGATTACAAGGCCAAGGAAGTAACCATCGTCGGGGCGGGGCTCGCTGGCATGACGGCGGCTCTCAACCTGGCGCGTGACGGCAAGGACGTCCTGGTGCTCGAGAAGTACGACCAGGTGGGCGGCATGCCCCAGGTGCGGCCCGCGGTCGACGTGACCCCGTTCGACGTCGGCCCCGTAGGCAAGTTCATCGGGGTCGAGCTGGGCGCTCCCCAGATCGTCCCCTGCGAGCACTGGAACTTCTACGCGTTCGGCCAGAAGGTAGAGATGAAGGTCAAAGAGGTCAACCTCCACTGCGTGGAGCGCGGGCCGCGCCAATCCTCGCTCGACACCCAGCTATACGAGCTGTGCCTCGAGGCCGGGGTGAAGTTCGAATTCGACAAGCCATTCGCGTCTCAGCACGACTACTCCCAGCTCCCACCGGACTCGATCATCGCCACCGGGCTCTACCCCGCCGCCGCCCTCGAGGCCTTCAACATCCCCTACCAGAAGGTCTTCGGGTACATGGGGCGCGGCAAGACCGAGGACTGGCCCAGGACAGGCGTCTGGATGGATGACTACGCGCTGGACTACGCCTACTACGGCTCCAGCAACGACGTCGTCTTCTGCCTCTACTTCGCGCGTGAGCCCGTGAAGGACAGCGAGCTCGAGCGCTTCAAGGAGGTTCAGCTCGCGGGCGAGGAAGGGATGGAGTGCTCCTCCTGGATCTACTACGAGGGTGAGGTCCCGACCGCCTCTTACCACAACCCCCGGCTGTTCGAGGGAAACAAGATACTCGCCGGCACGCTGGCGGGAGGGATGGACCCGTTCGCCCTGTTCGGGGTCCACGGCTCGCTGGTCACCGGCAAGATAGCGGCGATAGCCCACGACGACAAGGCCGCCGCGTATGCGCTCTTCAAGAAATACACCAGGTACTTCAAGCGCAACCTGTTCATGCGAAGGATGTTCGACGCGACACCGGTCGCCATCAGGAAGAGGATCATGGGCCCCCAGCTCCAGTTCTCGCAGGACCACGCGCAGCAGCTGATGCCGCTCATGAACAACTTCTTCAAGGCGCTGCCGGGCTACCAGGAGTTGCCCAAGTAGGTTGGGCTCGGTAAAGGGAGACGAAGATGTCTGACGTGACGATAGTAGGTGCCGGCATATCGGGGCTGGTGGCGGCGATAAACCTGGCCAAGGAAGGCCACTCTGTGAATATCCTCGTCCTCGAGCGCGAGAAGCGCATCGGCGGGATGCCCGAGTTCAGGCCCGATCCCGCCGGAAGCCCGTTCGACCTCGCGGCGATAGAGCGCTACACCGGCATCGACATCTCTCCCGCGGTAAAGATCATCGACGAGTCGAACACCTACGCCTGGGGTCGCAAGTTCGAGATGCCGATGAAAGCCTCCACAGCGATGTATATGGTCGAGCGGGGCGCGCGCTCCACCTCGCTGGACAGCCTGCTGCTCGCGCAGGCGACCTCACTGGGGGTCGAGGTCCAGTTCGACCATCCGGTGGTGACCCAGGGCGACTACGCCCGCCTGCCGGAGGACACCATCCTCGCCACCGGGCTCAAGATAGAGCCCTACGAGGCGCTGGGCATCCCTTACTCTCCGCTCTGTGGCTACTACGCCAAGGGTACGGTCGACCACGACCGGACCGTGGTGTCGCTGTGGATGGACGACTTCACCAGGGATTATGCGTTCAACTGCGCGATCAACGGCGTCTGCTTCGCGCTGCTGTTCCAGCGGGGCAGGCCGCTGTCTCTGGCCGCCAAGGAGAAGTTCAAGCAGATGCTCGCCGAGAACGAGGGCTGGGAGTTCGCCGAGTGGCGCGACCTGGTCGGCGGCGCCTGCCCGGTGGGCAGCATCCGCAACCCCAGGCTCTTCCACGGCAACAAAATAATGGCGGGGACGCTCGCCGGCGTCATCGACCCCTACCTGTTCTTCGGTATGCTGGGGGCGCTGGTGTCGGGAAAGATCGCGGCCAAGGCGATAGACGACAAGGCGGTGGCCTACTCCGACTTCCGGCGCGCTACGGCGACCTATTATCCGAACTACGTCTTCAAGCGCATCTTCGACATGGTGCCGGACTTCATCAAGCGCCCGCTGGTCTGGGCCGGGCTTTCGGTGCTGCCCGCCGTCGAGGAGCACTCGATGAAGCGGTTCGCGCACAACATCCCTGGCTGGCGGGTGGCGGCGCGGCTCTGAGGAGATCACACTGGGTGGCAGTTTGTATGACGTCGTCGTAATAGGC
>DAIQAV010000041.1:0-14410 GCA_036781505.1 Candidatus Anoxymicrobiaceae bacterium | reverse complement strand
CACGAGCCCTTCCGATCATCCCGTCCGCGGGGCCGGGAACCACCGCCAGGCGCCGCACCTTATCCTCGGGCTCCCCAATGAGCGCCACGTCTTCTGACGCGCTCCAGGCTTCGAGGTCCCGCGCGATATCGTAGAGGCTCCTGGCGGCCTCGAGCTCACCCACGCGGCCCATGCCCCACGGGACAGGCGAAGCGGTGCGGTAGACGTCGAAGGCCACTTCCTGGTAGGGGTGCGCCGATCTCATCGCCTCCGCGACCCGCTCGAGTCGGAACGATGGGCAGACCATCTCGAGCCTGACCTCGTCCACCTGCTCGAGCCGGCCCGTCGTTCCCGAATACGGCCGGGCTCTGATCCACGGGACAAATGTCCCGGTGCCGCTGGTGCGAAACGAGCACTCCGTGTAGTCGCCTATGACTCCCGCTCCGGCTCCCGCCATCGCCCCGGCCACGGAGTCGACCGCCTCAGGCGGCACGAACACGACCACCTTGGCGATACAGCAAGATCTCGAGGGCACCAGCGGAACCGCGCGCCGCACGCCGGCCGCCGCCGCCATGAGGTCGCTGGCGCCGCCATCTGCTACGTCGGCGTTCTGGTAACAAGCCACGATGCCGACCCCCTCGCGGATCGCCTTTGACGCGACACGCCCGCCGGGAGTGCGCGAATCGAGATATCCGCGCCCGCGCGCAAACAACTGGGGGTGATGCACCAGGAGGAGGTCGCACTTCGTTGCGGCCGCCGCCTCGACGGCGTCACAGGTCAGATCCACCGCGCACGTGACGCCGGTGACGGTGTCGGTGGGCGAGCCCACAAGGAGGCCTCCAGGCATGCGCCTGCCGGCCAGCTCCCAGGGGAAACGATCGTCCAGAGCATCCAGAACGTCACTGACCCGAGCCGTGGCGCCAGTGCCGCTCGTGGATGCTCCCTTATCCACGGCGGCCGACCTCCAGGCCGGCGGCGCACCTGCCGCCCGGCGCGGGACGGACTGCTCCCGCGGACGTCTCTGTCACCGCGCAGGCCTCGAGGCGCCTCATTCCTCCGGCACCTCCTGGCTTGCGGCCATCGCCATGACCGCGACCTTGCGCTTCCTGCGCTCGCTGAGGCTCTTCCAGATGAGAGGCACCAGCGATATAAGGACTATCGCAAAGATGACGTAGCTGAAGTTGTGCTTGATGAAGCCGATGGTGCCGAAGAAGTACCCGGTGACCGTGAAGAGCGTCACCCAGGCGATGCCGCCGATGACGTTGTAGGCAAAGAAGGTGCCGTAGCTCATGCTGCCCATGCCGGCCACGAACGGGGCGAAGGTCCTGATGATCGGGACGAAGCGCGCCAGCACGATGGTGACCGGGCCGTGCCGGTCGTAGAAATCGTGTGTCTCGTCCAGATACCTCTTCTTCAGTATCCTTGCGTCCTCTTTCTTGAAGAACCGATGCCCGAACGCGTGGCCTATCCAGTAGTTCACCGTGTCGCCCAGAATCGCGGCCGCGCATATCACCGCCCAGAGGACGAAGATGTTGAGCGGGTGGTTCGGCAGCGCGGCGATCGCCGCCGCCGCGAAGATCAGAGAGTCTCCGGGCAGGAACGGAGTGACCACCAACCCGGTCTCGCAGAAGATGATCAGGAACATCACCAGGTATGTCCACATGTGGTATGTGCCCACAAAAGACTGCAGGTGCTTGTCCAGGTGCACGAAGAAATCAATCAGCCAGTGCAAAGTAAAAACCTTCTTGCCTCGTCAAATCAGGTTCCTATTCTCGCCTATCGCCCGTGTCCTTTCAATGGTGGCAGTGGACCCGAGCTGCCGTGCCGATGGACCTGTTGTAGAATCTCACCACCCGGCTCTGGAAGGCACAGGATGATTCGAGGCGAAAAGACGGAGCAACCACGTCGCAGGCTGGTTTCGGCCGTCAACAACCCGCGCTTGATGGTCGCCATCATGTTCGTCTGCATGTGGCTGGTCGCCATTCTCGCGGTCCAGAGAAACCACTTGCTGGGGGTTGACGCGCCGAAAAGCCGGCTCCTCACACTGGGAGGGTTCCTAACCGGCAGCGCACGCGCGCTGGGGATATCCCGGCTCTCCTCCGCGGTGACGAGTGAGTTCTACGCCGTGCTCATAGCCGTGCTTTTCCTGAGCTATATCTGGGCGCTGGTCCTGGTGGCTCGAGGCAAAGCTACCATGTCGCGCGGCTTCATCATCGGTGCTTCGGTGGCGCTGTGCCTCTGGGTCCTCTTCATCACCCCGCTTTATGCCAAGGACCTTTTCAACTACGCCTCCTACGGCAAGATGCTCTCGTTCCACGGGGCGAACCCCTACCTCCACGGCGCGGCCGACTTTCCGCGCGACCCGGTGCTGCCCTACATCTCCTGGAAGCACGCCATCTCGGTCTACGGGCCGTTATTCACCTACCTGTCGGCGCTCATCACGCTCATCGCTCGCCAGGGGGCGATCGCCAACATCTTCGCCTTCAAGCTAGTGGGATTCGCCTTCTTCCTGGGCAGCCTGTTCGTGGTGGACTCGCTGGCCAGGCGCATGTTCCCTTCGAGGCGGGCGTTCATCCTGGTCGCGGTCGCCTGGAACCCCCTGGTGATAATCCACCTGGTCGGGGGCGCTCACAACGACCTCATCATGCTGTTCCTGATCCTTACTGCCTTCCTGCTCTACCGGCAGGAGAAGCCCGTCTGGGCGCTCTTCAGCTGCGCGCTCGCGGTGATGATCAAGACCACGGCCGTGTTCGTCCTGATCCCCATGCTGGTGCTCTTCTTGAAGCAGAACTCCAGGTGGACACTGCGCAAGTACGGCCAGGCCGCCGCCGTGCTCATTGTCACTCCACTCGCTCTCTACCTGCCGATATGGCCGGGAACCGCCGCCCTGAAGACGATAATCTCGGTGGGAACTGAATTCAGCGCCGCGAGCGTGCCCAGGTTGTTCCGCGAAGGGCTCACAACAGTGCTGCGCCACCTGGGAATGCATCCCTCGTCAGCTACTTCCGTCGCGATGACCGCTTCGCGCGCCGTCTTCATACTCGGGTTCCTGGCGCTGCTGGTCTTCTTCTGCTACCGCGTGCGCGACATGTACTCGCTGTTGCTGTCGGTCGCCGCGATCATGTTCGCCTTCGCGATCTGCACCACCTGGTTGATGCCGTGGTACGCCGGGTTCATCGCCGCCGTGATGATAGTGTCCGGCTCTTACCTGATGGCCGCCGGCGGCATCGGGCTCACCTTTGTGCTGTCGCTCTACGCGCCGCGCATCAACGGCTCGCCGCCGCAGCTCTTTCCCGCCGCGCTGGGAGTTCTCGCGCTGGTGCTGCTGCTCGTTGCTTTCCGGTCCCGGTTGCACGGAACGCGCTTCCTGCGCGCCGAGGCCGGGCCCTAGCCCGCCGCTCGGATCAGCCCTTGATGAAGAATCGAGATATCTTCCCCGGGGTCTTGGCGGCCGGGGTCTTGGTGACGTCTCCCTCTTCCGGCTTCTTTCCCGGCGGGGCGTAGTACTTGGCGAGCTTGGCGTCGATGTCTCCCTCGTACTTGAGCGCGTCCGCGCCCCGCTCCCCCGTCCTGATCCTCACGACCTCCTCCACCGGGAACACGAATATGAGCCCGTCGCCCGCCCCGCCGTCTTCGCTCCTGGCGGCGTTGCGGATTGTCTCGATCGTCTTTTCCACGTTGTGGTCCGAGAGGATGACGTTTACCTGCACGCGCGGCAGCATGTCTATCTGGTAGGTGCCCGAGCGGCCCGCCAGCGTGATGCCGCCCTGACGGCCGTGACCCTTGACCTCAAAGAAGTTCATGCCGACGATGCCTATCGCTCGCAGGGCGTCCTTCACGTCGGCGAGCTTCTCCTCCCGGATGATGGCCTCTATCTTCTTTGCCATTCTGTCTCCTCCTTGTCTCAGACCGAAGCCATCTCGCCGTGCTCGCTGATATCCAGACCGACTTCCTCGAAAGCCTCGTCCACCCGCAGCCCCATCAGCCTGTCCAGGACCTTGACTATCACAAACGTCAGCACGAAGGTGAAGGTGGCCACGATCGCGACGGCCGCGATCTGTATGGCCAGCTGCTTGGGGTTGCCGTAGAAGAGCCCGTTGGCGCCCTTGGGGTTGACCGCCTTGGTGGCGAACAAACCCGTCAGTATTGCGCCGGTGGTGCCACCCAGCCCGTGGCAGGCGAACACGTCGAGCGACTCGTCCAGCCGGGTCCTCTGCCTGAACTTGATCGCGTAGTAGCTGATGGTCGCGGCGCCGCCGCCGATGATGATGGCCGCCCACGGCTCGACAAAGCCCGCCGCCGGCGTGATCGCGACCAGGCCGACGACCGCCCCCGTCACAATTCCCAGGACGCTCGGTTTGTCGTCGCGCCAGCTCAGCAGCATCCAGATCATGGCCCCCGCGGCCGCCGCCGTGTTGGTGTTGACGATGGCGTGCACCGCGACGCCGTTGGCCGCCAGCGCGCTGCCCCCGTTGAAGCCGAACCAGCCCATCCACAGCAGGCCGGCGCCCAGTACGGTGTAGGGGATCGCCGAGGGCTCCATCGGCGTCTTGCCGTAGCCCTTGCGCGCACCGATCACCATTGCGAAGGCGAGCGCGGCGAATCCGGCGGTGACGTGCACCACCGTCCCGCCCGCGAAGTCCAGCGCCCCCATGCGGTTGATGAACCCGCCTATCCCCCAGACCCAGTGTGCCACCGGGTCGTAGACCACCGTCGCCCAGATCAGCGCGAACACCAGGAAAGTCTTGAACTTCACCCGCTCCACGAAGGCCCCGGTGATGAGAGCGGGCGTTATCACCGCGAACATCATCTGGTAGAGGGCGAAGCTCAGGTGCGGGATCGTGGGCGCGTACGCGAGGCTGGGGCCGCTGCCGACGCCCGTCAGGCCGATAAACTGCAGGTTCCCGATGAACCCTCCGATGTTGTGGCCGAACGCCAGCGTGTATCCGAAGAGCACCCACTGGATGCTTATCAGACCAAGCATGATGAAGCTCAGGTTGAGCGTCGAGAGGATGTTCTTCTTGCGCACCATGCCGCCGTAGAAGAACGCCAGGGCCGGCGTCATCATCATGACCAGGGCCGCCGAGATCATGACCCACGCGGTGTCACCTGAGTTGATGTGTCCCATTCTTCTGCCTCCTCACGCCGTTGTATGGAAGCACCCTGCCCGCGCAGGCCTGCCGGGCAGCGTCGCCCGGCGCTCTGGAATGAGACTAATTGTGCGGTGTTTCGGCAGTGTTTCGTGGTTGTTACAGGTATGTAACAAACGTAACAAGCATGCTGTTTTCACTCGGCGCTCGATTATCGGACGGTCGCGGGCCGGTGCAAGAGCCCCCGGGCGCTCAGGCGAAGTAGACCGACACGTCCGGGAGGGTAATGGATTCGAGGTTCGAGAAACCCGGCTTGATCTGGCCGGACTGTATCTTTCTTATGATATCTGTCACCTGGTCGTTGACCGGGGTCGAGACTCCCGCCTCACCGGCCTTCCACTCCACGTAGCCGTTCAAGGCCTCGACCTCGCAGGGGCCCTTCTTGAGGTCCTGAAGCATGCTTCCAACGATATTGCGATGCGGGTCCCAGATGAATCGCACGGCGCCCTTGGCGTTTTCGAGGTCCTGCTTGACGATCTCGAAGAGGATGGCCGGGTCCGCGCCCTGCATGGGCTCCATCTTTATGTCGAGCGCCTGGGCCGTCTTGATGGTCTCCATCATCATGCAGATGGCGGCGTTGATCGCCGTCTCGTCGTCGAGTATGCCTCCGTAATCGCAGTCGAGCGCGGTTGAGAGCCCGGACATCGCTTCGTTGACCAGCAGCTTGGTCCAGCGCACCCCCGTCAGGTTATCTGTGATCAAAACCTCGCCCGCGTTGTCCAGGACCTCCTTGATCATCTCGATGCGCTCGGTGAGGCTCCCGTCGAGCTCCCCTACGTCGTAGGTCATGTCGGCGGGGATGCTGGTGAGCTCCGATACTCCGGGGCCCTTCCAGGTGCCACCCCACCCTACTGCCCCCTCCCAGGGTCCGCTCGCGTCCAAGGAGGCTACCCGCTCCTCGGGCACGCCGTTCTGAAGGGTGATGAGCATGCTGTCGGGGCGCATGAACGGGAGCAACCCTGGCAGCGCCACGTCGTCGAAGGTCGCCTTGACCATGTAGATAAAGAGGTCGTAGGTGCCCTCCATGTCGTGAGGCCTTATAGCCTTGACCAGGATGGTCGCCTCCATGTGCCCCTCGATGCGCGCACCCATGGAGTTGAGCGCGTTGACGTGCTCCTCGTTGGCGTCCACCAGCACGATGTCCAGACCGACCTTTGAGAGGAGGGCCCCCGCTATCGTACCCAGCGACCCTGCACCTACCAGCGCTATCCGCACTTCCAGACCTCCTGCTCGACACCCCGTCTGCTCGATAGCCTATTTCAAGGAAAAATCGCCGGTCAAGCCGGGATGCAGGTTTTGACCTCAGACCCCTTGACTTGCATTCCGTGCCCGATCCCGTGTCACACCCCCGGCCTACACTGCTGTTCAGCAGACCAAGCAAGGAAAGGAGAAAGGCATGAAGTGCAGGACTCTGGGCATCAGGATCGAGCAGCCGTTCGCCGCCATCGACGAGGCCGCGGCGAGCGACTTCCTCGCGTCGGTCAAGGTGCGGAAGGTGACGGCCGGCATCTGCGAGCGACCCGAGCCGTCCTGGTCGCTGCTGGTCCTCTTCGAAGAGGAAGAGCCGCGCAGGAAGGCCGCGCCGGCGAAGGCGGCGGCGCGCGCCGAGGTCGCCCCGGTGTGCCAGCAGAAGGCCTCCGCCGATTCACCTGCGGCTGTCCCCGATGAGCCGCCGGTGAAGCCTCTTACCGCGCGACAGGAGCGCCTGGCATCCTCGCTCAAGGCGTGGCGCTCCGAGAGGGCCGCGTGCGACCGCGTCCCGCCCTACTGCGTCATGCCCAACCGCTCCATCGAGGAGATCGCGCGGCTGCGTCCGTCCAGCCGCGAAGCCCTTGCGCAGATCAGCGGCTTCGGCCCGTCACGCATCGAAAAATACTCGGCCGACGTCCTCGAGTTAGTGGGTCGCAAGAACGGCAGAAAGAAAGGCTAGGAGCGAGCCAGGCAGATCTGCTGCGCCGGCGCTCCACGCCTGGGGGTGCCGGCCTCACGCAGAGTCGGGCGGTTTAGTTAGAACTCCGCGTCGGGCGGCTTGGCCTCCGAGATCACCATCAGCTTGTCCCCGGAATCGATTGTAAGATCCACCTCGCAGATGTGGAATCCATCGGGCTTGCGCACCCCCAGCAACGTGTAACTCTTGTCGCGCTCGAGCGCGACCGCCGCCTCGTCACAAGTCTTGCCTTGAAGCTCGTCAGGCACCGCGACCAAGAAGATCTTGGCGTTTGCCTCCCTCTCCGCGAGCGCGGTCACGAACTCGATGACACCAAAGCGCATCGCGGACTGCGCCAGCAGGTTTCCGCCGATTAGGTTGTGGTCGAAGACCTCCTGGACCCCGGCCCTCTTCATGTGCTGGACGTTCTCAGGCTCGAGAACCTCCGCCGTCATCATCACGTCGGGGTTGAGTGAGCGCGCGGTGAGCGCCGCAAGTACGGTCTTGGCGTCGCGGTCCGAGATGGACGCACCACTGCTCTCATCCGCCAGCAGGACGACGGACCTCGCCCCCGCGATGTTCACCCTGCGCAGGTCGGATTCCCGCGTGGGGCTGCCGTAGTAGAAGAACAGCAGCTCGTCCTCGATCGGCGCCTCGTCCACCTCCGCGAGGAGCACGATCGGCACGCGGTCTTTCCTCATCGCGCTCGCGAGCCTCTCCACCACGTACTTGCCTCGGTAGTTCCACCCGCAGATCACGAAGTGGTCGTGTAATCGTGTGTCCTGGTTCAACCCTCTGATCCTCCTTTGAGCTTTGTCGGCACTGACCGATGCCCTCGAGGTGATGAAACCCGTCAGGAGGGTAAGGCCGAACAGCACGATCAGGATCGCTGTCACTCTGCCCCCCGTCGTGATCGGCACCTTGTCGCCATAGCCCACCGTGGTCATGGTGACGAAATCCATCCAGAGAGCGTCCCCGTAGGTCTTTATCTCCGGATTCTTGGGTTTCTCGAAGCGAAGCATCACCGCGGAGCCGACCAGGATCACGACGATAATGCCACCAAGCATGGTGATGCCCAACCACTTTTTGTTGGTCAGCCGCCGTATGCTTTCCCGCCTGTAACCCGTCCCCGCTTCCATACGATTAGTGTACAGCAAACGAGGCAAATAACCTCTTTGGGGCGCGTGAAAACGGGCTGAATGCAAAATCGCGCAAAAAGGTGAAAGTCCCTTTCTGCGTTCTAGGCGGCCTTGTCCGACTCTATCTTCCCGTCGCGGATGGAGATGACCCTGCGGGTCCGCTCCGCCACCATAGGGTCGTGCGTCACGATGGCCACGGTCAGGTCGAGCTGCTCGTTGAGTTCGCGCAGCAGGTCCATGATGCGGATTGTGTTGGTCGTATCGAGCTCCCCCGTCGGCTCGTCGGCGAGCACCAGCGCCGGCTCGGTCACCAGAGCGCGCGCGATGGCGACTCGCTGTGCCTCGCCGCCGGAGAGCTGGCCCGGCTTGTTGTTCGCCCGCTCGCTCAGGCCGACCTTGGCCAGGGCCTCCAGCGCCCGTCTGCGCCGCTCAGCGGGTTTCACCTTTTGGTATCTCAGAGGAAGCTCGACGTTCTCGACGGCGCTCAGCACCGGGAGCAGGTTGAACTCCTGGAATATGAACCCGATCTTCTCGCGGCGGATAGCCGCGAGCGCGGTGGGCTTCAGTTCGCCCGTCTCCTTGCCGTCTATGCTGACGGTCCCGGAGGTCGGGACGTCGAGGCACCCCAGCAGGTGGAGCAGCGTCGTCTTCCCCGAGCCCGACGGGCCCATGATCGAGAGGAACTCGCCTTTCTCGATCGCCAGGTCGAGGCCGTCGACCGCGTTGATGGTCGTCTCGCCGACGGTGTATACCTTTGTCAGTCCGCTGGTGGTGACTATGCTCATCCTCTATTCCTCCTTGAGGGCGTCGACAGGATTCAGTCTCGCGGCGCGCAGCGCGGGGAACAGCCCCGCGAGCCCCGCCAGGATCGTCGCGAAGATAACCGGCCCGATGATGACGGTCGCGGTGACGGTGAATATCACCACGTTGCTGGCGTGTGTCGCGCGGTTGAGCCCCGCAATGGCCAGCAGGCCCAGCAGCATTCCGCATGCGCCGGCGACAAGCCCGATCATCAACGCCTCGCCCAGGTACTCCCGGAGGATCGTCCCGGTAGTGGCGCCGATTGCTTTCTTCAGCCCAATCTCCCGCCGCCTCTCGGAGACGGACATGATCATCGTGTTGATGACCGACAGGCCGCCGACGAAGAGTGCGATGAAGGCGATGCCCAGGATTATCGCGCTGAAGATGGTGGTGATGTTCGAGATCATCTTCTCGGCCTGCTTGGGGGAGGTCGTCTTGATGCCGGCCACAGAACTCTGGATCTTCGAAGACAGCGTCTCGATGTTCACGCCCGGTTTCGGGAAGACGGTTATCTGCTGGGTGAGGCCCTCCGCCTTAAAGTAGGGGTTCTGAGCCAGGAAGATGCCGAGCGTGTCCTGGTAGGGGACGAAGGCCCAGGAGTCCGTGACGCCCAACGTCGTGTCCATGATGCCGACGACCTCGAACTGCTTGCCCAGCAGGGTCACCGGCTGCCCGACCTTGGCGCCCAGGTCGGTCGCCAGCGTAGAGCCCAGAAGCACCTTGCCCGCGTCACCGGGCTTAAGCTCACGGCCGGAGGACAGCTTGGCGTTGTTGAACATGCTGGCCCCCGCGACCGGCTGGTATCCGATCATAAGCTGAGGCTGGCTCATGCCCTCGGCCGCCTTGAGCTGGACCATTATCATCCCCGAGGCGCCCTTCACCCCGGGCACCTTCTCGATCTCGGCCTTCTTGGAGAGCTCCAGGAATTTGCCGCCGCCGATGTCCATCCCCATGTGCGAGCCCGCGGTGGCCGGCTGGACGGTAATCTTGTCGGTGATGAAGCCCTTCATCCCGTTGATCTGCTGGTTCATGCGGGCGGTCATGCCGCCCAGCACGGTCAGGGCGAAGATCCCCACGACGATCCCGAAGATCGTCAGGAAGGTGCGGGCTTTCCGCCGCCACATGTTGCGAAGGATAAATGTCATTTGTCTACCTTTCCGACTGCGGCGTGCTGAGCCGGCCCCCTGCCGGCCCGCGTCTTGTCGACTTTCTTTACCGTCTTGATCGCGTCGTAGCGATCCAGGAAGTACTCTATGTCCGCGGCCATGAGCCTTATGTGGCGCTCCACGAACTCCTCGAGCGCCTTGCGGCCCGCCGCCGTGATGTGGAACACCTTGCGCGCCGGTCCCGCGCCCTCGTCGACCAGTTCCGGCTCGATGAACCCTTCGGCCTCCAGCGCCTTCAGCGTCGGGTAGATGGCGGACGCGTCGACCCCGTCCTCGAAGACGCCCATGTCGCACATCTCTTTGAAGAGCGCGTAGCCGTGCGCGGGCGACTCGCAGAGCAAGACCAGTGTGATCGAGGACATGACAGGAACCGGGGGCTGCCTGCGGCCGATAACGGCTCGGAGGTGCTGCATCTGTCTTTTCTGGGTGCCGGTCGGCATAAGCTGCTGCTCCACTCGGGTTTCGTTGCGGCGGGACTCTCCCACCAACTATTACGAATATCGTAATATTATTAATATCATAATATTAACTGTCAAGGGGTATGATTAGTTGTTACCGGATAATCCTGAGAATCCGCTGTGAAAGCCTGCAGGCCACCGCTTACTCGTTCCGCGGCGCCGCGCCGGGCGGCAGCGCGAAATAGAATGTCGCGCCCTCATCGGGCCTTCCTTCGGCCCATACACGTCCGCCGTGCCTTGCGATGATCTTATGAACCAGCGCGAGCCCGACCCCCGTGCCCTCGAACTGTTCCTCGCCGTGGAGCCGCTGGAACACCTGGAAAAGCTTGTCGGCATATTGTTCGTCGAAGCCCGCCCCGTTGTCCCGGACGAAATAGACCGTCTCGCCTTCGCGCGCCTCCGAGCAGACCTCGATGACGGCTTTCTCCTTCCCGCGCGTGAACTTGATCGCGTTGGAGAGGAGGTTTGAGAAGACCTGCCTCATGAGTGCAGGGTCACAGTCGGCAACCGGCAGCTCGCCGAGCATGAACTCGATGTCGCGCCCTTCACAGAACGGCCTCAGCTCGTCCATGACCGACGCGGCTAGTTCGGCCATGTCGACGTGCGACATCTCGATCTCCTGCCTGCCCGCGCGAGCGAGCCTCAGCAGCCCATCGATCGTGTCGTCCATGCGTCTCACGCTGCTGAATATGAAATCGAAAGACTCGCGGCCCGCGTCGTTGAGCGTGTCACCGAAGTCGTCCAGGAGCATGTGTGAAAAGCCGTCGATCGCCCTCAGAGGACTACGCAGGTCGTGCGACACCGAGTAGGCGAAGGACTCGAGCTCGTCGTTCAGGAACTGAAGGTACCTGGTGCGCTCCTCCACCAGGTCCTCGAGGTGTTCCCGGTACTCTCTCAGCTCGGCTTCCTTGTCCATGGCTTCGACGGCAAGGGAGATGTTCTCGGCAAGCGACTTGAAAAGGTCGACCTCTTCGCTCGAGAACCAGTACCTCTCGGGCGCGTACATCGTGAGAACGCCGGCCACGCGTTCTCCAATATGAAGTGGAAAGGCGCCCGAGGACTTATACCCGCGCCTGAGTGCCTCCCCGCGCCATGGCGCCATCCGGGGGTCGGTCGCGATCTCATTGCAGATGTTGACCGAGCCCGTTCGGGCCGCCGTCCCGGTCGGGCCGCGCCCCTGAGAGTCGCTCTCATCTGCGCTGACAGATATCTTCTCGAGGTAGCCGTCCTCGAATCCGCGATGAATGACAGGCCTGATCTGCCCGGTCTCCGCGTCCACCAGCCCGATCCATGCCATCCTGAACCCGCCCACCTCGACGGCGATGCGGCACGCCTCGTCAAACAGCGGCTCCGGCGCTTTGATGCGGACGATGGCCTCGTTGGTCCGGTTGAGGAACGAGTAGACCCGTCTGAGACGCTCGACCGCGTCAGGGTACTCGTGGTCCTCATCTCTACCCCCGGGGGCCGCCTCCTCGTCAGACCGCGACTGCTTCATGTCATCGCTCGCGGACAAAATGTTGATCCCTTCTACGAGAACGCAAGAATTCAATCATATTAATAGTGATGCAAAATAGGGGTCAAACCTCTTTTTTGCATTACGCAACGCGCACCGCCGGGGTCAGGCACCCGTGGTGCGTCCGCCCCTGAGTGAGAATGTGTAACCTTGGGGTCCATGGTGGGCGTTACTGGACTTGAACCAGTGACCTCCGCCTTGTAAGGGCGGCGCTCTCCCAACTGAGCTAAACGCCCGCTGCGGGTTGCGTGTCCCATGTTACGGGATGGGTGCGGTGCGTACAACGGGGCGACCACTGGCCTCAAAGAAGCCAAAACGCACAACCGGCGCCTGACCCCGGTGGTGCGTTTTGATGCCTCCAGTCATTCATCCCGACGAGCCGCGCGAATGCCTCTCCCATCACCAGCCGTTTCTCATCGTCGCTGAAGTACACCTCGGGGCAGCTGGTGAGGCCCGGCTCTTCTATCGCGGCGACCCAGTCCTCGAGCGGCATGATGCCGTTCAGAAAAGGCCCATCGCTTCCGAAGAAAACGCGCCAGGGGCCGACCGCGTCCAGCAACCTTCGAAGCATCCGGTAGAACACCTGGGGGTATTCGCGGATGGCCGGCTGCCACCCGGAGATGTCGTAGCACACGTTCGGCTTGACCGTCCCGACCAGCAGCGCCTCCTCCCACCAGCCGTGACCGACGTGCGCCATTATTATCTTGAGCTCGCCGAAGTCGGCGGCCACGTCGTCGACGAACGCGGGGCGCGCGTACTTTATCTTAAAGGGCGCCGGCTGGCTGCCGGTGTGGATGAGGACGGGCAGGTCGTGTTCCAGGCAAATCTGATAGAGAGGCGTGCATGCTTCGTCACCGGCGTAGAACCCGGCGCACGGGTGCAGCTTAAGGCCTCTGGCACCCCAACCCTCGACCGCCTTGGAGAACAGCGATGCCGCTTCGGGACGGCGCGGGTCGATGCTGAAGAACGGCACCAGCCTTCCCGGGTTGCTCCTGGCGGCCTCGCATACCCTGAAGTTCTGCTCCTCGATAGGCACCCCCGGCTCGCCGGTATAGAGCCCGTAGTCGAGCGGGAAGACCACGGACGTGTCCACGCCGGCGCGGTCCATCATCTCGATGAGTCGTTCTCCCGCGGGGTCCGCGAACGCGGGTCCCAGCACCAGTGCCAGTTGCCCGGCGTCAGGGTAGACCCCGGTCTCACTGCCGGCACGAGCGCAGGCGATCCTTGCCAGGGCCAGCATGAAATCGGGGTGGATCCACCCCTCGTCAGTCAGATGCACGTGACAGTCGATCCTCATGAGCAGACTCCCTCCCCCGCCATACATCATCAGTATTACAGAACGGGCCTGGTCAGGGAATTTCACACGGGCACCCCGAGCGGCGGTTCCCCTTAGTAGAATACTGGCGACCGAATCCGGGCGCGACAAGGGGGATACAATGATCCAGGTCACGATCCTCTCGCGCCGACTCGACTTCTCGGCCGAAGGGGCCATCGAGCACAAACCTCCGGCTGTCGATGGAAAACAGACCGACCTCGACGAGTTCATGAATGACCTGGGACAGGTCGCCCGGATGATCTCCGAGGCCTCGGCGCGGCGCGACCGGCTCAATGCGGAGAAAGATAAGAAACGGCAGTAGCCCCTGACCGCTGAAACGCACCACTGGTCCCAGGCACCGTTGGTGCATATGCGACGCCCGGGAACCGGCATGGTTCCCGGGCGTTCTATTCGTGCTCGGCCTCCTGGCGGCCGCTACTCTTCCTCTTCGGCCTGCCTCGACTCGTAGAGCTCGATCACCCTGAGGATCGACTTGCGTTCCTTGCGCGCCTTGCGGCGCTTCTTCATCCACTTGCAGAGCAGTAAGAAGGCGGCCGCGGCGGGCGCGGCTACCGGCGCGACTGCCTTGGCCCGACCCATCAAGTCCTTCATCTGCTTCTGGCGTTCGGCGGCCTCGGACTTCATCAGCTTCTGGAGCTCGTCGGCTTCGGCCTTCATCTCGTTGCCGGTCTGCTTCATCTGGTCCGTGATGTCCTTGGTGGCTTTGGAGAGGTCCTTGGCCCCGGCCTTGGCAACGCCGATCCCGATGGCCGCCACTGCCCCGCCGATGATGAGGAAGCCGCCCACTACTATGAGCGCGGAGAGCCATGGTCTGTTGAGCGCGGCGTTGACCGCCAGGATGATGACAGCGAGGACATAGAGGCCCGCGACAGCCGCAAGCATGATGCCGAAGACCGAGACGCCGGCGCCGATTCCCACCCGGGTGCCGCCCTCCTTAGCCC
>DAIQAV010000040.1:7926-14550 GCA_036781505.1 Candidatus Anoxymicrobiaceae bacterium | reverse complement strand
CCGCGTCCGAGATGCGCGCGCTGCGAAGTAGGTCGGCGCGGCTGAGGGGCTCCTCCAGCGATTCGGTCTTCTCGGTCTCCTCCGTCGCGGGAGGAGTGGCCGCCCTGGCCCGGGCAAGCATGTAGGCGCCCGCGGCCAGCGCGAGCGCCGCCGGCAGCGCGATGGCGAACAGGCCCGCGTTGACCGCGCCGCCGAGCGCGATGGCAAGCACCAGCAGAACCACTCCGGCCGCCAGGCAGCCGATCGCCAGCCGCCGCGAGCCCTGCTTGACCGGCTCGGGCTCGGGCTCAGGTTCCGGCTCTTCCGCCTCCTGCGCCAGGTCCGCGCGCAGCGAATCAAGCGACTCGCGCACGCCGATCGCGCGACGCAGCTCGGCCGCCGCACCGGGGTCGAGGTCGCGGAAGCCATCAAAGCGGGCGTCGATCTCGGCGTCTAACTTCTCCAGCTTCACGCCGGCCTCGTGCGCGCGGTCGGCGGCGTCGAAGCGGTTGCTGGACTCGTTCAGCTTGCGGGCGGCATACGATAGCCTGTGGTTCTTCTCCATGAGCTCCGATAGGTCGGCGACCCTTGCCGACTTCTGCTCGATCGCGCGCTGGACCTCGGCCAGCCTCGTCTCCTGCTCGTCGAAGTCGCTGCTGGAGAGCGTCAGGTCTTTCTGCCGCGTCATGTAGACCTCGCGCTCTTCCTGAAGGCGCTTAATCGTGCCCGGGTTGTTGGTCGGCCTCTCGAGACCGCGCTTGAGCTCGTCGACCTCGGCGCTGAGCTCCTTGACGGCGCGCTCCATCACCGCGCTCTCGTTGCTGCCGACGACTATCTCGCGCAGCATGACGGCGAGCTTCTTCGCGCCGCTGTCCTCCCCCAGGCTCACCATCTGGTCGTGGGTGACGCAGGCGGTGCGCAGGTAGAGCGCCGGGTCGCGGAAGCCAAGCGCATCGGCTATCTTGGAGTCGACCGCGCGGGCGCTGCCCAGACGCTTGGCGTCGCCGGGCTGCTCCAGGTAGACCTTACCCTCGCCGAAGTCCTTGATCAGCCTGTACTCGCCGTCGTCGTCGGTGAACTCGAGCATCACGAACGGCTCGCGCGACGAGCCCCAGCGCCTGTGCGCTCTGCCCTTCGCCGTGGTGGCGCCGGGCTTCTCGAACATCGCGGCCAGCAGCGCCCGTACTATGGTGGACTTGCCCGACTCGTTCGGCCCGCGGATGAGGTTCAAGCCGGGAGCGAACTCGATGTCGACGTCGGCGAACCTGCGGAAGTGCTCGGCATGCAGCCGCTTCAATCGCATACGACATCACCGCCCAGCAGCATGGCCAGCCCGATCTGCATCGCGTCGGTGATCTCGTCCTTCTCGGATTCCGAGGCGCCGCCGACCATGTCCTGCAGCGCCGCCAGGTAGATGCGCGCGGGCGACCCCTCGGGGTAAGCAACAGGCTCGAGCGTCGAGGGGGCGGCCCAGGAGCGGTCGGTCAACGATATGTGGAAGAAGCTGTCCGCGAGCGGCGCCACGACCTCTTCCATGTCGGGATAGCCGGGGCGCCTCGCGCCTTCTATGACTATGTGAAGCACCTTCTCCATATCCGCCCGGGACTCGATCATCGCCGCGAGCCCGGCCGCGCCGGCGTCCTCGGCCTTGATGGTGAGCTCCTCGTAGGAGCGCTTGCCGACCCTGACTGGCTGGACCTTCACCGTGGTCTCGTTGATCTCGACCAGCAGCACGTTGCCGAAGTCGCCCTTCTGCACCCTGACCATGTCGGGGCTGCCGGGATAGAACGCGGTGACGTCGCCGGCCGACTTGTCGGACAGGGAATGGTAATGGCCGAGCGCGATGTAATCGAGGCCGCTTGATGCGATCTGCGCGGGCGTCACCACGTAGGTGTCGTCCACGACGTCCGGTATCTCGAAGCTCGCGTGAAGCATTCCCAGGCGCCACCTGCTCTGGTCGGCGGCGTCAAGGCCGGCCAGCGGATACTTGTTGGCGAACGGCTTCACGTTGGCGTTGCCGTAGACCACGCAGTCGAGCTCCGGGAACCTGGCCGGGAGCATCTCCTCGCTCTTGAAGACCGTGAGGTTGTCCATCTCGGCAAACTCGGCGGCCCGCCAGATGGAGCGCTCGCCGTAGGGGTCGTGCGTGCCCGGCGAGACGACCACGGGGATCCCGACCGCGGCCAGGTCATGGAAGCGGTAGGCCACCCGTCCCAGCAGGGACCTAGATACGCTGGCCGAGTCGAACAGGTCGCCGGCGATGAGCACCATGTTGACCCGCTCGCGTATCGCCAGGTTCACGGTGTCATCGAAGGCCTGCAGAAGCTGCGCCCTCTGGTACTCGCCTTTGCGACCGAGACCCAGGAACTTGGCCCCCAGGTGTACGTCGGCGGTATGAAGGATCTTCAGCGGCATGTCAGTCCGTCCGGTCCGGCCACACAGGTGGCGCTGGTCGCGTCGTCCTCGGGGTGTTACCAGCAGTGATTATAACAGAGGGGCCTGACAGTCTTGCGGGGGAGCCGATCCCGCCACGCTTGCCTAACGGCGCCGCCCGTGCAGCGGGCTGTGGCAGAACTGGCAGGTCTCGAAGCCCGATGGGACCGACTGCCCGCATCCAGGACAGCGGACTATCTCCGGCATGTCGTATTGGTGACCCGCGCCGTGGCGGATCCTGCGGTGCCGCTCCCCGGACATCCTGAAGTATGCCCACGCCGCGCCCAGCCCGATCGGGCCTGTCGCCAGTCCGATGATCATCCAGAGGGTGTAGCTTTCGCCGTTGGTGCGCGCCATCGCGGCAGCGGAGTACCCGCAGAATATCCACAGGACTATCCCGCACGAGACGAGCGCCGCCACCATGATGGTGTTAGTTGCCGCGAAGTTCATTACTTCTCCTCTTCAGGCGCCCTCGCCCTCGAAGCGGGCGCCCGTGACACGAACCGTGCACGATTCGAAGGAGCCGAGGCCCGGGATTTCGACGGCGACCACGAGGGAGACCCCGTCGAAAGCGCCTTCATCGGCCCCTCTCTGGATGATATCAGCCAGGAGCGACCGGTCAAGGTGTTTCATCACCCCGAGGTAGAAGTCGGGGTATTCGTTGAAGATGCCCGCGAAGAAAGCGGGGTCGAGCACCCTCACGAGGTCCACCATCCACTCGCGGTTCCCCTCCAGCACCTCGCTCACGACTGCATGGTCGTAGAGCCCCATCACCTTCGTCGCGAACTCGACGTTCTCGTTGATCATCTTCGCCACGGCCACCGGGTCCAGGTGCCTGACCAGCCGGCTTACCCAGTCGATCGTGCCGTTCGCGACCGCCGCGAAGCTGGCCGGGTTGAGCGCGTTGGTGACCGCGACCATGAAATCGGGGATGTTGTTCATGACCTGGGCGATCGTCGCGGGGTCCAGGTTCTGCATGAATCCCATGATGAACTCAGGGTTCTGGCTCGAGGCGCGGGCGATGACCGCCGGGTCGAGCTGAGTCATTATCTCCTCGAAGAACTTGGGGTTCTCGTTGACCGTGTTCGATATGACCTCGGTGGAGAGCTCGCCCAGGAGGCGCGCGTAGAACTCGGGGTTCTCGTTGAACGCCTCGGCGAGCACCTTGGGTGACAAGGTCGACAGCGTCCCCGAGATCATCTCCTCGCTGGACATGATCTTGCCCGCCGCCGCCCCCATCGCCTTGAGGACTTTCTTGCTGGTGGTCGGCTCGGGAGGCTTCGCGTCTTTAGATTGCGTTTCTTTCTTCTCTTCTGGCATGGCACCTCGCTATTCGTAATGCCGGCGTCCCGCCGGCTTCCTTATGCCCGACGCTCCTCTACAATCTTCACGATATCAAGCGGCTCGCCCTTCGACGGGTCCAGCACGAGGGCGATCGCGCCGGCCTCGCACACCCCTTCGCAGACGCCGCAGCCCATGCACTTGTCCTGGAGCACGACCGCAACGTCGTCCGTCTCGATCGCGAAGAACGGGCAGATCTCGGCGCAGTCGCCGCAGCCGGTGCAGTCGGCGGACACCTCCGCGCGGAAGCCGCTCGCGCAGACCATCGGGAGGTGCACGGCGTTCCAGACCTGCATCGCCAGGCAACAGCACGAGCAGCAGTTGCAGATGGCGAAGAAGCGCCCTCCTGCCACGTCCTTGAAGAACGCGTTGTGCACGTGGCCCCGCTTGTGCTCCGCCCGCAGTATCTCGACCGCTTCGTCCTGGGTGATCTTGCGCGCGTTCATGACGTCGTGCTCGAGCATGAAAGAAACGATGGGGTCTCCCACCGCCATGCACACGTCGATCGGCAGGCAGGGGTCGTCCTGCACCACGCGGCACGCGCACTCGATCAGCGCGATGCTGTCGGGGTTCTGCAGGACGATGTCACGCGCGATCGGGAAAGGAATGATGGACTCCGATAGGTCGCGGATCTCCACGTCTTCCTTCACGGTCACGAGGCCTTCCGCCAGCTCCAGCGGCACGACCTTGGCGTGGTAGGTGGACGTCTCTACCGTCGCGATCTCGCGCATGACCCGGTTGGCGAGGATCTCCAGGACCTCCTCGATCTCGGGAGGGACCTCCTGCGGCGGCCTCTTCTTGATGAACGGCGTCTTCTTGCCCATCTGGTAGAGGTAGTTGGAGATGTACTTCAGGTAGGTGTAGAGGTGGACCGCGGACTCCGCGTTCTCGGTCCCGAGCATCTTGGATATGTTCTTGGTGCTGTCTTTCATCACGCGCCTCCCGTGCGCCATTTGATCTTCGTAGCGCCGGCGTCCCGCCGGCATCGCTCGCGCCACATCATTCCGTAGTGCCGGCGTCCCGCCGGCATCCTCAACACGCGATCCCGTCGGCCTTCAGCCTCGCAATCTCATCGACCGAGCACCCGAGCATCTTGAGCACCTCGTCCGTGTGCTCGCCCAGGAGGGGCGCCGACGTGCGGATCTCGCCGGGTGTCTCGGAGAACTTGAACGGGATGCCGATCGTCTTCATCCGGCCGAGCTTGTCGTCGTCCACCTCGGTGAACATCTGGCGGTGCGCGACCTGCGGGTTGTCGGGGACCTCGTCCAGGTCGAGTATCGGGCTCACGCAGGTGTCCTCGCAGCCGAAGACGTCCATCCACTCGTCGCGGGTCTTCTCCTTGAACGCCTCGCGCAGCCAGGCGAACATCTCGTCGAACTTCTCGCCGGTGAACTGCTCGTCGATGTATTCGGGCTTCCCCAGCAGCTCGCACGTGCGCGCCCAGAACTTGGCCTCGATCGCGCCGACCGCCATGTAGCCGTCCGCGCACTCGTAGATGTTGTAGCAGGGCGTCGCGCCCCACAGCAGCTGCGAGCCGCGCGCCGGGGCCGGCCCGCCAGTGAGCACCTCGCCGGTGTTGATGGTGAGCCAGGAGAGGCTCCCGTCCATCATCGCTACGTCCACGTGCTGGCCCTGGCCGGTCTGAAGCAGGTGCGTATAGGCCATGAGGATCGACAGCGCCCCGAACATGCCGCCCCCGCCCAGGTCAGCGATCTGCACCCCGGACAGCATAGGCGGCCCGCCCGACGGCCCGGTCGCCCCCAGCACGCCAGCATAGCCCAGGTAGTTGATGTCGTGCCCGGCGATGTCGCGGTAGGGTCCGTCCTGTCCGTAACCGGTGATAGAGCAGTAGACGATCCCCGGGTTGGCCTCCTTGACCGTGTCGTAGTCGAGCTCGAGCCGCTCCATCACGCCCGGCCTGAACTGCTCGACCAGCACGTTCGCCCAGCCGCCGGCGAGCTCCATCAGAAGCTCGCGCCCCTCCTTGCGCTTGAGGTCGAGCGCGATGCTGCGCTTGTTCCTGTTGAGCACGTGGAAGTGGATGCTCATGCCCGACGAGACCACGGGCGGGTTGAGCCGGAGGTAGTCTCCGCCGCCGGTGTCCTCCACCTTGATGACGTCCGCGCCCATGTCGGCGAGGAGCATCGTGCAGTAAGGGCCTGGAAGCAGCCGGGTCAGGTCAAGGACGTGCATGCCTTCGAGCGGCAGGGCCATGGGTATCATCCTCCCGGGGCTGTTGGAAAAACGAAATCAAGTATCACAGATAGAGGGCGGGGGTTCAAATCCATCGAGTGGCCGGCTCGACAGCTGTCGCCGTCCAGGCGGAATATTATTAGAAATAGACGGGGCGCGGGTGATAGGCTCTTTTGAAAACCGGGCCGCGAAGCCCCACCCGACGTGGCAAGCGGGCGTGCCAGGAAGTGGTTATGACTGACGCAAGGCCTCAAGCCAAAGACCCATACAAGATACTCGGCGTGGGGCGCGACGCGACTCGCGACGAGATCCACGCCGCCTACGTCAAGCTCGCGCGCAAGTACCACCCCGACATGCACCCTCCCGGAGCAACCTACGCCGAGGAGATGTTCAAGGAAGTCGCCTCCGCCTACCAGGTGCTTTCAGATGACAGCTTGCGGGCCAGGTATGACCAGGGTCCCGTCAGGAATGTCAGGACTGTCAGGCACGAGCCGGTGGATATCGACCCGGCAATCCTTTCGGTGATCCAGCGGCCGGCGCGCGACCCGTACAGGAGGCAATTCGCGCTCCCCGGCGACATGCAGGTGACGGGTATCCCGTTAAGGGCCGCCCTCTTCATTCTGGGCTTGGGCGTTGCGGCGCTCGTGGCCGCGTCCAACCACTTCGCCGGCTATGTCC
>DAIQAV010000040.1:0-7826 GCA_036781505.1 Candidatus Anoxymicrobiaceae bacterium | reverse complement strand
GGCTTGGGCGTTGCGGCGCTCGTGGCCGCGTCCAACCACTTCGCCGGCTATGTCCTGCTAGTCGCAACGGTCTCGTTGTCTGCGGGATGGCTGGCCGCCTCGATAGCCGCGCAAAATCGGAGGAACGCCTTGGCTTGGTTCTTCATCGTGGTAGTACTGGTCATTATCGCGTCTGCTCCCATCTCAATTCGTCTAGTTCACCTGTGATCACGCGAGTCGGATCGCGCCGTACACGATCAGCGCCACGATGGCGAGGTCCATCGGCAGGAGCACGATATCCGGGTTGAGTTCGATGTGCGGCGGGTGCCAGAGGTAGAAGATGACGGCGGTGCCGGCCATCGTGAGCGGGGTGCCCAGCGCGGCGATCCAGCGGTACTCCCAGGCCGCCGAAGCGTTGAGCACCACCAGGACGCCCACGGGGATCATCACCAGCGCCAGAGGCGCCATAAAGTAGAGCAGGCGGCTTGCGCCGAAGAAGACGCCCGACGTCTTCAGTCCGGCTGCCTCATCGAAGGGTACGTCGTTCACCACGGTCGGTATGTACATCACCGTGATGAACAGGCCGCCCCACACCAGGAACGCCACCGGCGGCAGCCCGCTTCCCCCCAGCGCCAGGCCCGCCAGCAGCGAGAAGCCCATCCCCGTCACGTTGCAGAGGATGTCGGTGATAGGCCTCGCCTTGAGCCTGAACCACGGGTGTCTGTACAGCAGCCCCACCACCAGCGCGAAACCGATCACGAAGATCGCGAAGCGGTAGCCGACCGCGAGCGACAGCCCGACGCACCCGGCCGCCGCCAGGCCGAACGCCAGCCAGGTCTCAACCTTCCCCATCTCGCCGGTCACGAAAGGTTGCTTGCTCAGGTCCATGTCCTTGAACTTGCCGTCGAACTCGCGGTCGGCCTCCACGTCCGCGTAGAAGTTCAGGGTGCTCGCGAAGAACCAGGCGCAGAAGAAAGCCAGGAAGCCGACCGGCACCTTCCACCAGGCGATGCTGGGGTTCGCGTCGGCCGCGACCGCGAAGCCGAGCGCCATCGGGAAGAAATAGGAGAGCGCGATCTTGATGCGGAGGAGTGTCCAGTACTTCCTCAGGCGCGCCATGCCTCAGGTCATCTCCACTATGCCAACCACGAAATAGACGAGGAGCAGAGCGGCAAGCGGCACCAGGTAGAAGTCGGGGTTGAGCTCGATGTGCGGCGGGTTGAACAGCAGCCAGACGGTGGCGGTCGCCAGGATCGCCGCGCCGGTCCCCAGCAGGCAGAACAGCCTGTACTCCCAGTTGAGCGCGCTCGAGAACACGCCCCATATCCCGACCGGGATCATCAGCGCGACCACCGGTATCATCGCGTACACCAGTCGCTTCTGGCCGAAGACGACCCCTGATGTCCTGTAGCCGGCAGCCTTGTCGAACGGCTCGTCGTTGGCCACGCTGGGCATGTACATCGCCGCCGAGAACAGCCAGCCGAATATCATGGGAATCGCGGGCGGGTAATCGCTGGAGACTATCGCCATGCCGGCGATGAGGATGAGCACCGCGCCGGTGGCGTTGGTCACGATGTCTATGACCGGCTTCTCCTTGAAGCGGAACCAGGGGTGCGAGTAGAGCCCAGCAGCAGGACCGCCCCTAGCATGAACGCCGCGAAGCGCAGGTTGACCAGGAACGAGAACACCACGCAAGCCGCGCCGGTGATCCCCATCACCACCCACCCCTCGGCCTTGCTGACATCGCCGGTGACGAACGGCTGCTTGGAGATGTCCTGGTCCTTGTAGAAGCCGTCGTGGAGGGCGTCGGCCGGCACGTCCGCGTAGAAGTTGAGGGTGCTGGAAAAGAACGAGCCCATGAAGTAGGCGAGGTAGGCGAACAGGACAGTCACCCAGGTGTAGTGCACCACGTGCGCGATGCCGTCGTTGGTCTGCTGGATGCCGACGGAAAGCGCGAGGACGAACGGGAACAGGTAGATAAGGGTCGACTTCAAGCGGAATAACCTGATGTATTTCACCGCAACTCCACACCGTTTCTCAGCCGCTGCCTCTGCCATATTCTACGCCACAACCCGACGGCAGATAATTAAACGTCCGGGGGCGCGGAAGGTCACGCGCCGCCCCGCGCGCACCAAAACGCACCACTGGGGTCAGGCGCCGTTGGTGCATCCTACTTGTGCTGCCAGTCGAACAACCGCGTGAAGCCTTTGCCCATCACGTCGCCGAGCGCGGGTGACATACGCTTCAACCACCAGATCGACCTCACAAAGCGTGGAAAGACCACCAGCGCGCGGTCCTTCTTGATCCCGCGCACGACCGCCAGCGCCAGCCGCTCCGGGCTCG
Organism: Candidatus Anoxymicrobiaceae bacterium; assembly: GCA_036781505.1. Lineage (GTDB taxonomy): Bacteria > Actinomycetota > Geothermincolia > Fen-727 > Anoxymicrobiaceae > FEN-680. The sequence goes on along the minus strand of DAIQAV010000040.1, from coordinate 5,504 downwards.
CGGCGATAGCGTAGCCGCTGCGCCTGACCTTGGCGTCGTCGAAGCCTATGCAGGTCGCCCTCTCCACTATGGGCGTGTTTATCGAGCCGGGGCAGACCGTCGTGACCCCGATCCCGTAGCGGGACATCTCCCAGCGCAGAACCTCCGACATTCCCACGACCCCGAACTTCGCGGCGGAGTAGGGCGCCTGGAACGGCATCCCGAACAGGCCGGCGGCGGAGGCCACGTTGGCGATGTGGCCGCTCCCGCGCGCGATCATGTCGGGCAGGAAGTAGTGGGTGACGTAGACGTACCCCATGAGGTTGAGCCCGATCACCCGTTCCCAGAGGTCGACCGGTATCTCCTCGAATGGCGCGACCAGCGCTATGCCGGCGACGTTGACCACGACGTCCGGCGGGCCGACCTTCTCTTTCACCTTCGCCTGCAGCAGCTCGACCTGCGAACGGTCCATCAGGTCCGCCTGGTAGACCGATGCCTTGCCTCCCAGAGACTCGATCTCGCACGCGGTCTTCTGGAGCCCTTCCTCATCGATGTCGACCAGCACCAGCTCGGAGCCCTCGGCGCAGAACCTCATGGCGATCGCCTTGCCGATCCCGCTCGCGCCCCCGGTCACCAGAACCCTCTTTCCCCGCAGCTCTTGCACAGGCTTCTCCCGTTTCAACTCGTTGATGCCTCCGACAGCTCCTGCCCGGCCGAACGACCCAGCTCCAGCGCCCTGGACTCCTCACCATCTTCCAGCGGACCTTTCATGTCCTCTACGAAAAACTTCTGCGGTTCCATCAGCGGCTTGAGCCCCTGCTTCTCGAGCGCCTCGTACACCTGCTCGGCGCTGCGGGCGCCATACTCGTCGAACTTCCCGGCGGTACCCTTGGGCCGGAACCCGGTCCCGACCGCGATGAAGGGCTTGCCCTTCCAGGACGCGTCGCTGAGCTCGCCTTTGATGAAGCGCTTGGCAGGACCCATCATCCGTCCCATCCGCGTCGGCGAACCCACGACCACGAAATCGAAGTCGCCGCCGACGTCCCTGGCTCCCGCGTCGGTCACCGTGACCTCGTGGCCCGTCTCCTCGAGGCCCTTCGCGATAGCTTCGGCGATGCTCTTCCCGTGCCCGAACTTCGTGTGATAGACGACCAGGCCTTTCATTCTCCACCTCCAACTTGCCGCGCGCGGCGGCGCTTGCCGGACCAGCCGCTCTCTTCCTTAGCAATAATCATCCTAACCGGGCATCGTAGCAAGCACCCGCGCGGGACCCTGCTGTTTTTCGCCCGTACGATGCAGTACATTTGGTGCATGGCGATAAACATCGAGGTGACAAGGGACTCATCGTTCTGTCCCGGCGTCGACAGGGCTTTCAAGATAACCGAGCAGATGCTGTTCGGCGGCAAGACTCGCTGCTACTCCATCGGCCCACTGATCCACAACCCCGAGGTCGTGAAGCGGCTGGGTATGCTCGGTCTCGAGGTGATCGACCCGGACAGCGAGGACCTGCCAGATCTCGCCGGCATGAACGTGGTGATCAGGTCGCACGGCATCGACACCGCGACCGAGAAGAAGCTCGAGTCGCTGGGCGCGGTGCTGGTCGACGCCACCTGCCCCACGGTCAAGAGAGCCCAGGAGGCCGCGAGCATGCTGGTCGAGCTCGGCTACCACCCCATCGTCCTCGGCGCCGCGAGCCACCCCGAGGTGCGCTCGATCGTGGGCCGCGCGGGAGGGCCCGTCACCGTCCTGGAGAGCGTGGACGAGGCGAAGCGCTGGTCCGACGAGCACAGGGGCGAGGAACTGAAGATCGGCGTGGTCTGCCAGACCACGATCTCTCGCGACCTGCTGGAGGCCGTCATGGCCGTGCTCGAGCAGGACTTCAAGGACATCACCGTGATGAACACGATCTGCGAGTCCGTCTCGCGCCGGCAGGAGGAAGCGAACGAGATGGCGCGGAGCGTCGACCTCATGATCGTGGCCGGGGGAAGGAACTCCAGCAACACCGCGCACCTCGCCCAGAGGTGCGGAGAGGAGTGCGCCAACACGCGCCTCATCGAGGATCCCTCCGAGATAGATTGCGACTGGCTCCAGGGCGTCTCGTCGGTGGGCGTCACCGGCGGCGCGTCCACGCCCGACTGGCTCATCCAGGAGACGGTCGAGAAGCTCTTCGAGCTCGAACAGGAACGGGAGAAGAAGGCGCGGGGCTGACAGAAAATGCAAGTAAAGGGGTCTGACCCCAAAACTTGCATTCGTGGCGCCGGCGCCTCGCGCGTACTGTTGATTCTTCGCGCCACATACGAAATGCTTCACTCAGTCCTGCCGTCTCGCGATTCGACCGAGTCTTGATCCAGGAGGAACAGTGAAAAGAACTATCGCCCTGTCATTCGTCGTCATCCTCGTCCTCACCGGGCTGTTCGCCGCGGGGTGCGGCGGCAAATCGACGGCCTCATCCGCTCCGACAGTTCCGGCCAAGATCACGGTGAAGAAGGTCCAGGCCGGCGACATCCAGGTCGGCTACAAGATCTACGGCAAAGGCTATCCCCTGGTCCTCATCATGGGGTACAGCGGGACGATGGACATCTGGGACCCCAACTTCGTCGCCGCGCTCGCCAAGAAGTATAAGGTCGTCATGTTCGACAACCGCGGCGTGGGCGAGACGACGGCCGGTACCGCTCAATTCACCATCCCGCGGTTCGCCGATGACACCGCGGCATTCATGGACGCGCTCGGCATCCAGAAAGCTCACGTGCTGGGCTTCTCGATGGGCACCAACATCGCACAGGAGCTGGTGCTGCGCCACCCGCAAAAGGTGAACAGGCTCATCCTCTACGCCGCCGACTGCGGCGGCCCCCAGTCCGTCGGGCCGACGCCACAGGTGATGCAGCAGCTCACCAACACGTCCGGGACGCCGGCCGAGAGGGGGGCGCGCCTCACACCGCTACTCTTCCCGCCCGAGTGGCTCGTGCTCGAGAAGAACCAGGCCTACATCAAGGCCACTCTGGCTAAGTCCACCGCGCCGATCCCGGCGGACACCGTCAACAAGCAGGCGCAGGCGATGGCCTCCTGGAGCGGCACCTACGACCAGTTGCCGAACATCAAGAGCCTGACCCTACTCATGACCGGGACCCAGGACATCCTGACCCCGCCGCAGAACTCGCTGATCATGGTCAACCGCATCCCTCAAGCCTGGCTCGCGCAGTTCAGGAGAGGCGGGCACGGCCTCGAGTTCCAGTTCCCGCAGCAGGCGGCTAACACGGTGTTGAACTTCCTGGTGGCGCCGTGACGCGCTGAACGAGCGCTTGAAAATTCACTATTGGTGCCCGGCACCGGTGGTGCATTTGTCGCAAAGAGTAAGGCGGGCAGCTAGGAGATATTGACGCCGGCCTCGACCCGCCGCCGCAGCTCGTCCTGCACTTTCGAGCCGGGCTCGATCGAGACCTTGATGAACCCCCGAGAGCAGGCGCGCGCGCAGGACCCGCAGCCGAGGCACATCTCCCCGATCCGTGCCTTCCCGCCGGCCACCGTCACGTTCTCTATCGGACAGACCGATACGCACTCGCCGCAGCCCACGCACTCGTCCGTCACCTCGACGCGAACTCCCTCGAGCCGTACCAGGCTGTCGGGAAATACCGAGACAAGCCCTTTCATCTCGGAGCGGACCACGCAGCAGCACGGGCAACAGAAGCAGACGGTCAGCAGCCGCGAGTAGTCACCGATCCCGAAGACCACCTTGTCGACGAATAAGTGTCCGACCAGCGGCAGCAGCCCCGACTCGAGCGCCCTCTCAAGATGCGCCAGGCCCTCCTCCACGGTCGCGCTACGGCCCACTCCCGGGTCGACGTCTCGCGAGCCCTCCCCCAGCAGCATGCAGCCGAGGTCGACCGGGTAGTCCTTGCATCCCTCGCCCTTCCGGCAGGGGCAGTCGTGGATGATGGTCCTGTGGCTGGCGCGGGTGATGAAGTCGGTGACCAGCTCGCGCGGGGCGACCATGCTCGGTGGCACTTCGATGAACTCGTCGACCGGGATGAACGAGCCGCGGAACACCTTCTCACTCGCGATGAGCCCCGCCATCTGCTTGAACGGCGTCACGTGCCCGATCCTCTTGGCCCAGTGCGTGGCACGCCAGCCCTTCAGGGCCAGGTCGATCTGCCATTTCTTTCGACCCATAAAGACTCCTGGGGACAGGTACTTTCTACTTGATTTTCTACTTTTCGCGCCGGGCTGCCGGGCTTACGCCCCCGCCGGGGTCAGGGCCTCGCGAATCTCGGCTAGGGAGCGCTTCTCGTAGGAGCCCACGACCTCGACCGCTTTCTTCGCCCTCTCCTCGCCCAGCACTCCTGAGGCCTCGCGCACGAACTTCTCGGCCGCGACGTCCAGCCTATCCGGGTCGCCGGGGCCGCCCCGCGGTATGTGCTTCTCGGCCTCCAGCATCGTGCCGTCACGCAGGGTTACGTGAACCCGCGCGCCGAACGGCATCCGCAGGTCTTCCAGCCGGCTCTGGCCCAGGTCGTAGCCTGGCCCCTTGCCGAAGAAACCGCGAAGCGATACCAGGCTCTTGAGCAGCATCTTCTCCGGCTGGTTCAAGCTCTGCCACGCGTTGACCATCTCTCGCGGCCCCATGGTCGCAACGCGACGCAGGTGTTCGCGCAGCTTGTGCCGCGCCTTGAACAGAGAGACCGCGTCGAGCTCCGCGAGCATCGCCTCGAGGTCTGTGACCTCGTCGATCGCTTTGATGAAGCGCACCGACAGCGAAGCGCTGTGCACCAGCTCCACGCGCCCGGCAAGCGCCACGATCTCCCGGCGGTTCTCGTCGAGGAACGGGTCGGTCAGCTCCGCCCCCGTGAGCTTCCCGGCGATGATGCCGAGCGCGATGCTCACCGGCAGCGAGAAGTTGATGTTCGTCGGTGACAGCTTGGACGGGTCCATGTAGCCGGCGGACATGCCGTTCATCGCTATCGTCAGCAGGCTGGCCTCGACCTTGACGTCGGCGACCTCGGCTGGCTCGATCGGCCGCCCCAACTGCTTCTCGAACCGCTCCATGATGTCGAACAGCGCGTCCATCGCGGTGTCGATGTAGGCGCACCCCGGGTAGGGCTTGAACGCGATCGTGTCGGTCACCCACGCGCGCCCCAGGCCGGTCATCATGAACGGCAGCGGCATGAACGAGAAATGGGCCCAGAACCCCTGCGGGTCCTCGAGGATAGTGCGCGAGCCGGTCATCCCGTTGGCGGCCAGGAACGCCGCCGTGGTGCCGGTCATCGACGGCACCGAGGCGATCAGCAGCTTGGACTGCGGTCCCATGAAGCCGGGGAAGAGCGAGTAGACAGGCTCGGCGAGCGCGATGCCCATCGCGTTCGCGGTCTTCTCCTCGTCGAGGCCAAGGACGCGCGACGCGGCGGCCGCCGCCCCCAGCAGGTGGATGTGCGCCCACATCTGGCCGTTGTGCGGCCCCAGCACGACGGTCCCGCCCAGGCGCCCTTCGAGCTCATTCGCCGCGATCTGCGCCGTGATCAGCGTCTCGGTGT
>DAIQAV010000039.1:0-14905 GCA_036781505.1 Candidatus Anoxymicrobiaceae bacterium | reverse complement strand
GTATCACCGACTTGAGCTTGGCCGCCAGCTCGCGGCCGCGGGCCTGCGCCCTGTCCCTGGGCACAATGGTGGAAAAAGCGTCGACCACCTCTCCGTGCACCATTATCTCGAGCTTGACCAGCGGCCCCTCGCGGTAGTCCTCCAGCTCGTAGTCCAGCGACGCGTATCCCCTGGACCTGGACTTAAGCTGGTCGTAGAAGCCCGAGACCATCTCGCCCAGCGGCATGTCGTAGCTCAGCTCCACCCGGTTGGTGGAGAGGTAGACCATATCGCGGTACAGAGCCCTCCTCTGCTGGCACAGCTCCATCACGGGTCCCACCATTTCGCCGGGCATTATGAGCAGCAGCGAGACATAGGGTTCAGCGACCTTGGCGACGGAGTTCGCCGGCGGCATCTCCGAGGGGTTCTTGACCACGGTCACCTCGCCGGCCTTGTCGGTGACCCTGTACACCACGTTGGGCGGCGTGATTATGAGCTCGAGGTCGTACTCCCGCTCCAGCCTGTCGCGCACCACCTCCATGTGCAGCAGCCCCAGGAATCCGCAGCGGAAGCCGAAGCCGAGCGCCTGCGAGGTCTCAGGCTCATACGTGAACGAGGAGTCGTTCAGCCTCAGCTTGGCCAGCGCCTCCCTCAAGTTCTGGTAATCTTTGTTCTCTATCGGGAACAAGCCGGCGAAGACGACGGGCTTGGGCTCCCGGTAGCCCGGCAGCGGCTCGGTCGCCGCGTCGGCCGACACGGTCAGCGTGTCCCCCACCGGCAGCTTGGATACGTCCTTGATCCCCGTGGCGACGAACCCGACCTCGCCGGCGGAGAGCGAGTCGGCACGCACCATGTCCGGTGAGAGGTAGCCCACCGTCTCGGCGACGGCCTGGCTCCCCGCAGCCATCATGCCGATCTCGGCGCCCTCCTCGAGCCTGCCCGAGACGACGCGCACGAATGTCACCACGCCGCGGTACTGGTCGTAGGTGGAGTCGAAAACCAGCGCGCGCAGCCTGGCGTCCTCGCCCGCGGAAGGCGGCGGCACCAGCGCGATGATCGACTCGAGCACGGCCCTCACGCCCTCGCCCGTCTTGGCGGAGCAGAACATCACGTCGGCGGGCTCCACATCCAGAATGTCGACGACCTCCTCGCGCACCCGCTCGGGCTCGGCAGAGGGGAGGTCCACCTTGTTTATCACGGGAATTATCCTCAGCCCGTTCTCCCGGGCCAGGTGCAGGTTCCCGATCGTCTGCGCCTCGACCCCCTGGGCCGCGTCCACCAGCAGGACCGCGCCCTCGCAGGCGGCAAGCGTCCGAGACACCTCGTAGTTGAAGTCGACGTGTCCCGGTGTGTCGATGAGGTTAAGCTCGTAGGTCTGCCCGGCAAACTCGTAGGAAAGCCGGACCGCCTGCGCCTTGATGGTTATGCCGCGCTCGCGCTCAAGATCCATGCGGTCCAGGAACTGCGGGCGCGCCATGCCCGGCTCGATGGCGCCGGTGATCTCGAGGAACCGGTCCGCGAGCGTCGATTTGCCGTGGTCTATGTGCGCGATGATGCAGAAGTTCCGTATGTGCGACGGGTCCAGGATTCTCACCTCCGGGCCTCAATGATAGCAGATGGAATCGCCTGTTTTGCCCGCCTGGGGCGCCTCGCCGTCTTGTCGACACTGAAATACGCCTGTGCTACAATTCGTCGGTATCCAAACGAACCGCATCAATGCGGGCGTTCCTGCAAGAGCAAGAATACGACCCTGGCGAGGAAGAGGTAATGCCAAACATCAAGTCGCAGTGGAAGAGGATGCGCAAATCGGAGGACCAGCGCCTTCGCAATAAAGACGTGCGCTCAGTTCTCAAGACCGATATCAAGAAGTTCGAGGCCGCCTGCGCCGCCGGCGAGGCGGACGCCGCAAAGGAGAGGTTCCTGATAGCTTCCCGAGCCCTGGACAAGGCCGCCTCCAAGGGCGTCATCCACAAGAACAAGGCCGCCAACAAGAAATCCAGGATGTCCAAGGCTCTGTCCGGCGTCAAGTAGTCGCGTCGGGCTCCCTCACCCGATGATCTTCACGATGAGCATCTCCAGTATCGCTCCCTGGTACTCCTTTTCGCCCAGGTAGCGGTTGGAGTGCATCTCCACCTGCGCTCGCCTGAACTCCCCGAACGCCGACCGCAGCCTCTCGGCCGAGAACCTCGCCGACTGCTTAAGGCACTTGCCCACCAGGAACGGGGGGATGCCCAGGGTGGATGCGATGTCTCCGTACTCGTGGTCGCGCGCGAGCGACTTGGTGCGCGCGATGAGCCTGAACTGGCGGAGCAGCAGGCTGAATATCCGCTGGGGGCTCTCCCCCTGGCGGATGAGCTTGTTCAGGAGGTAGAGCGAGAGGTCGCGGCGCCGGTCGGCGACGGAGTCGACCAGCTCGAAGATCCCCTGCTCGGCCGAGGGGACCACCACCTGCGTGATCTCGTCGCACCCCACGCTGGCGCTGTCCGCGGCGTAAAGGCAGACGCGCTCGACCGCGTCCTCCAGGTCGCGGAGCTCCCTGCCCACCATCTCGAGCAACATGTCGCGCGCGGCGGGCTGTATCGTCTTGCCACGCCTGTCGAACTCCTCGGTCACCCAGTCCGACACCTTCTTCTGCCGTCCCCTGGCGCCGAACGAGAACTTGAGCGGCTCGCCGCCCGCGGCCACCACCTTCTTGTAGAGCGGGGATGACTCGACCTTCTTGATGACGCCCGAGTCCCTCTCACCCGGCCCCGAGCCGCAGGCCGCGAGTACCAGCACCGTGGCGGGGTTGGCGCGGTCGAGGTAGGAGTTGATGACCTCCTGCTCCTTCTTGCTCAGGGTCTCGGCGCCGCGGGCTATGACCAGGCGGCGGGGCGACATGAGAGGTATGGTCTCGGCCGCGTCGACCACATGGTCCGCGCCCATGGCGGCGGCGTCTATCACCTCGAGGTTGAAGTCGGCGTCCGCCTCCGCGCCGAAGAGCGCCTTGAGCCGGTCGAGCGCCTGCTGGATGAGGAGCTCCTCGTCCCCGTAGACGTAGTAGACGTTGTTCAGGTCTTCGATTTTTTCGACACGCTTCTTGGCCAAGACTCACCGCCTGCTGGTTTGCATCCCAATTCTACCATTGCCCATCGTTATCACTATGTCACCGGACAAGTCGGTGCGGGCGACCTTCACCCCGCGGGACGCCAGGAGGTCGAGGCACTTCTTCGACGGGTGCCCGTACTCGTTGTCCCTTCCGACCGATATCGTCGCGACTGCGGGCCTGGAGGCGTCCAGCAGGGCGGCGGTGGCCGCGTTCGCCGCTCCCTGGTGAGGTACCTTGATGACGTCGCAAGCCATCGAGGGGCTGTCGTGGAAAAGCGTCTGCTGCGCGTCGGCCTCGATGTCACCCGTGAACAGCACGCGGGCTCCTTCCACCTCTGCCATGGCCACTATGGAACAGTCGTTCAGGTTTTCTGGGGGGACCGGCAGCCTGGAGGGCGCGAAGAGCACTTCCAGGGTGAACCGCGCACCGAGCGAAAGGGACTGGCCGACCGCTGCCACGGTTACAGGCACCCCCCTCCGCGCTGCCAGAGCGAGGAGATCTTCGTACGCTCCACCGACGCCGCTGAACTCTCCGGGCTCCAGCAGCCTGCCCACCGGCATGCTCCTCATCACCTGGACCAGGCCCGCGCAGTGATCGGCGTGCGGGTGGCTCGCCACCATCAGGTCGACGTGGCTGACCCCGCGCGACCGCAGTTTGGCGACGATGACGTTGGGGTCGGGGCCCCCGTCGACGAGGACAGTCGTTCCCTCCGCCTGCAGGAGCGCGGCGTCACCTTCACCGACGTCCAGCACGGTCATCCTTGGCATTCCTACGGTCTGCACCAGCGGGAAGCACCCGAAAAGGACCAGGACGGCCGAGACTCCGAGGGCGACCGCGGGCTTGAGCAGCGAGGAGCCGCGCCGGCGCGACGCGAACATCACCAGTGCTGCGGCGTAGAACACCAGGGCCGCCGCGGATAGGGCGCCCATGTGCAACCCCGCCCCCGGCAGCCGCGCGCATGTTGAAGCTACGGCCATGACGTAGCGCGCCAGGGCCGCGGGCATGACCGAGGCCACACGCGCGACCGGCATGCTGACAGCGGTTAGCAATGCCGTGGCCCAAACGGCAAGCAGAATCGCGCCGACGAGCCAGACGACCAGCAGGTTCGCCAGGAGGGCCGAGACCGGGGCCGGCTCTCCCTTGATCACTATCAGAGGGAGTATCCCAAGCTGGGCTCCGGCGCAGACCGCCACCGCCAGCCCTGCCTTGCTGCGCCTGTCGTGGGGACCGCGCCTGGATGCGACCAGCACGATCCCCAGGGCCGCCGCGAACGAGTACTGGAAGCTCGAGTCGCATATCGCCCTGGGATTCGCGCACAGCATCGCCATCCCCGCCAGCGAGACCCCGATGAGCGGGTTGTACCGGCGTCCCAGCATCGAGCCGGCGAAACAGGCGCCCGCCATTATCGTGGCCCGCATCGCCGAGAGCCTGAAATTAGACAGGGAGAGCACGGCCAGCGCCGCCAGGCAGGCAAGCACAAATCGCCAGCGGCGCCCCAGGCCGAGGACGCCGGCGATCGCCAACACGAGGATGGCGGCGGAGCCGACGTGCAGCCCGGCCATGGCGACGAGGTGTCCCAGACCGCAGGCCCTCAGATCGGCGAGAGTCGTCTGGTCCATTCGATCGGTCTTGCTCAAGCTGACGCCCTGGAGGAACCCCGCCACCCTCCTGTCAAAGACCCTTTCGTAGGCAAGTGCGATCCATTGGCGCGAGGTAGCCACCGATCTCGAGACCAGGCCGGCCGGCTCTGGTTGCCTGGTGACTTGAGTGCCCGCGCAGCGCAGGACCGACCCCGCGCCGTTGTCAGCAAGCCAGGCGACCTCCCGCTGGGGCCTGGCGAGCCTGCCATGCGCCTCGACCATCGATCCCGGGAATATCGCGCCGGCCTTCAGGGCTCCTTCGGCCTGCACGTAGACGCGCTCGCCCAGGGTGTATGTCTCGTTCTTAAGCCTCGCTTCGCCGACCTGGAGGAAAAAGCTGGACTTCCCTCCCCCGGTAGTGGCGGGCGAGACCACGCGCCCGAGTACAGTCACGGCGACGCCGTCGCCGGCCCGCGCCGCCAACAGGCCGCCCCGTACCGCGTCACCTGAGGCTAGCATCAGAAGGGAACCGAGGAACGAACAGGCAACCGGGACGAGGAGGATCAGCGCGCGGCGCTTGAGGGGAGTCGCGAGGCCGGCCAGGGATAGGAGCAAGAGAGCGAGCAAGGCCCACATCGCCGGCGCGTCGCAGAACCTGACCGCGACGATGCCGGCCGCCATCGAGGCGAAGCATAGCAGGTACAGCCGCCCCCGCACCTCAGATTGTCACCAGGTCGCGCAGCGCCTCGAGCTTGGACGGCCCGATCCCGGACACGTCGTCAAGCTCGTCGACCGTCGTGAACGGCCCGTTCTTCTGCCGGTACTCGACGATCTTGGCAGCCATCGCCGGGCCGACCCCGGGGAGCGCGTCGAGCTGCTCGGGGGTGGCGGTATTGAGGTTCACCAGCGCGCTCGCCGGCTGGGCGGACGCCGGCCCGGGCGCGGGCTGCGCTCCCGGCTGCGTCCCTCGCGGTACCATCACCTTCTGGCCGTCAGCGAGCTTCCCCGCCAGGTTGAGGTCATCGAGCAGAGCGTCAGCGCTCGCGCCCCCGGCCTTCTCCAGCGCGTCGGCAACCCTGGATCCTTCCCGCAACCGGTAAAGCCCCGGGCTCACCACTGCTCCAGCCACGTGGACTGTTATGGTCCGCGCGCCGGGCGCCGAGGCGGCGGCCTCCCCCGCCCCGCTCACTTCTACCCGGCTGGGGCGCGACCTGGAGTAAGCGAGAAATGATCCGATGCACAGCGCCAGGATGAGCAGTACGATGACGACCAACTGGGGTCTTGTGAGAGACGCGGCTGCGCCGACCAGGTCGCCGAAACCGCGTTTGACATTTGCCTGCATTGCTTGTTCAGGATAGCACAGCAGTACAAGCATATCAAGTGGGATCGGGTGGCTTCGCTCTCTAGATGACTATGTTGACCAGCTTGCCGGGGACCACGATGACCTTACGGATCTCCTTGCCCTCGAGGTGCCTGGCGGTGTTCTCCGCCTCGAGCGCCCTGGCCTTCATCTCGTCGTCGGATATCCCGGCCGGCACCGTCACCCTGTCCCTCACCTTGCCGTTGACCTGCACTATGAGGGTCACCTCCTCCGGCTTCGCGAGCTCATCGTCGAAGGAGAGCCAGGGCAGGTCGTTGACCCTGCCTTCCTTGCCGGCGATGCTCCAGAGCTCCTCGGAGATGAACGGCGCGAAAGGCGCGAGCAGCTGCAGCGCGGCCAGGACCGCCTCGTCGAGCACGGCGGCGTCGGGCGCGCCTTCGGAGGCATAGTGGTTGATGCCGTTGACGAGCTCCATGATGAAGCTGATCGCGGTGTTGAAAGCGAACTGGTCTATGTCGTTAGTGACATTCATGATGGTGCGGTGGGTCAGGCTGCGCATGGCCCTGTGCCTGGAGGCCGGCCCGTCCGGCTCACCGCCCGCCTGACGGAGCGGCAGGTAGCGCTCGTGCACCATCCTCCACACGCGCCCCAGGAACCTGTGCGCGCCCTCCACACCGGCGTCGCTCCAGTCCTTGGAGAGCTCCGGCGGCCCCATGAACAGGATGTAGAGGCGCAGAGTGTCCGCGCCCAGCCTGTCGATGTGATCGCCCGGCGTGACCACGTTGCCCTTCGACTTGGACATCTTGGCACCGTCCCTGGTGATCATCCCCTGGCACAGCAGGTTGGTGAACGGCTCGTCGAAATCTATCAACCCCAGGTCGTGGATCACCTTGGTGAAGAAACGTGAGTACAGCAGGTGAAGTATGGCGTGCTCGATACCGCCGATGTACTGGTCGACCGGCATCCAGTATGCCGCGTCCTCCTTGTCGAACGGAGCGTCCGACTCGGCGGGGTCGACGTACCTGAAGTAGTACCAGGAGGAGTCGACGAACGTGTCCATGGTGTCGGTCTCGCGCTTCGCCGGCCCACCGCACGACGGGCACGACGTCTGGTAGAAGGAGGGCGTGAGCGGAAGCGGCGACTTGCCCCCTTCGGCCAGCGGCAGGTCCTCGGGCAGCAGCACCGGAAGCTCCTCTTCCGGCACCGCCACGGTCCCGCACTTTTCGCAGTAGACGATGGGGATCGGTGCCCCCCAGTACCTCTGCCTGGACACCAGCCAGTCGCGCAGCCTGTAGTTGACCGCTCGCGCCCCCCAGCCGCGCGCCTCCAGCAGGTCGCACACCTTCTGCTTGCCTTCTTCGCTGGCGGTCCCGTCGAACGCGCCGGACGCGATCATGGTGCCGGGCTCCTCGAAGGCCTCGGTCATGTCATCGGCGACGAGCTCACCATCAGGGGGCTCTATCACGACTCTGATCGCAAGGTCGTACTTGCGCGCGAACTCGAAGTCACGCTGGTCGTGCGCGGGCACCGCCATCACCGCGCCGGTGCCGTACTCGATCAGGACGAAGTTGGCGGTGTAAACGGGAACGCTCTCGCCGTTGAGCGGGTTGGTCACGGTCGCGCCCAGGTAGACGCCGTCCTTCTCGGTCTCGAGCGCGGTCCTCTCTATAGTGGAGCTCGCCATCACTCGTTTGCGGAACGCGGCCACCTCGGCCTCGCGCTCCGTACCCTCGACCAGCCTGTCCACCAGCGGGTGCTCGGGCGCCAGCAGGAAGAAGGTGACCCCGTAGAGGGTGTCGGGCCTGGTGGTGTAGATGCGTATCTTCTCGCCGGTGGCCTCCAGCGTGAAGTCGACCTCGGCGCCGCGCGACTTGCCGATCCAGTTGCGCTGCATGGTGAGCACGCGCTCCGGCCAGCCGTCCAGCTTCTCCATGTCGTCGAGCAGCCGCTCAGCGTAATCTGTGACCTTGAAAAACCACTGGTTGAGCCAGCGCGGCACCACCAGGGTCGAGCACCTTTCACAGGTGCCGTCGGCCAGCACCTGCTCGTTCGCCAGTACCGTGCCACACGACGGGCACCAGTTGGTGGCCGCGTTTGCCTTGTAGGCAAGGCCTCTTTCGAACATCTTCAGGAAGAACCACTGGGTCCAGCGGTAGTAGGCGGGCTCGCAGGTCGACAGCTCCCGCGACCAGTCGTAGGAGAAGCCCAGCCTTTTGAGGTCGGCTTTGATGAGCTCGATGTTGTCTCGTGTCCAGGCCGAGGGGTGGACCCCCGAGGATATCGCCGCGTTCTCAGCCGGCAGTCCGAAGGAGTCGTAGCCCATCGGGTGCAGCACGCCGACTCCCTTGCGCCGGTAGTATCGCGCCACCACGTCGCCCAGCGTGTAGTTGGCCACGTGTCCCATGTGGGCGGGGCCGCTGGGGTATGGGAACATGACAAGCACGTATCTCTTGTCGCGGCCGGGGTCGATCTCGGCTGCGAACGCGCCCTCCTCGGCCCAGCGCTTGATCCATTTGGTCTCTATTGCTTGGTGGTCGTACTCGGGAAACAAAGACACACCTCCAGACAAGGCACGATATTACCATAACGTTGGTGAGCCGATGATGAGGCACCTGACCGTTACGCTCTACGGCTGGCCCGTGTCCCTGAAGTCCTGGCGCACGCCGAGCCCCTCCAGGACGAAGCCGGCCATCTCGCCCGCCAGCGAGTCGACATTGATCTGCGTGCGGCCGCCCGGCATTATGTCCCTGTAGGGCACCTGCAGGAAGAGCATCATCATCGCGCGAGAGACGAGCTCGCTGTCCACCGGCCTGAACTCGCCGCTGCTCGCGCCACGCGCCAGGACCGACTCGAAGACCGAGTTCATCCTGCGGTCGAAATCGTCCCAGAGCGCGTACAGCCGCACGTCGGCCGCCAGGCCCTCCCGGATGAAAGTGATCAGGATGCTGCGGTTGTCGATGAAGAGTCTGTAGCACTGCGCGAAGCTGTCGTGTATCAGCCCGGAGAGCTCGACGCCGTCGCCGGTGACCAGTGGCCTGGTGGCCTCGTAGATCCCGTCGAGCAGCTCCGACATCAGGTCCAGGAAGACTTGGCGCTTGTTGGGGAAATAGCGGTAGAAAGTCCCGCGGGCGACGTGCGCCTCGGTGAGGATGTCCTCGACGGTGGTAGCCTTGTAACCTTTTTTGGCGAAGACGCTCCGTGCCGCCTTGAGCACTCTTGTTCTGGTGTCAGTCCTCGTCAATGCCGCCTCCGGGCGCCGCTTAAACCCGTCTGAGGATTCTACCACAGGCTCCGGCGGCGCGTTCCGGGGCAGCGTGGACTTTGGACCGCTGGAGATGTTTTAATCATCGCAGTCAGATCAAGGAGGAGGAATGGGCGAGAAAAAGCGCGAGGCAACGATCTACGGTGGGGGGATGTCGGGTCTGATAGCGGCGGCCAACCTGGCCCGGGAGGGCTATTCCGTCACTGTGCACGACCGCGAGCCCGGCTATGGCGGCTCCCAGATGTACAACCCTTCGACCCACGTGACGCCGATCGACCCAGTGAAGACATCCGAGTATATAGGCATCGATATCACGGGAGTGTTCCACCAGGTGGCGCGGCCAATCCCGTTTTTCTTCAACGATACCAAGATTGAGGTGCCCGGCGAGGCGTTCTACGCCGTGGAGAGGGGCAACCGCCCGACCAGCCTGGATACAGTGCTCTACGAGGAGTGCAAGAAGGCCGGTGTATCCTTCGAGTTCGGCTCACCGCTCAAGAAAGAGGACCTGGACAAGCTGCCGCCCAACACCATCATCGCCTGCGGGCTCACCCCTTCCGCCTACAAGATGCTCGACATCCCCGCCCTGACCTGGTACGGCTGGTGCTCGCGGGGCTACTCCGGAGTCACGGACTACGCCTGGATCTGGTGGGGCGATTGCGTCAGCGAGTACGGTTACTTCTCCTCGGTCAACGACTACTACTTCGACCTGCTCTTCAGTATCCGCGAGGTCTCGAAGGAGTGCCTGCGCAGGTACAACCACTGGATGGTGCGCAACGAGGGAATCGAGCACGACAACTGGGAGTACGTCTCCGGCGTCGTCCCGATCGCCTCGCGCGACAACCCCAGGCTCTTCTGGAACGACGCCGTTCTCTGTGGGACCATCTCGGGGGCGATGGACCCCTTGTTCTGGTTCGGGATATCGGGCGCGCTGGTGACCGGCAAGGTCGCTGCCACCGCCATCACCGACCCGGAGAAGGCCATGCGCGAGTTCCAGGGCTTCACGCGCAACTTCAAGATGATGTACGAGGTCAAGAACAAGTTCTGGTACCCGTTCTTCAGGCCCCAGGTGAAGATGAACGAGAAAATGGTCAACATGATCGGCTCGTCGAACGCCACGAAGATGAACGAGCTGGTGGACAAGGTCGCCGCCAGGGGCACGGTCAAGATAGAGCTGGTCCCCGGCTTCGGCCGCTACAACTACCATTAATGCGAGGGGTGTCCTCTCCGTCGATTCGACGGAGGCCGACTCACTCCGGAGAGGACACCCCTCGCAGGACTGAACTCGTCGACGCAAAACGCAAGTTAAGGGGTCTGACCCTAAAACTTGCGTTTTCGATTACACGTCAGCAGTAATTCCTACTGGTCAGCAGTCATCTTCGATTTGTTATATATAGATTTGGGGGGAACTCCTGACGGGGTCAGGGTGAGCCTTTTGCGAGCGATTCGCAGCGTCTCAGGGAGTATAGAGAGTCTGCTGATTTCAAAGACGCGAGGACCAGCGAGCAAAAGGCTCACCCTTCCCCGTCCCATTTGGTGTTGCTACCACGCCTACGAGTTAACGCCGCTTGAACAACTTCCTCAGAAGCGCCAGGCATATTACCGCCAGCAGCCCCCCGCCGAGCACCTTCGGCGACATCAGCTTCATCAGGGGCTCGTTCGGCTCGAACTCCTTGTTGAGTGACACGTTCGTGCTCATCTTGTCGGCGGCGATGAGCTCGGCGACCTTGTTCGCGTTCCAGATCGCGGCCTCCATGCCTCCAGAGGACACGTGTGTCTTGGTGTAGTCGCCGGTCAGGTAGAAGTTGGCGTAAGGTGAGCGCTGGAACGGCCGGTGGGCCTCCATGCCCGGCGCCGGGCGGTAGACGCCCTGCCTCTCGCGCACCACCTTCCATTTCTTTACGACGGCCTCCCTGGCGACGGGGAAGCGGTCCTTTATCTGCTCGATGGCGATGTCGAAGATGACCTGGTCGGGCAGCCCCTGCACGTGGTCGGCCGGCGAGAGCACCATCTCGAACATGGTCCCGCCCTTGAAGATGTGGGGCAGCACGTTGGAGAGGTCCGCGTAGGTGTTGAAGATGCAGTCGCTGGAGAAGAAGGTCACGTCGACGTCGGTGAGCTTGCGGTCGAACCAGACCTGCAGCGAGAGCGACGGGGCGTACTGGAAGTGCCACAGGTCGCGGAAGTATTCCAGTCCGAAGCTCTCGTCGGGGAGCACGCGTCTCAACGAGTAAGGGCTGATGGCGGATATGTAGAGGTCGGCCTCCATCACCTCGCCGTCGCCCACCACGATGTTCTTGATCTTGCCGCCCTCGACGTTGATGGCCGTGACCGCCTTGCCCAGCGCGACCTGGCCGCCCTTCTCCTTGATGTAGTCCAGGCAGTTGTCCACCCATATCTCACCCAGGCCGCCGTTGGCGAAGCCGACGCGCGCGTTCTCGGCCGAGCCCATGACCTTCATCCCCCAGTTGAGCATCACCTTGGCGGAAACCGCGTAGCTGGGCGTAAAAGTCAGTCCGTTGATCCCGGGCTCCATCGGCCGCAGCCCGTCCAGTGAGGCCCAGCGGTAGACCCAGGTCGCCATGCTTATCTGGTCGAGTTTCTCGATCTGCCCCTTGGTCAGGAATAGCCCGGAGGCGAGCGGGAAGCCGGCCATGATGACCTTCCAGGCGGGTATCTCTTTGTAGTCCTTGAGCATCCCGGCGAACGCGAACGCCGCGTGAAGCGGGGCCGGCAGGTCCTTGAAGCGCAGCACCGCCTGCTTGCCGCCGGGAAGGGCGTAGTAGAACTCGGTGTTCTTCCAGGTGATGTTCTCGTAGATGCCCATCTTCCTGAAGAAGTTAAGGAGGTTCACGTAGTAAGGGAAGAAGACGTGCAACGCGTTGTCGATCATGTCGCCGTCCTCGTCCAGCCAGGAGGACGCCCTCCCTCCGAACATCTCGTCGGCCTCGACGAGAGAAACGTCGATCCCGAGGTCGAGCAGGTTTATAGCGGTCGCGAGCCCGCCCATCCCACCGCCCATTATTATGGCTTTCATCCGGCACCTCCCAGGGGTCACAGACCTGCGCGGCCACTCGATGTGAGGGCGCGCAAGAAGGATAGTATTTTCATACTGATGAGTCTAGTGCGGATGTCCGCGTACGGTCGTCTGTCTCAGGCGGTCCGGCTGTAATCGGAGGAGTCCCTCGATACCGGCTCGAGCCTCCTGGACGCTATCTCTATGACCAGTGCCTTCTGTTGCTCTTTCTCCGTCCGCGGCATGACGAGGCGCTGCTGTTTCCGCATGTAGCCGACCCGGCGGGCCTCCCACGCGTCCATGGCAAAAGCGCGCATCAACAGGGCCAGCAGGCCGAAGCAGAACGCGCTCACTATGCCGACGAATATTATCTCACTCAATTCTTCATACCTCCGCTGTTTATAACGGACGGGAGGTCGCCACCGATTCGGCCTCGCAGACGCCTTAATTGATTATTTGGTGCTAGACTTTATAAGTCCTCTTAAAGGGAGGTTGCGGTGCGGGAAAAAGAGACCTGGTCCCATTGCGAGATCGACGTCGGAGAGGTGCGTCTTCACTGCGTGACCCAGGGCAAGGGACCGCTGGTGGTGCTCCTGCACGGCTTCCCCGAGTTCTGGTACTCGTGGCGCTACCAGATCCCCTACCTGGCGAAGCGTTTCAGGGTCGTTGCGCCCGACATGAGGGGGTACAACCTCAGCGATAAGCCGCCGCACGTCTCCGATTACTCTCTGAACAAGCTCACCGGTGACGTCAAAGGTCTCATAGAGGCTCTGGGCGAGACCGACGCTCACGTGGTCGGCCACGACTGGGGCGGGGCGGTCGCCTGGAGCTTCGCCATGGCCTACCCGGAATACGTCGCGAAGCTGGCCGTGCTGAACGCTCCACACCCGGCGGTGTTCGCGAAGAACATCCTGTCCAACCCCCGCCAGATGATGCGGTCGTGGTACATGTTCTTCTTCCAGGTCCCGGTGCTCCCCGAGCTTCTGCTGAAGAGCATGGGCGGCTACGTCCTGAAGCGCTCTTTCACCGACTGGGCGATCGACAAGGAAGCCTTCTCCGCCGACGACCTCGACGCGCTGGCGACCGCCGCGGGCAAGCCGGGCGCACTCACCGGCGGGATGAACTACTACCGCGCGATGATGCGCAACCCCAGGGCCCTTTCGATGATGCGCAGCGCCGCTGTCCCCAGGATAAAGAGCCCGACGCTGCTGATCTGGGCAGAGGACGACCGGGCGCTGGGCAAGGAGCTGACCTTCGGGCTCGAGCCGTACTTCGAGAACGGCATAACCGTGAAGTACATCCCCGACTGCAGCCACTGGGTGCAGCAGGAGCAGCCTGACGTCGTCAACGATATGCTCGGGGAGTTTCTGTGAGCGGCTCGCCGTGGCAGGTTAGAAGTACCGCGCTTGCCGCCTGCGCCTGCGCTCTTGCCCTGGCTCTGGCACTGGGATGCGCCGGATGCTCCACGGCCCCACCGGAGCCCAGGAAGCCCACCAACGCGCGCGCGGCGACCGCGGTGGTCAAGTCCGACGGAATAAGTGTGAGCCTTCGCAGCGACCCCGCGGTCACGGGGCCTGGCGGCACCTTCTCGCTCACCCTGGTCGTTCGCAACCTTTCTTCAAAGCCGTTCTCCTGGACCAGCCCCTCGGGCCAAACCTACGAGTTCCTCGCCTTCGACAAGGGTGGAAGCGAGGTGTGGCGCTGGTCGGAGGGCATGGTGTTCATCCAGATCGTGACACAGGTCACTATCGCGCCTTCAGAGACCAAGGTCTACAAGGTCGCCTGGAACACCGCCGGCACGGCCGTGGGCCTCTACACGATCCAGGGCTACTTCCTGGGGCTCCCAACGCTCCGGCCTTCGGTCAGCGTGGAGATAACACACTAACCCTTTCGGAATACCATGGCCGTCGCCGAGTGGGCGGGCAGCTCTCTGTCGGTCAGCGCGTCTCCCACGTCGACGTGGGCCTCCTCGATGTGCACCGTGGTGTCGTTCTTGTAGCTGTTGTACGACGTGTAGTGGGGCGCGTTGAGCGTATGCACCGCGACCTCTCCGGCCGGGCTGAACCCGGCAATCTCGATGCGGCACTCCGCGGGCTCGCTGGCGTGGCGGTTGATGGCAAACAGGGTGACCGTTTTGCCGTCCTCGCTCGCGGTGGCCGAGCAGTCCAGCACCGGCACGTTGGTCATAGCGGGTATCCCTCCCACCGCCAGCGTCTCGAAGCTGTCGCAGACCACGCTTGTCTCCAGGCCGGTGGAGCCCGCCAGCCGGGAGTACATCAGGAACGGGTAGTACAGGGCGGTGCGGCAGACCCTGTCACCGAGCGTGATGATGAGGCCCAGCACGTTGACCAGCTGAGCGATGTTGGCGACCTTCACCCGGCTCGAGAGCCTGTGCATCGCGTGCAGCACGCCGCAGGCAAACAGCGCGTCGCGCAGCGTCCAGCGCGGGATCTGCAGCTGGACCGGGCTCCACCAGAGGTTCCACTCGTCGAACGCGATGCCGGCGGCGCTCTCCCTGCCGAGCTCGGCCACTATGTCACCGCACGCGGTCCGCAGCCGCCGCTCGTACTCGATGGGCGAAGCCACTATCGCCTTGTACATCCTGGCGGTGCCGCCCATCGCGCGCGCGGCCCACACGCCTCCGATCCTCTCCGGCCCCGGC
>DAIQAV010000038.1:10901-15333 GCA_036781505.1 Candidatus Anoxymicrobiaceae bacterium | reverse complement strand
CAAGTACGAGACGACCGGGCTGATCGGCTACACCATCGCTCTAACCGAGCCGGTGTACGACAAGGCCAACTTCCTGTCGGCGCTCGAGCTGGACCACACCGGCATGCCGTTCCAGGCTTTCGTCCCCTCCGCGTACGACCCGGGGGTCGCGCCCGAGGGCAAGTCGCTGATGCAGACGGACTGCGTGGTGGAGGTTGACCAGATATTCGACAAGTTCGAGCTGGAGAGGCTGCTCGACTCGATGTGGACCGATATCGGCGAGATGTTCCCGGGGATCGACGAGAAGGTCGAGTGGAAGTTCGCCTACAAGTGCATCGGGTGCGACGGGCTCGCGCGCAAGCCCGGGCAGGTCGGCGCGTTCAAGCCCGACGTGGTCGCCCCGGGAGTCGAGGGACTTTACTTCGCCGGGGACACCTACCGGGGACGCGGGCTCGCCCTTAACAGCGCCGCGCTCTCGGGAAAGACCTGCGCGGAGAAAGTGCTCGAGAAATACGGGCCGACCGGCTGACCGGCTCGCGACAGGGAACAGACGAAACCTGCCGACGAACCGCGGCGCGCGGCATGTCATGCCTCGGGAGAACGGCTCCCATTTTTCTGATATGTTTATGGTGAGCGGCGGCTCGTGCCCGCCCGCTCGGGAGGCAGCAGATGCTCGGGGCTAAGATGGTTGCCCGCGCGAAGATAAATCTTTTTCTGCAGGTCGGAGAGCGGCGCGACGACGGATTCCACGAGATCAAGTCAGTGATGCAGGCCCTTGAGCTGTCGGACGAGCTGTACTTCCGCAGGACCGACGGGGCACAGAGAATACTGATCCGCTGCAACGACCCGTGCATGCCGACCACCGGCGAAAACCTCGTCTGCAAAGCGATCGAAGCGTTCGACAAGCACACCGGGGCGATGGGCTCGAGCGGGATCGACGTCCTTATCAACAAGCGCATACCGATCGGGGCCGGGCTCGGCGGCGGCAGCGCCGACGCGGCCGCGGCTCTTCTGGCGATGAACCACATCTACGAGCTCGAGATGCCGATGGATACGTTGTTGTCGATCGGCGCGCGTGTGGGCTCGGACGTGCCGTTCTGCCTGGCGGGAGGGACCGCGCTCGCCACCGGGAGAGGGGAAGAGATACGGACGCTGGACCCCCTGCCCCCGTTCCAGGTCGTCCTGGCCGCGATGACCCAGGAGATCTCGACGCGGGAGGTCTACGATAGGTTTGACTCGATGGCCGCCGACGGGAAAGCGCCGGCCGCCTCCGAGACGGAGAGCGAGTTCCAGGCACTGATCAGCGGCATCGAGAAGCACGAGTTCGCCAACATCTATCCGAATTTGCGGAACAGCCTGGAATCTGCAACGATTGCCTCTGCGCAGGTAGAGGAGTTTAAGAGCACAGCCATGGGCGCCGGCGCCGTCGCGGCGATGATGACAGGCAGCGGCTCCACCGTCTTCGCGCTGGTCGCGGGAATGGAACAGGCCGCCGAGGTCGCCTGGGAACTGGGCAAGACGGCTCCCATCACGATAATCACGAGCTTCTCGGACAAGGGAGCTGAGGTAACGGCGTGAACTGTTATGCAGGACCCTGGGGCGTGGCCAAGTGGTAAGGCAGCGGCCTTTGGCGCCGCGATCGCAGGTTCGAATCCTGCCGCCCCAGCCAGCATGGGACAGCATTGTTCCACACCAGCACTATGCCCATGCTGGTTGGGGCGGCAGGATTCGAACCTGGCAGGGGGGCCGGGGGAAGGATTCCCCCGCATGGATTTCATAATAGGGGGGGCAACAGCGAGCCGAAGGCGAGCGCCATCGGGGGGGTCGGAGACCCCCACGTTGGGGAGCGGAACCCCTGAACAGCAAACCAGCGATAAGATCGGATTGAGACAGGGGTGCAGCGACGGTTCGAATCCTGCCGCCCCAGCCACAAGTCAACAAAGTAAAGCAAACGCAAGGTGGGAGGATTCGACAAGGGGGCCGGGGAAAGTATTTCCCCGCATGAAATTCAAATATGGGGGGTGACAGCGGCCCGAAGGGTCGCGCCCTCAGGGGGGCGAGCAGCCCCCCTCGGGCGGAGCGGAATCCTTAACAGCAAACCAGTGACAAGATTGGATTGAGGCAGGATGAAGCGACGAATCCTGCCCGCCCCAGCCACCATTAGCAGTTACGGGGAGCAGACTACAAGATTTGAACGAGGCAGGGCGCGGTTCGTACTCCTGCCGCCCCATTTTGAAGAAGGCAACGTACAATAGATAAGGCCACACTCTGAAACAACGGGAACGTGACATGCCAGCACAACCGAACAAGAACCTCTCGATAATCGTGCTCGCCGCCGGCGAGGGCAAGCGGATGAAGTCCAGGCTGCCCAAGGTCCTGCACGAGATCTGCGGCCGGCCGCTCATCGCTTGCGTCCTCGACCCCATACAGGCACTGGCCCCGGGCGAGGTGGCGGTGGTGGTGGGCGCCGGGTCGGGCGACGTCAGCGAGGCCGCCGGCACCGACAAGAGGTTCGTTCAGCAGGCCGAGCAGAAGGGCACGGGCCACGCCGTCATGATGGCCATGGAGAAGATGGACCCGGCGTTCACAGAGGTGATGGTACTTCCCGGCGACACGCCGCTGATCAACCTCGAGACGCTCGAGCGCCTGATAACCGCCAGGCGCAACACCAGGGCGGCGGCCTCGATGCTGACCGCGGAGCTCGACGACCCCACCGGATACGGGCGGATCGTCAGGGACCTGACCGGAGAGGTCTCCGAGATCATCGAGGAGACTGACGCCACCATGGCGCAGCAGGAGATCAGCGAGGTAAACACCTGCATGTACGTCTTCGACCGCGACTCGCTCGAGGGGGGGCTGGCCGCGCTGACCGCGGACAACGAGCAGGGCGAGTACTACCTCACCGACGTGGTGAAGGACTTCACGTCCCGCGGCCTGACCGTGATCGCGGTCCAGGCCAGCCCAGAGGAGATCCTGGGGATCAACGACCGCGTCCAGCTGGCGCAGGCCGCCTCGATAATGCGCGGCAGGATCAACACCGAGCTCATGCGCTCCGGCGTGACCATCCTGGACCCCGACCTGACGTATATAGATCAGGGAGTCCGCATAGGCAGGGACACGATCATAATGCCAATGGTGCACATCACCGGCGCGACGTCCATCGGCAAGGGGTGCACGATCGGCCCCTGCACTACTGTCAACGATTCGACCATCGCGGAAGACTGCGACGTCCAGTACTCGCTCATAGACGGCTGCGAGATCGAGGCGGGGGCCAGCGTGGGACCGTTTTCCAGGCTGCGGCCCGGCTGCCGGCTGGGCCCGCACTCCAAGGCGGGCACCTTCGTGGAGATGAAGAAGACCATCGTCGGGCGCGGTAGCAAGGTGCCCCATCTCTCCTACATGGGAGACGCGCAGATCGGCGAGGACACCAACGTGGGGGCTGGCAGTATAACCTGCAACTACGACGGCGAGAGCAAGTTCCCCACCAGGATCGGGGACCGCTCGTTCATCGGCAGTGATACGATGATGGTCGCACCCGTAGAGATCGGGGACGACGCCGTCACCGGGGCCGGCTCGGTCATATACGAGGACGTCCCGGACGGCAGCCTGGCGATCGAGCGGACGGAGCAGATGATCGTGCCGGGCTACAAGAATAAGAAGAAGAGCAAAGGCAAATAGAAGGCGAACGGGCGCGATGCACCAGGAGGTATGGAATTGAGGGAGGTCACCCGGAAGAGGCTGATGGTTTTTGCGGGCACTTCGCATCTCGAGCTGGGCCAGGAGGTGGCGACGGGGATAGGAGTGAGTCTCGGCAGCGTCGACATCTCCCGCTTCTCCAACGGCGAGATATACGTGAGGTTTATGGAGAGCGTGCGCGGAGTGGACGCGTTCGTTATCCAGACGTCCTGCGAGCCCATCAACGACAACATCATCGAGATGCTGCTCATGATCGACGCGCTCAAGCGCGCCTCCGCCAAGCGCATCACCGCGGTCATGCCTTACTACGGCTACTCCAGGCAGGACAAGAAGACCCTGGCCCGCGAGCCCATCAGCGCTCACTTGATCGCCGACCTGATCACGGTCGCCGGGGCGAACAGGGTGCTTTCCGTCGACCTGCACGCCGGGCAGATCCAGGGGTTCTTCGATTTCCCGCTGGACCACATAACGGCGATGCCGCTCCTGGCCAGCTACATAGTCCAGAAGAACCTCAAGGACGTCGTGGTCGTCTCACCTGACGCCGGCCGGGTCAAGGTCGCCAAGAGGTTCTCGGACAAGCTGCGCGTGCCCATGGCCATCATGCACAAGCGCAGGCCGGACAAGAACGTGGCCGAGATACTGCACGTCATCGGCGAGGTCGAGGGCAAGACGGCGATCCTCATCGACGACATGGTGGACACCGCTGGAACGATGGTCGAGGCCGCCGACGCGCTCAAGAAACACGGCGCGCTGGAGA
>DAIQAV010000038.1:4020-10891 GCA_036781505.1 Candidatus Anoxymicrobiaceae bacterium | reverse complement strand
CTACGCGTGCGCCACGCACGCGATCCTGTCGGGCTCCGCGGTCGAGCGCATCAAGCTCTCCGAGATAAAGGAACTCGTGGTCACCAACACGCTGCCAGTGCCTCCGGAGAAGAAGATTGATAAAATAACGGTGCTATCGATCGCCCCGCTCCTCGCGAACACCATCACGGCTGTGTTCAAGGAGGAGTCCGTGAGCGAGATAGCAGGCGCGGACAACCAGACATAACGGAGAGTGGTAGACCTTGGAGCTCAAGCTGACAGCTGAAAAACGCATCGAGACCGGTAAGGGCGCGGCACGCAAGGCCAGGGAGCGGGGAGAGGTCCCCGCCGTGATGTACGGGCTCGGCGATCCGCCGGTGAGCCTCCTGATCAAGAAGGAGGACCTCTCCGACGCGCTCGGCAGCGAGGCCGGGAGCAACGTCCTGCTGGACCTGCAGGTCGTAGACGGCAAGAACAAAGACAGCCACCTGGTGATGATAAAGGAGCTCCAGAGGCACCCGTTCAAGGAGAAGCTCCTTCACGTGGACTTCCTCAAGGTCGCCCGCGACACCAAGGTGAGCATGAGGGTCCCGATCTCCATCACCGGCGAGGAGGAGTCCGAAGGCCTCAAATCCGGGGGAACGCTGCAGCACAACCTCTGGGATGTTGAGATCGAGTGCCTGCCGGGCGAAGTGCCCGACCATATCTTCATCGACATCGCGGCCGCCGAGATCGGCGACCACCTTACGGTTTCCGACCTCAAACCCCCGGACGGCGTCACAGTGCTGACCGAGCCCGGAGACGTGGTGCTCACGATCCTCGCCCCGCGCCTGATAGTCGAGGAGGAGGAGGAAGAGGGCCTGGAGGCCAAGGAGGAAGGTGCACCTGGCGAGGAGATCCCAGAAGGGGCCACCGGAGAGAGTGGCGAGGAAGGGTAGGGCCGGGTCCGGCTCCAGGCGCCGTGGAGTCCCGCTGCTCGGCGCCGTGGACTCATGCCCGCACGCCTGTCTCATCGTCGGCCTCGGCAACCCCGGGCGAAATTACAGCGGCACCAGGCACAACTCCGGACGCCAGGCGGCGGACCGTGTGCTGGACATGGCCGAGGTGCTGGCCAGGGGCAAGTGGCCCAATGGCCGCATCACGCTCGCCGCTAGCTCAGGCTCGAGGTTCCTCGTTCTGGTGCCGGAGACGTTCATGAACCTCAGCGGTCGCGCGGTCGCGCCGGTGCTCGAGAGGTACGGGCTCGATCCGGAGCAGATGGTCGTCCTGCACGACGACATCGACCTCCCGCTGGGCGAGGTCCGAACCAAGCAGGGCGGAGGCACCGGCGGGCATCGCGGGCTCAACTCGCTGGCGGATACGCTGGGCGATAAGGGTTTCTGGCGGGTGCGCATAGGGGTGGGCAGGCCGCCGGCGGGCATCGACCCGGCGGACTACGTGCTGGACCGCTTCGAGGCCGCAGAAAAGGAGACCGCCGAGAGTGCGATCGAGCAAGCCGCCCAGAAGGCTCTTGCCGCCATCACGGGGACGGACGATGGGGCCTGAGGCCCGTCGGTGGCTCCTCGCGATCGCGTGTGCCGTGCTGCTTCTGGTGGCACTGGGAGCCGGCTGCGGGCAGCAGACCGACCCCCGGGTCCAGCAGCTGCTGAAGGACGCCAGCGCGCACGTGTCGAAGGCCGCAGAGGTTACCAAAAGCATCGAGGCCTTCAACAAGGAGTGGCAGACCCTGATCACCGGGCAGGCGAATCCCCAGATCGCCGCGCGGCTGGAGGAACTGCTGTCAAGGACGAAGGCGAGCGAGACTGCTTCGCTGGACGAGACGATAGCGGCGCGGGATGATTACGTGAAAGCCGCGAAGTTGCCGCTCAGCTCGAGCTGGAAGAAATATGTCGACCTCAGGCACCAGGCCCTCGACGAGCAGGAGAAGTTCCTGGCGCTCGAGCTGCAGGCGATGGACCTGAGGATCAAAGTCGCCCAAGGCGAAGTGGCCGGCGACCAGCTGCAGACTTTGATCGACCTCGAGAAGAAGATCGGGACCCTGGAGGAGCAGTCAGCCGCCCACGCCAGGCGCGCGGGTGCGCTTCACAAGGAAGCAAGCGATTATTACAGGGAGCAGAAGCTTGGTGGTTGAGCCCGGCAGAAAGGCGTCAGGGAATTCGCGCGCGTGGAGCACCTTTTGCGCCGCGGTGCTTTGTCTCGCGCTGGCCCTCGCCGTGGTGTCGGCGGCCGGATGCGGCCTGCAGACCGACCAGGCCAACAAGGACCTGGCCAGGGCAAACGCTCACCAGCAGGAGGCCGAGGCGCTGATCGCGAGAGTCAAGGCGCTTCCTGACGACTGGCAGAGGATATTCGCGACTCCCAGTCCGACACCCCAGCAGATCGCGCAGGTTCGTGACGTGATCACGGCGCGGGTCGCCGACCTCGACGCTCTGGGGAAGGTGACCAAGAGCTGGTCCAACGACATCAAGGCGATCTCCAAGCTGAACGTGGACGACAAGATAAAAGAGTACGCCAGGCTGAAGCTCTCCTCGATCAACGCGTGGGAAGATTACGCCTCTCTCTTCTTGACCCCGCTGGTGAAAGGCTACGGCAACCTGCTGGACGCCATGGCCATGGGACGGCCCGCGTCCGAGCAGCAGGCGGCCGCGGCTCAGTTAACCGGCCAGGTCAGCGACTCGATCCAGAGGCTCCAGGAGTGTCTGCAGACGCAGAAGACGGCTGACGATTACTTCAAGAACAGCAAGCTGGGCAAGTAGGGACGGGCAGCCTCAGGCTTCGGTCACCGACATGGAGAGGTCCCCGTCATCCGCAACACTCCACTCGACCGCCGCTTTCTTGTCAGTTATGAACTCGAACAGCGCCGCCATGGTGCCGACCAGGAGCAGCGGGATGGCCGGGTTCTGCACCAGGACGTCGTAGCCGGAATCTTTCTGCTCCAGCTTGAGGAGGTTTCCGAGCCCCTGGACGGCGAGCCAGTTGCGGATATCGGCCTGGCCGACGGCCTTCCAGCGGGGGTTCATGGTCTTGGCGGCGTGCATGCGCTGGGCCTCCACGATCGTGGCGGGGACGGTGTCCCCGAGCTCCTTCTCGAGCTCGTCGAGCACGACCTGCATGCCCGAGGACCCGAAGACCGCGTAGCGGATGCCGCTGGCCTTCTGGGTGATCGTACCCTTGTCGAAGTCCCAGGCGAAGCCGGAGATCTCCAGCGGAGCTTTGCAGCCGGGGCACCGGTGGTAGGTTATATCGCCGGGCTTCCTGGGCAGGGACGCGGGAAGGAGGCGGTTCTCGAATGCTGTGACGTCGTCGGCCTGGAAATCCTTGATGCGGTACTTGTTAGGGCCGATCTCCTCGTAGGTGATCTGGCCCTCCAGCTTCCTGATTGCCTGCAGCGCCCCGCGCAGGTCGCCGCAGAAGAGCGGCAGCGAGTATGGATCGGTGATCTCGCAGTACATGAAGGCATCGGCCCAGGAGAATTCCGTGACGCGGATGTCGCCATAGCCCAACAGTCTGCCCTGTTCGACGATGGTGGTGATGACACGCTCGATCCCGATCATGCGGGCGAGAGCGCCCTTGGGTCCCTTTATAAGGTGCGCGATGTAGGCCTCGGTCGCGCGGGCCTTGCTCTCGATGACGATGTTCTCGATGGGGATGCCGATGAGCGACTCGATGTTCTTGAACAGATCGTCGATGCCGTCGCTGTCGAACAGGATCATCCGGTGGTCGCGGTCCTGCCGCTGGACCATCGTGCCGTCCGCGTTCCACAGGTGGCCCCGCCCCACTCGCTTGGGAACGCCGCAGGTCTTACACACTTTGACTTTAGACATCCAGGTCCAACTCCCCGAATCGATCGGCCGCCCGACAATGCTATTGGCATATTATATGAAGGCGGGGGCGGCGTTGTCACGCAAGCACCGGCATGTCGCCGCTTCCTTGATTTTTGCACGCGCGGGGAGTTAATATCGCGGTGTGGTCAGTGGCAACATTCTTCACATGACAAGAGGTCTATCATGACCGGCGCCGGACAAGCGGCGAAATATCACAAGATTCCCGACACTTATAACATCATGATGCCCGCTTTCGCTCGCGCATATCCCGGGCGAGACCCTGCCGCCCTGGAGCATTCCGTCCGCAACTTCAGCCAGGTGGTCAGCGGCGTCATAGACCTGGCCATAAAGCAGGGCTTCTCCGACGACGACGAGGTGTCCCCCGGCGAGCTCGCGAACAGCATGGTCGTGTGGTGCGTGGCCAACTCCAGGCTCGAGGACTACTTCGAGTGCGCGGACGGACATGCCGCCCGGAGCCTGCCCATCCCCGCGGGAGAGGTCGATACTCTGATGAGCGAGATCGTGACGCGGGCGGCGGACTGGCTGATCGGGGTAGAGGCGCTCAAGTGCGAGCCATTCCTCTACTCCGCCTTCATCAAGGGGTCGGCGGCCCTGGGGACCGGCTGGGCCAACCTGCGCGACTAGCCCCCTCCTGCGCGTTGCGGCTTTTTATCCCTGATTATAGAATTGGGTTCTCATTTTCAGCGTCATGAACGGGGTGATTGCCGCATGGGCAGGCGAGTTGGGATAATCGGGGTCGGCCAGACACATCACGCGTCCAAGAGGCTGGACGCGTCGGGGGTGGAGCTCATCGCGGAGGCGGTCACGCGCGCGCTCGACGACGCGGGTCTGGTGAGCGCTGACATAGACGCCTTCTCCATCGGCAACATGGACCACTTCGAGAACATCAACTACGTCGATGCCTGGGCGACTGATGGCTTGGGCTCGTTCATGAAGCCGGTCTTCAAGTGCACCACCGGGGGCACCACGGGCAACACCGTGGCGGCGAGCGCCTACTACCAGGTCGCATCAGGGCTGTTCGACCTGGTGATGGCCGTGGGCTGGGAGAAGAACTCGGAGTCGGACACCTCGGCCGCCATCGCCACCTGCGCGAACCCCGTGCTGGAGCGGGACGCCTTCGCGGGCGCCATCGGCCCGCTGGCCACGGAGTACTCGATGTACATGCAAGCCTACGGCGCCACCCAGGAGGACGCCGCGGTGGTGGCCACCCGCGACCGCAACAACGCCCTCAACAACCCTTACGCCCACAACCGCATGGCGGTGACGGTCGAGGACGTGATGAACTCGCCGATGCTCGCCTACCCGGTGAAGTTCCTCGACATGTGCCCACGCTCTGACGGCGCCTGCGCGGTCATCTTCGCCTCGGAGAAGGCGGCGAAGAAGCTGTGCGACAAGCCGGCCTGGATCCACGCCTCGGTGGTTAGGCACGACTTCGCCTACCTGGGCGACCTCGAGTGGACCAGGCTGCAGACGCTGGAGAATGCCTCCAGCCTCGCCTACAAGTACGCCGGTATCACCAACCCGCTCAAGGAGCTCGACGTGGCGGAGCTGTACATGCCGTGCTCGACCTGCGGGGTCAAGTGGATGGACTCGCTCTGGTTCTGCGAGAGGGGCCAGGCGCCGAAGCTCATCCGCAGCGGTGCGACCCACATGGACGGCATCATGCCGGTCAACCCGTCGGGCGGGGTCATCTCGACCAATCCCATCGGCGCCACCGCCATGATCAGGGTCGGCGAGGCCGCCTGGCAGATCATGGGAAGGGCCGGCGACCGCCAGATCCCCGGGGTCAAGAAGGCCCTCGCCACCGGCTACGGCGGCTGCGCGTGGTCGAACGTGATGATCCTCGGAGCCGACCTGCCCTAGCCGCTTCAGCGCGACCTTGTCCGCCATCATTCCAACCTCGTCGCTTTCTGCTACCATGAGAAAAGCTTGTAGCGCCGGCGTCCCGCCGGCTTTACGCGAAAAAATGATGTGACGGGCCTGGGTGTTTTACACCGAGGCCGTTCGGCGTTTGGGCGCACGAGGAAAACATGGAAGACATAGCAGCGAAGATACTGTCGATGAGCCTCGACTGGGAGCGGTCGCGCCAGGCCGCCGAGGCGGTGCGCGCCGCCGGACCCGCGAGGATTACGAGCAGCGACGCGATGGTGCCCCTGCTCGCTGCGACCCTCTACCGGATCCTCGGTGGCCCGATGGTCCTGGCAGTGCCGCGCGAGGCCGGCGGCCTGGCCGCCGACATGGATACTCTGATTCCCGGCGAGGCCCAGCACCTTCCCGGGGCCGGGCCGGGCGGTGACTGGCTGCGTCCCTACGACGAGGCTGTCGGACAGAGGCTCAAGGCAGCTCGCGCGCTTCGCCAGGGCAGCCTGGCGGTGGCTGGCGTGGAGGCGCTCGCATCGGGCCTGCCCGGAGGGCTCCCCGAGCCATGGCCTCTCGAGATAAAGCGGGGGGCGGAACTCGACCTCGACAGCGTGCTCAATCTCCTGGTCGACGGGGGCTACGAGCGGGAGTACACGGTGGAGGGCTGGGGCAAGTTCGCGGTGCGAGGCGGCATCCTCGACATCTTCCCGTCCACCTCCGACCGCCCGGTCCGCATCGAGCTGCTGGGGGACCGGGTGGAGTCCCTGCGCGAGTTCAACGTCGTATCGCAGCGCTCCTCCGACGCGGTCGCGAGCGTCGAGATATTCCCCGCCGCGGACTCGGTCGCGGGTGAGGGCGTCCACGGCGGGACGGGCGGGGCATCGTCGCCGCGCGCGACGGTGCTGGCGGTGAACCCCGACTTGATCGAGGCGCGCATAATCGAGTTCGCGAACGACGCGGGGATCGAGCGGCCCCCGGGCCCGGTGCTGCCCGGCTGGGGAGACGTTGTGTCCATAGACACCATCGGTGGACCCGCCGGTTCGGGCGTTCAATTCCCCGGGGCGGCCGCCAGGGAGTTCAGGGGCAACTTGAGCTCCGCGGTGGACCACTGGAAGAAGCTCTCGGCGGATGGCACGGAAGTCTTCCTCTTGTTGGACGGCAAGGGGCAGGTGGAGCGCGCTGGCGAG
>DAIQAV010000038.1:0-4010 GCA_036781505.1 Candidatus Anoxymicrobiaceae bacterium | reverse complement strand
CGCGCCCCGCTTGGAGGTGTCGGGACCCTCAGGCGCGGGTTCGAGGTCACTGAGCTCGGCTTCTCTCTGTTCACCTCCGCCGACCTGCTGGGCAGGCGCGAGAGGCCCAGGCCGCGCAGGCGCCTCTCCAGCGGCACTCCCGTGGCGGGCTACGCCGAACTCGAGCTGGGCGGCTTCGTGGTCCACGTGGACCAGGGCATCGGGATCTACCGCGGCCTGACCTCGCAAATGGTCATGGGCGTGACCCGCGAATACCTGCTGCTCGAGTACGCGGGCGGCGACAAGCTCTACGTCCCTACCAGCCAGTTGGACAAGGTGCAGAGATACGTCGGGGCCGAGAACCCGGCGGTGCACAGGCTGCGCGCGCGGGAGTGGACAAAGTCGCGAAAGGCCGCGCGCAAGTCGGCCGAGAAGACCGCGCGCGAGCTGTTGCAGCTGTACATGGAGCGCAAGAGCAGGCACGGGACGAGGTTCTCGGCGGACGCGCCCTGGCAGCGCGAGATGGAGGAGGCTTTCCCCTATGAGGACACGCCCGATCAGGCCAAGGCGGTGCGCGAGGTCAAGAGCGACATGGAGTCCGAGATCGCGATGGACCGCCTGATCTGCGGGGACGTCGGCTACGGCAAGACAGAGGTCGCGGTGCGAGCCGCGATGAAGGCGGCGCTGGACTCCAAGCAGGTGGCGGTGCTGGTGCCCACCACCCTGCTCGCGCGGCAGCACTACGAGACCTTTCGCGAGCGGTTCGCTCCCTTCCCCATCAAGGTGGAGATGCTATCGCGCTTCCTGAGCCGCTCGGAGCAGGAAGGCGTCGTGCGCCGGGCCCGGCGTGGTGAGACCGACGTGGTCATCGGGACCCACCGCATGCTCCAGGACGACGTCGCGTTCAAGGAGCTCGGGCTGCTGGTCGTCGACGAGGAGCAGAAGTTCGGCGTGGTCCACAAGGAGCGCCTGCGCAGGCTGTCCCGCAACGTCGACACGCTGACGCTCACCGCCACGCCCATCCCACGCACGCTGCAGATGTCGCTGTCCGGGGTCAGGGACATAAGCATCATCGACACGCCGCCCGAGGACAGGCACCCGGTGGCCACCTACGTCGGAGAGTTCGACATGGAGCTGGTCAGGCACGCGGTCGACTACGAGGTGGCGCGAGGCGGCCAGGTCTTCTTCGTCCATAACCGTGTGGAGAGCATCCGTCGTGTCGCCGACACGCTGCGCAAGGCCTTCGACGGCGTCTCGATCGCGGTGGCCCACGGGCAGATGGACGAGGACGAGCTGGAGCGCGTGATGCTGGAGTTCGCGGACGGGCTCCACAGCGTGCTGGTCTGCACCACCATCATCGAGTCCGGGCTGGACCTCGCCAACGTGAACACGCTGGTGGTGGACCGGGCCGACAGGCTGGGGCTCGCTCAGCTCTACCAGATCCGCGGACGGGTCGGGCGCTCGGGCAAGCGAGCCTATGCCTACCTCTTCTACCCGCACCGTGAGGTGCTTTCGGACACCGCCGTGGCCAGGCTTTCGACCATAAGCGAGATGACGCCGCTGGGCTCGGGGATGCGCGTGGCGATGCGCGACCTCGAGATAAGGGGCGCCGGCAGCCTGCTGGGGGCGGAGCAGAGCGGCCAGATAGAGGCCGTCGGCTTCGAGCTCTACTGCGAGCTGTTGAAGGAAGCGGTGGACATCCTCAAGGGGGAGGCGCCCCAGGAGCTGAGCGAGGCCGTGGTCGAGCTGCCCGTCGACGCCTACATCCCCGCGGAGTACATCTCGGAGGAGGAGACCCGGGTGGAGGAGTACCGCAGGCTCATCGTCGCCGCCAGGGCCGGGACGCTGGAGGAGCTCTCCGCCGAGCTGACCGATCGCTTCGGTGACGCGCCACTGCCGGTGAGGCAGCTCATCGAGGTCGAGCGTCTAAAGACAAAGGCGGCGCGCGCGGGGCTCGAATCCGCGACCATGAAGGGCGACGAGCTCCAGCTCAAGTTCTCCGACGAGCGGGCGATGACGCTTGCCGAGACCGCGGCCGAATCCGAGGGCATAGTGGAGAAAGACGGGGCCTATATCGATGCCGCATCACGAACTTTATACTTGAAGTTGAGGTTCGAGGAAGTAAACAAGAGGCAAGAACTGTTGTTAAAGTGGTTAAATTCAATTATTGATGATATAATTTTCGTCGGGCGGGCGGCCTCGTAGCGCCCCGAACTCGAGGCAACCATCCTTTATTTGCGCTTGGAGTGACGCCCCCGATGTGGACCAGCGGGCAAGGGAAAAGTACAGCCGGAACCGTGGAAAGCCGGATGAGCCGGCTTGCCGTGCTGCTGTTCGTGCTGCTCCTGTTGCTGCTGTCCGCCGGGTGCTCGAACAACATATTCACCGCCAACAGCCAGGGCGTTTCCCGTGCGAGATTCCAGCGGGAGGTGGACCGGCGCCTGGCGGTCACGAAGGCCTCCAATCCCAAGGAGCTCGAAGGGTCGCGGGGCTGGAAATTGAAGGCCAGCACCGAGAGAGAGGTCGCCACTGAGATGATCAAACGGGCGCTGGTCGCCGACCAGGCTGCAAAGCTCTCGGTGGCCGTGAGCGCGACCGCGGTCAAGGCGAGGGTCGAGGCCGACCGCGCCAAAGCGGGAGCCGACAAGTTCTCGAGCGACCTGGCCAGGCAGGGGCTCACGGAGGAGGGCTACTCTGATGGGGTCGCTGGCGAGATGCTGGTGGACGCCGTGGGCCAGAAGGTCTGCTCGGGAGTGCAGGTGACGCAAGACGAGGCCGAATCCTTTTACCTGACCCACAAGGACCTCTTCGGCCGCAGCCTCATGATTCACGCGGCTCACATCCTGCTCGACACGCAGGGTGAAGCGGAGATGGCCGCCGATGAGGCGAAGAAGCCTGGGACGGACTTCGCCAGACTGGCGCAGTCGATCTCCAAGGACACCGCGACCAGTGTCAGCGGGGGCGACCTCGGCTGGATCGCGAAAGGCTCCATGGACCCGGCCTTCGAGAACGCCGCGTTCGCGTTGAAGTCCGGGCAGGTGAGCGGGGTGGTGAAGGCCAGCGATGGCTACCACGTGATCAAGGTGTTGGAGCGGCGCGAGGCCAGCACCCCGTCCTTCGCGGAGTGCCAGCCTGAAGTGATGAAGGTGCTCCAGAGCAGGAGGAAGGACGAGGTCTTCTCGGACTGGCTGCGTACGGTGTACGCCAACGCCAGGGTGAACGCGGACGGCGTGGGAAGCTGGGACCCCCGCCTGGGGATGGTGGTGGAGAAGCAGTAGGAGCGCCGACGGGAGACGGAGCGCGAGTTGGAGGGCAAAGCAGGAGAGCGTGATTGGACGGCCCCCGGGCCGGCCGACACGATAAACGAAGAGGAACCGACCGCGGGCACACTGGAGGCCACGCTCGAGGGGGTCGAGATCCCGTCGAGGCTGGGGGCGAGGTTCGAGACGCTGGCGCGCGTGATGGCGAAGCTGCGGTCGTCCGACGGCTGTCCCTGGGACCTGGAGCAGACGCAGGAGAAGCTCTCGCGGCACCTGCTCGAGGAGTCCTACGAGACAGTCGACGCCATCGATACCGGCGACTGGGAGCACGTGGCTGAGGAGCTGGGAGACCTGCTGCTCCAGATCGTGTTCCAATCGCGGATCGCCGAAGAAGAAGAGCGGTTCGATCTGGGGGCGGTAGTGGACGGCATCACCGAGAAGCTCGAGCGCAGGCACCCCCACATATTCGGACAGGCCGAGGCGGAGACCGCCGAGCAGGTCACCGTGAACTGGGAGCGGATCAAGAGAGAGCAGGAGGGCAAGCAGGCGGGGATCAGCATGCCGCCGGGCCTGCCCGCCATGATGGCGGCGACCAAGGTTCAGGGGCACGCGGCCCGCGAGGGCTTCGACTGGACCGCCGCGGACGGCGTGTTCTCCAAGCTGGACGAGGAGATAGACGAGCTGCAGGAAGCCAGGCGCGGTCAGCGGGCCGACGAAGTCGAAGAAGAGGTGGGCGACCTGCTCTTCACGGTGGTCAACCTCGCCAGGCAC
>DAIQAV010000037.1:0-15690 GCA_036781505.1 Candidatus Anoxymicrobiaceae bacterium | reverse complement strand
GTGTCCCGGGGGAAGAATGACACGGATTTCGGGAGCTTTCTCAACTCCGTGAACTATCAGAAGATGTTCGGGCCGACCTACTACTCGTTCACGCTCGGCACCGCCTACTTCATCGTGACCGATATATCCACCGAGTATATGGCCAACACGGTCGCGCAGAAGAAGTACTTCGACAACGAGCTCAAGTGGCTGGAGAGCGAGCTGAAGAAATCGCTGAGCTACAAGGACAGCTTCGTGTTCAGCCACGTGCCGCCGTTCAAGGGCAAGAAGGCGCTCAAGGGGACCCAGAAGGACAACCCCGAGAAGTTCCTGCGCAACCCGGGCTACTCGGACTCATCAGCATGCAGGACATCAACCCGGTCGACATAGAGACGGGATTCCCCGGCCCCACTTTCGACCCGGTCCAGGTCAAGGTGTTCGGCCAGAGCTTTACCTACATGTACATCGAGGAGCCGTGGGTTATGGCATACACGTTCATCTCGGATTCCTTCGCGTTGCTGATGCCGGTGGTGACGGTGCTGTTCCTCGGGTTCCTGGGCCTTTCGATATTCAGCGTCAGGTCCGCGAACAAGAGGAGAGCGGAGCAGGTTACCGCGGAAGGAGGCGACGGTGGGCAAGACTAGGACTCGCGGGATACTGATAGTCGCGGTGCTGGCGATGTTCGTGACCGCTGTGCTTCTGGCGGGCTGCACCTCGAAGGTCGCCACGGTCAAGACGATCAGACCTGGGGTGCTGCTGATAGGCAGCGAGAACACTTATCCGCCGTTCGAGATGACGGTCGGCAATCAGTTTGTGGGTTTCGACGTCGACGTCGCGAACGCGGTCGCCGCCCGGCTGGGGCTGCGCCCGCAGATCGTCAAGACCACGTTCGGCAAGATAATCCCGGGCTTGCAGGGCGGGAACTACGACGTGACCATATCGGCGATGACCATCACCCCCGAGCGCGCCAAAGTCATATTCTTCTCGAAACCCTACATGACCGCCGACCAGTCGATCTGCGTGAGGCTCGCCTCCGACATCAAGGAGCAGGCGGGGCTTGCCGGTAAGACAGTGGGGGTGGAGAGCGGCACCACCGGCGAGGCCAAGGCCGTGCAGATACAGAAGTCCGGCGGCATCGGCAGGATAGAGAGGTTCAGCAATATCCAGCTCGCTTTTGAGGCGCTCGAGATCGGCACCATCGACGCCATCATCAACGACTACGCGGTGAACGCTTACATCAGCGATCAGAGGGGCAACACCGAGGTCGTCCAGTTGCTCAAGACCAACGAGAACTACGGCATCGGGGTGAGGAAGGGCAACGCTCAAATGGTCGAAGGCGTCAACAAAGCGCTGGCCGCCATTATGGCCGACGGCACCTACAAGGCCATCTACAAGAAGTGGTTCGGGGTCCCCTCGAACTAGGCTCAGTCTTCCTTCTGTGGCGACAAGTGCTCTTCGGGGTCCATCTGCAGGTTCAATCCCACCACGCCGATCCGACGATTGACTGGCGCGATGTACTGTTAGAGCATTCTCAACAACCGCACGGTGCTGAACGATACCGACAGCCATCTGGAGGACTGCTTGAAGACGGTAGCGGGTATTCTAATCGCAATCTCATCCGCGTTGCTCTTCAACCACGCGGTGTACCGGATGAAGATCGTTGTCGAGACCCTGCCGAAGATCGAGATGAAGTTCTCATGGGGCGTCGTAAAGGCTTTCATCACGAGCTGGCCATGGCTGAGCGCGCAGATTGAAAACGGGGCGGGTTTTGTACTCTATGCCATAGCGGTGTCCCTTGTCCCTGTTTCTATAGTCGAGCCGATCACCGCAGCCGGTATCGCGCTGCTCGTCTACCTCGCGATCAAGCAACTGGGGGAGAAGGTAAGACCGAGGGACTACATCGCGATAGGTATGACCGTCCTCGGCGTGATCCTGATCAGTCTCAGCCTGGAGCGCGGCGTGGCGGAGGCCGCCCCCGACTACCACATGTTCTGGATCTTCGCGATCGTGATTATTGGCCTGGCGGTCGCCGCCCCCGTGTTCATAGGAAGAAGATCGGTTAATGCGCGCGCGGTTGCCCTTGGCATATCGGGCGGCTTGCTTGACGGAATAGCCGGCGTGTTCCTTCGCCTCGTCATGATCAACTGGGTTCACGACTGGAAAGCGACGCTGATGTTCCTGACGGTATGCGTCCTGGCTTACGTGTCCGCCTTTGTTATTCTGCAGGCCGGGCTTCAGCGCGGGAAGGCGATCATCGTGGCGCCCGTGTACAACAGCATCATGGAGTTGGTGCCCATCGTGGTCGGGATGGTCGCGCTCAACGAGAGCTTCCCGAA
Organism: Candidatus Anoxymicrobiaceae bacterium; assembly: GCA_036781505.1. GTDB lineage: Bacteria > Actinomycetota > Geothermincolia > Fen-727 > Anoxymicrobiaceae > FEN-680. Next base: position 13,375 of record DAIQAV010000037.1, on the reverse strand, counting down.
GGTCAACGGGAATACTGATATCTTTCTCTCGGCCATACGCATACTCGCATTCGCGCTGATACTGGTCGGCACAGTGATGCTGGCGTCCAGGGCGGAGCAGGCCGTACAGGAACAGGCCGGCCCGGCAAAAGTGGATAGCCCCACCGAAGAACTCGCGTGACGCGCGAGAGCCATTCCTCATGAGCGGATATTTCGAAGGAAGCGCCGCGGACTGAACCCCGAGAGACCGGACTACCGCATGGTCCGCCGCCGTTGGTCGGCCTCCAGGCCGAACCTCTCGATCGCGGCCGCCAGCGTCTCGAACATCAGGGCGCCGTCGCAGAGGTTGTCGCGCACGCTGGTGCTGGACAGCGCGATCGCCGAGTATCCGGCCGAGGGTATGCATATGCGCCTGCCCGCGAGGTGGACCAGGGTGGCAAGCGGGATGCGCCGCGCGGCGAGCATCATCGGCACGCCGACCGGCCTTGCCCACCTCCGCTTTCCAACCCACCCGATCAAATCGATTAGTGCCATGATCTCAGTCTCCTGCCGACCAGTCTGACGGTGGTGGTTGAAGTCGGTTCGAGGCCCATCCCGCACATACTCTGACACTGCCGGTTCGTTAAGGGCGAATTCTATCAGAGCAATTCAAGAAAGTGGTCTGACACTATTCTTGAAAGACCCCCATTTCGCAGGCTGCGAAGCGGAGCAACGCGCGGAAGACTGAGAAATAGGTTAAACCTGAATCGTATAGTTTTCCGGGACCATCCCTTTGCGCTTTGTGTCAGCCAGGTAATACCGGTCGAACTCTTCCAGCCGGTCGGGAAGCAGGAACTTAATCCAAATCGCCCAGGACCGAATACTGGGAGCCGTACACTCAAACTAAGTTGCGGGCCGTGCGGCCGTGGGCGTTACCCTCGCCGTTGCTTATGGTTTGCGCGCCCAGGCACCGAATGCCATGTCACTCACATAGATCGAGTTGGCTGCGATGCGCTCTGTGGTCAGGCGTTGTTCGAGTGTTTCGATATCGATCTCCATTTCGCTGGCGACACCCTGCTTAGTGATGCGAGGGAGTATCGCGCGGACGATATCGGCCAGCGGAAGCGCATAAAGCGTGTTCTGTCCTTGGATGACGGCCTCGGCGCGAACATGCTCTACGGTGAGCCCGGCCTGCTCCAGGACCACCGGAAGGTCAAAGCCCATGTGAATGTTGGCGCCCTCACGCTTGACTGTTTGCGAGATCCAACCACTCACCTCGTCGTGCAGCGGCATAGGTGCCAAGCGCCCCGGCACCATGGTCGAGTCACTCTCCTGGAACACCACGAGTCGCCGCTTCCGCACCCTATGTCGATCACGCGCATTCCGGAGACGATACCGGCGTCGACTAAGAGTCGCTCGGTCAGAGAGACAATGTCTGCCATCTTAGGGTTCCCTTTCCCTTGGACTCCGTGGGGCTGTCGTGGAGGGTGTGGTCGAAGACCGACACCGGGAGAGAGCCGGACTACCTGATAGTCGAGAACGTCGCCACCTTCGAGGAGTACCGCGACAACGGCTTCACCTCGGAGCTGCTCGCCGGCGCGATCGAGCGAGCCGGGAGCGAGGGCCACCAGGGATTGCAGCTCACCGTCATGCTGGGCAACGAGCCCGCCATCGCCGTCTACGAGAAGGCCGGCTTCAAGATGGAAAAGACCAAAGAGAACAAGAAGTTCGCCAATGTGTTCTCCTCACGGGGCGTGGGCCAGATGCTCATGAAGTTCTAAAGGAGCCTCTCGCGCGGCCACGGCCCGCACCCCTGCGGGCCCCCTTGATTGCAGGAATCTGCTTCCCCTGCTATAAGAAGTCCATCCAGTAGACGAAGAGGGGGTTGTTACATGCCTGCGGAGCCCGTGGTGCTCACCCAGGATCTCAAGAAATACTTCCCTGCCCGTGAGGGAACGGTCAAAGCCGTGGACGGCGTCGACCTGGAGGTGCAGCCAGGGGAGATCTTCGGGTTCCTCGGCCCGAACGGAGCCGGCAAGACGACCACCCTGCGGATGCTGACGACGCTGATACCGCCGGACAGCGGCAAGGCAATAGTTGCCGGGTTCGACGTCGCATCTCAACCCGGCGAGGTCCGGCGCAACATCGGGTACGTGGGGCAGAACGGAGGCTCCGACCGTCCCGCGACCGGCCGGGAGAACCTCATCCTTCAGGGCCGGCTGTACGGCATAAGCCTGACAGAATCGAGGCAGCGGGCGGATGAGTTGATCAGTCTTCTCGACCTCACCGAGTTCGCCGACCGGATCGTCCACACCTACTCGGGCGGGCAGCGCCGCCGGCTCGACGTGGCCATAGGCCTCGTCAACCGACCCAAGGTCCTCTTCCTCGACGAGCCCACTACCGGGCTTGACCCTCAGAACCGCATGAACCTCTGGGCCCAGATCGAGAAGCTGCAGTCGGAGGGGGCCACGATATTCCTGACGACCCACTACCTGGAAGAAGCCGACGTGCTCTCCGACCGGCTCGCCATCATGGACCACGGGAAGATCGTCGCCGAGGGCACGCCCGAGGCGCTCAAGAGAGAGGTGGCCCACGACTGCATAACCATCGGCGTGGCCCGGCCCAAAGAGAACGTGCCGGTGCTCGCCGACGCGCTCAGCGGCCGCGACTTCGTGCTGGAGGTCGGCCAGGTCGACGAGCGTTTGAGGCTCTGCGTGAAGGATTTCGCGGACGCTCTCCCGCAATTGATGCGGCTGCTGGACGAGCGCGGAGTCAAGCTCGAGACGGTCGAGTTGTCCGAGACCACCCTCGACGACGTGTTCCTCAAGAAGACCGGGTACTCGCTCAGAGACCTGACGCCCGAGGGTTGAGGCGGCCATGAAGATTCTCACGGACACCGGGCTGCTGTTCAAGAGGAAGATGCTGGAGACGCTGCGCAACCCGATATTCATCATCATCAGCATGTCCACCCCCATCATCTACCTGGTGCTCTTCGCGCCGCTTCTCAACAAGCTGGTGGGAGTGCAGGGCTTCAGCTCCGGCCACGTGCTCAACGTGTTCATCCCCGGGCTGCTGGTGATAGTGGCGTTCCTCTCAGGCCTTTTCGTCGGCTTCACCATGATCGACGAGGTCAAGAACGGCGTGCTCGAGCGCATGCGCGTGACGCCGACCAGCAGGTTCGCGCTGCTTGCCGGGCGAGTGCTGCGGGACGCGGTCAACATGACCGTGGTGGTGGTCTTCTTCGCGCTCATCGCCATACCGTTCGGCTTTCACCTGAACTTGCTCGGCTTCCTGGTCTTCCTGCCGCTGCTCTGGATGATGCTCATAACAACCTCGTCTTTCGGCAACGCCCTGGGAGTGATCCTGGGGGACGAGGACAAGCTTGCCCCGGTGGTGCAGGGCATCAACCTGCCGGTGATCCTGCTCTCCGGGATGCTGTTGCCGATGGAGCTGGCGCCTGTCTGGCTCCAGGTGATCGCGCACTTCAACCCGGCCTACTACTGCGTGGTGGCGGGGAGGCTGCTCGCGGTGGGGCACATCTACCAGCTCAAGGTGCTTTACGCGTACCTGTTCATGGTGCCTCTAAGCGTGATAACCGTGGCCTGGGCGACACGGACGTTCAGGCGGGCGATCTCGTGAAAGGTGGCACGGCCTGTTGGAGGAGGGGGATGAATTGAAGGACAGCGTGATCGATGACCTGCAGTCGTTTTACGGCAGGATCGCCGCGGGCGATATCGACCGGGTACTCGCCATGTTCTCGGGTGTGCCGAGCGTCAACACTCCCCTCGACGGCCAGGTGAAGGGCGAGGAGGGGTTCCGCGCCTTCGCCGCGGCGCAGCGCCAGTGGCTGTCGGAGCGTAAAGCACATACCGGGGTCAAAGGGACAATCATTACGGACGAGAGGGTCGTCCTCGAGCTGGTGTTCGGGGTAGTCTGGATAATCGAAGCGGTCCAGCAGAAAGGCTACAGCGACCTCTGGTGGATCCTGCTGACCGCGGGCATCTTGATGGTCGTACTGGCCTTCTGGTCGAGCGCGCAGTTCCTGACGACGAAGGCTTACATCCTGTTGCTCTTCAGCGGCATCTGGGCTTTGCTGCACGGCGTGACCGACATCATCAAGTCCTTCGAGATCCGCAAGATTAAGAAGAAGATGGCCTGACGGGAGGCGTCAACGCCGACCACAAGAAGACGGGAAAACCGCAAGGTCTCGCGAGCAATTCGCGAGACCTTGTTCTTCAAGCAGAGCGAACGCAGTGGAAAGTCCACGTGCCCCGAGGTAGATTTATCCCATGCATTGACCCTTGTATGGATCGGATGCGCACGCGCGACCAGGAAGGTAGAACCGGATGACCAAGCAGATCACCAAGCAGAAGCACGACAAGCAGCGGGCCGAGAAGCGCAAGCACGAGCACGAGACGGAGGAGATGGCCGAGCACGCCGCCAGGAAGAGGCGCGCGCACGTTGAGGAGACTATCGCGATAATCGTGATGCTGACTTTTGTTCCTTTCATGGTGTTCGGCGCCATTTTCTGGCCCGGGACCACCGGCTCGGAGGGCGGGAATGGTGGCACCGGATTGCAGAACGGTACCTACACCCTACCTCGGCAGCAGACCGGCCACCGGGACGCAGACCGCGCTGGCGAACCTCGACGTCAACGGCAACAGCGTGTTCGTGACGGAAAGCGACCTGTCCGGGAACGCGGCCCACAACTCCACGGCCTTCTTCCAGGGTTACAAGGGCGAGCCGATCCAGATAACAGTGAAGAACGGCTTCATCAGTTGGTGGGCGCCGGTGTCCGCGCCGAAGTAGGAGCGAGCGGGCTGACACTGAATGAGCAGGCAAATAGCCTCTAATCAACAACGGGGGCGGAAAAGGGAGGAATGGTGATGGAGGAAAAAGGGTCCGGATGGCTCGCGTTTGCCTCGATCATGCTGATCGTGGCGGGGATCGGCAACTTGATCTGGGGCATCACGGCGGTCGCGAGGCACAAACTGTTTATCAACCAGTTGCTTTTCGCGAACCTCACTTTCTGGGGTATCGTCTTCATGATCGCGGGGGTGATGCTGGTCATCGCCGGGATCGCCGTCCTGAACAAGGTTCCATGGGCGCGCGTCTTCGGCATCGTGTGGTGCGCTCTCAGCATCATGTTCTATTTCATGGTGATCTGGGCGTTCCCGGCCTGGTCCATCCTGGTGATCGCGATCGACGTGCTGATCATCTATGGGCTGGCCGAGTACGGGCACCGCGAAGTGGCCTGACGACCGGCAGACAAGCGAACCGAAAGGCCGGGCTGCCTTCAGTCCGGCCTTTTTCATTTAGCGTCAAACGGCTCTAAACGGGGGGGACGGTCAGACGCGTGCGCGCCCTTGCTCCGGCACGGGCTCTACCATCGTCTCGAGGTGCAGCACTCCCTTGAGCCAGTCGTTGGCGTAGTCCGCGACCTCCTCCCACCCTTTCTCCAGGATGATGTTGTGCGAGCGGTCCGCGAACTCGTGGTAGTCCGTCACCGCGGACGAGTGCTTGTACTTTTTAAAGTTCGATTTACTCACGGAGGCTGGGACGGTGTGGTCCTTCCCGCCGGCGATCAGGAGCAGGGGCTTGCGAAGCCCGTCGTTGTAATCGATCTCGGTGGGGGCGTTCCGCATGAGGTCGGCCAGCGCGGACTGGAATATCGGCCGGGCGGTGTCCGGGACCGAGTAGCGCTCGTAGGCCTGGCGGGCCTCTTCCTCAGGCATGGTGTTGGCGAACCCGTAGGAGAACTGCTTAAAGGTGAGAGTTATCACGCGGTGCCTGTTCCCCGGACGCCTGATCGCTGGCCAGAGGGCTCTCAACTGGCTTGGTGGTATCCGGTGAACGCCTTCCGGCGGGGCCGCATCGATGCCCACGCCGGCGGCTCCCAGGCCGCGGTCCAGCAGGATCTGAACAATGAGGCCTCCGAATGAGTGGCCCACCAGGATGGGCTGCTCGTTCATCGGTCGGATGATCTTCTCGAAGTGAGAGACGATCTCGGCGAATCCCAGGTTGGCCAGGTTGACGCCGGCCTTCGCGCGGACCTCCTCGATCTCGCCTTCGTGGCCGGGCCAGCCGGGCGCCATCACTTTGTAACCCTTGCCGAGGAAGTACTCCTGGAAATGCTCCCAGCACAGCGGGTTCATCCAGAGCCCGTGTATAAAAACCACCGTGCGCGCCGTTGATTCGATGTTGTTCTCCGACACCTTGCCCACCTCCGAGATTGGAAGAATGACTCAAGGTATCGTGTTCGTGCTCGGTATACCTTCTCCTACAGTCGGCTCGAGGACTCGAACTCCTTCGGAGAAGGTATACCTCGCCCTACTGAACTCGTCGGCGTAGCGCCAAAACGCACCACTGGTGCCTGGCACCGGTGGTGCGTTGTAGGACTCACGGCAGCATCTACTTCTACGAGTATGAGCTCTCGATCTGCTCGCTGAACTTGTCGACCACGACCCGGCGCTTCAGCTTCAGCGTCTGGGTGAGCATGCCGTTCTCCAGCGTGAAATCCTCCTCGAGGAATACGAACTTCTTGGGTATCTCGTAGCTGGCGTAGTCGCCTTTCAGCGCCTGCGTGATCTGGTCGCTGATCATCTTGCATACCGACTCGTCGGCGATGAGCGCGGCGGGCTCCGACGGCAGTCCGCTCGTCTCGGTCTGCTTGGTGACCACCTCGAAGTCGGGGACGACCAGGCAGATGTTGAACTCCTTGCCCTCGCCGAAGATCATGGCGTTAGCGACCAGCGGGAGGAGCTTTATCTCTTCCTCGATGGAGCTCGGGAACACGTACTTGCCGTTGAGCAGCTTGTACTGCTCCTTGATCCTGCCGGTGACCTTCATAAAGCCCTCGTCGTCCAGCTTGCCACGGTCTCCGGTCCTGAACCCGCCGTCGGGGGTCATCACCGCGGCGGTCGCCTCCGGCTTGTTGTGATAGCCCTTCATGACGTTGGGGCCGTAGACGATGATCTCTCCGTCCGTGGCTCCCGCGTCGACCACGGAGCTGTCGATCACGATCTTCACGTTGGGGATGGCCGACCCGACCGTACCTATCTTGTTCTTGGCCGGGCGGTTCATGGTTGCCGCGGGCGAGGTCTCGGTCAGGCCGTAGCAGTCGTAGGTGGGGATGCCCAGGTCCGAGAAGAAGTAGGCGATGTCCGGGTTCATCATGGCGCTGCCGGTGATCGCTCCCACCAGCTTGCCCCCGAACCTCTCGCGTATCTTCTTGAAGACTATCTTGTCGGCGAGGTTGTACTTGACGTTGACCCACATGCTGGTCTTGCCCTCGGCGGCCAGCTCGCGCTTCTTCTTGGCCGACTCGACGCCCATGACGAACAGCTTCTTGGGCAGCCCGCCCTCTTCGTTCATCTTCGCCCAGAGGCCGTCGTAGACCCGGTTGAAGATGCGGGGCACGGCGATCAGGAAGGTCGGCTGCGCCAGGGCAAGGTCTTCCACGATGGTCTGGACGCTGCCCACGAAAGCGATGGAGCCGCCGATGTTGATGAAGTTGAACAGGTCCGCGGTTATCCCGTAGGAATGCGCCCACGGAAGGATCGAGAGGCTGCGGTCGGTGGGATTGAGATCGGGGAAGCAACTGCAGGCGTCTATCGCGTTGGAAGAGAAGTTGCCGTGCGAGAGCAGCACGCCCTTCGGCTCGCCGGTGGTCCCCGAGGTGTAGATGAGGACGGCTATGTCATCGGTGTCGGGCTTGACCGACGGCACGGGCTTCTCGCTTCCGGCGCTCTCGAGCGCGGCCATGGTGTCCGGGCCGTCCCCCTCTACCATGATGACCTTAGAGAGCCCGGGCAGGTCGTCGCGGACCTCGCTGAACTTCTCCATGATCTCCGGCTTGGAGAGAAACAGGAGCTTCACGCCGCTGTCGTTGATGATGTAGCGCCAGGTGGCGACCAGCTCCGCCTCGTACATGGGGACGAAACGCGCTCCCAGCCCGAAAGTCGCGAACGCGATGATCGCCCACTCGGTCCTGTTGTTGGAGATGAGCCCTACGGCGTCGCCCTTGCCGATGCCCTCGGCGGCGAGACCGGCCCTGAGGTCGTCCACGCGCCGGGACACCTCCTCATAGGTGACCCACTCGTAGACGCCCGCTTTGTTCTTGGTGCCGAACAGTTTGTTGGAGCCGTGTTTCTTCACGCTCATCTCAAACAGGTCGACGAGGTTGTCCGCCCGGTCACTACTGGTCATGATGCACCCCCAACGATCGAATGTGGCTCGCCGTTACATCCCAACGCGGCTCAATGATTATATCCCCTGCACAGAGGAGAGCAACAGACTGCCCGTGCAGCGTGCCACGCCGCTCACCCGCCGCGGCCGGCCTCGATGTTCTCCAGGAGGGCCTCCAGGCGCAGGTACGCGCTCTGTTCGCTGAACTTGCGCACGTCGGCGTGGTCGACGTCGATCATCACCGTGGGCAGCCCGTACTTCTCGCCGATGAGACGCTGTTCGTCCATCTGCATGACGGAGAACACCTTGCAGCTGCGGTTGCTGGCGAACACCACCCCGTCTATGCCGACCTCCTCGATGGCGGAGCCCAGCGCGGCCAGGCGCAGGTCCAGGCCCATCGGGCAGACCGAGTGGTTCTGGCTCCTCGCCAGGTGCCAGAGCGGGTCGGTGTCCTCGTCGAGGTCGAAGGGGGCGAACGATCCCTCCAGCGAGCCTATGCAGGAGGTGTAGGGGGCGGCCACGATGTTGACGCCCAGCGCGGCCAGGTGCTCGGACATCTTGCGCAGTTGGTGCCAGTGGGCGATGTTGTCCCACAGCAGGCGGTACTTCTCGTCGGGGACGGGGAAGATGCCGGCGGCGACACGCTCGGCGACCTCGTCGGCGAGAAGCTTGTAATGCTCGGCGAACTCCGGTGTGCCGCGCGAGGTGAAGAGAGGCGCCATCTGGACGAAGGAGTCGAAGACCGTCAGCCCGCTGGGGCGGTGCTTCGCGAAGGACATGAACCTCTTCCACTGGCGGACGCCCTCGGCGGTGTGGTGCGCGGCCTCGCGGAACCTGTCCTCGTCGAACGTCTCGCCGGTCATGCTCTCGACCATCGCGATCAGGTCCCTGAACTGGGTCAGGATGTAGGCCAGGTCCTTCTCCCGCTGCGGTCCGTAGCAGAAGGGCACGTCCAGGATGAAGTGCGGCACGCCCATCTCGCGCCTGTGCACGTCGAACCACTTCACCAGCAGCGAGCAGTTGTTGTTGTCGCTGACCAGCAGATCCGGCTTCGGCAGCCCGAAGGTCGGCGAGTCCTGGTAGCCGTCCGAGAGGGACCCGATGTCGATGCGGGCATACGAGCACAGGTCCATCGAGTAGCCCAGGGCCTCGGCCTTGAGGCACTCCTCGGAGCCGATTCCTTTGCCGGCGCAGAGCGCCGCGTGGCTCTCGGGCACGCACAGGACCACGTTCTCGAATCCCCTGAATATCTCAGGGGGCACGATGATCGCGCCCCAGACCACGAACGCCCCCTCGGCCGCCCGGCCGTGGATACCCATATAGGCGTTCATCATCATCTCGGAGAGGTGCTTGCCGGCCCTGGTCTTCTCACGCGCCATGGCGTCCCTCCCGTCCCGAGAGGAACTCGGCGAAGGCGTCGATGCGGGTCCTGAAGGTCTCGGCGCTGCCGTCGTCGTCGATCGAGACCTCGATGGAGAGCACCGGCACGCCCGATTCCTTCAGTTGCTGCTCCAGGTAGGGCAGCTCGAAGTACTCGTACTCGCAGAACTTCTCGCCCACGAAGACAAAAGCGTCCGCGTCCCGCCTGGAGACGATGTCGACGACCGCGTCCACGCGTCTGTCGGCCGTGTGGAGCAGCGTGGTGCAGGGAAAGTGATCGCGGTAGAAGGCCACGTAATAGTCGCGGACGTCGTCCCACACTTCCGGCGAGAAGGCGTACGAGCGGTGCATGGAGGCGATGTCATTGCCGGCTACGCGCAGCCCCGCCTGCTCGATGAGGTCGCAAATCACAGGCGGGGGAGGAAGTATCCCGCTCGCTATCACCCGCGTGGCCGAGGGCTGTGTGATAGAGCCCTCACAATCTGCGAGCGCCGACTCCAGCAGTGCTATCTGGTCCTCGACCGCGAGGAAGTTGGCACGGGCAAGCGCCGCGCTGAAGCCCGCGAACGTGAGCACGCCTTCGGCGACCGCGTCTTCCAGCCGGCGGCATAGCCAGCGTGCCCGCTCGTACAGCGAGACGCTACGGGCGAAACGTTCCTCCGAGAAGCTCACGTCGTAGCTCGCCTGAAGCGCCTTGATGAGGTTGCCGATTTCGCTTGCGAGGTAGCCCGAGGCGCCGTCCTCCTTCATGGGGACGTGGACTCGGAACATCGGAGGTGTGATGCGGCGCGAGCAGGCGATCCCTTCCCGCAGCAGCTCGGGGAGGTTGCGCAGCGTGTCGCAGGCGTTGTAGAAGAAGAGCCCGTCGAGCAGCCCGGGGCCGTCGGCGATGACGAACTGCGCCAGCTGCCTGGCCACCGAGCAGGCGTACGGCTGGACGTGTCTGTCGGCGTCGCGCGTGTCGGAGACTGAATCGCGCAGGCCCCACAGCACCACCGGAAGCAGGCCCATGCTGTGCATCAGCTCCAGCGGGGGGTAGAGCGGGAAGCAGCCGACGACCGGCTTGCCGCCTTTCCGCAGTTGTTCGATCATCGCCTGCGCGTTCTTCATCTCTTCCTTCCAGGTGAATTCTTCCCGACGCACAAATCCTATCACCCTCAGTCGCCGTCCCGGGGCACACTGGAGGAGGAAAATGCAAGTTAAGGGGGTCCAAAGAGTTGCGTTAGCCGTACTCCACCTTGTTCTTGAGGTCGTAGAGCGCCGACTTGAGGACCCGCTCCTCGATCTGCTTCAGCAGGTTTGCGACCATCGCGCCCTTGAGGAAGTTCGGGAGCTGGTAGGCCAGCACGAACTCGTAGGTGACTTGAGTGCGCCCGTCTTCCAGGGGTTTGAGGGTGTAGGAGCCGCTGCTGTCCTCGAGGTCGCCCTCCACGTAGTACACGTCAAACGCCTATCGTGTCGGTACCAGCGTCATGAGAAAAACCTGAAACACACACTCTACACAAACGGTCCTGGCGTCAGTGTCCCACTTCGCCCCAGTCCAGCAGCGTGAACTCGAAGCAGGCACCGTTGTCGTTGTACGCCCGTATCTCCCCGCCGTAGGCCCTGACTATCTTCTCCACGATGGAGAGCCCGATGCCGCTGTCAATGGACTGCGCCTTGACGAAGGGCGTGAACACGTCGTCCAGGATCTCGTCGGGGATTCCCTGCCCGTTGTCACGAACGAGGAACGTGTGGGCCGTGCCGTCCACACCGAGACTGGATATCTCTATGAGAGGGCTCTCGGCCCTGTTGTGCTTGATGGAGTTGCGTATCAGGTTTGAGAACAGCTGGTAGATCTGAGTGGGGCTTGCGAGGACCTGTCCCAGCGGGGAGGCGATCTCCACGGTTATACCTTTCTCCTTGATAGTCTCCGCGTTCTCCTCAAGCACCCTGTCTACCGCGTCCTCGATGCTGACGGTGAAGACGTCCTGCGGCTCACCGGCCTCCGCCACGGCCAACAGGCTTTCAATAATGTTATTGGCGTTACTCATACTGCGCCGTCCTGCCTCTATCATCTCTCTGAGCTGTTCAGCCTTCTCCACCGGCATTTCAACCTCTTCCAGATCGCTCAATAGCATGTCGAGGGCCATTGAGGTAGCTGATACGGGGCCCCTGAGGTCGTGGGAGACCGTGTGGGCGTAGCCTTCGAGTTCCAGGTTCATGTGCTGGAGCGCCTCCTCAGCCTGCTTGCGCTCTGTGATGTCCTGACCCTGGGCGATGGTGGCGACGACCGTCTCGCCGTCCTCGTCGTAGATGTTGGCCGAGTTCCACAGCGCGACGCGCGTGCTCCCGTCCTTCCTGAGGACTGGTATCTCCACTGACTCCCAGAACTCGCCGCTCAGGGTGCGCTCGATATTGCCCAGTGACTCCTTGCGGGTCTCCTCCGGGAAGAGGATGCCAAGCTCCCTGTCGATGACCTCGTCCGCCGCGTACCCTGAAAGGCGCTCGAAGGCGTTGTTAAACCGCTGAATCTTGGACTCGCTGTCCCAGACTATTATCGGGGCGTTGGCGTAGCCCAGCAGGCTCTCAAGGTAGTCGCTGGTTTGTCGCAGCGCCTCCTCGGCCTGCTTGCGGTTGGTGATGTCCTGGAAGGTCCCGTGCACCTTCACGGTCTTCCCGCCCTCACGCTCGGCCCTGCCGATCACATGGACCCATCGTTCGTTACCCTTTGCGGTAATGAAACGTAGTTCGAGGTCGTACGGCTCTCCATCCTCGATGGCGCGGTTGACCGCCTCGCTCATTACCGGTACTGCCTCGGAGGCGTAGAAGGAGATCCCTTTCTCAACGGTCGGCTCGAAGTCCGGGTCCACCTCGTGGATTCGGTATACCTCCGGAGTCCACACCTGTTTCCCGGTATCGATATCAAACTCCCAGCCCCCCACTCTTGCCATCCTGCCGGTCTCTTCGAGTAGGGCATTGGTTTTACCGAGTTCGCGTTCACGCTCCTTGAGTTCTTCCTCTGCATAATTTAGTTCGGTAACGTCCTCGTATATATCTACTATCCCCCCCGTTGACAACTTGTACACATAGTTTTCCCTCCAATGAAAAGTCTGTTCATCGAGATATCTGCGGACAGGCATCTGTTCCGGTGCACCCGTTCTCCATACCCGCTGCAATATATCCAGAAGACCGGACCTGTCGGCACTGGGGAGCACGTCAAGGACGGGTTTACCTACGACTTCCCCTCTTGAGATATTGTCTATTCCTTCTGCGGCCCTATTTAGGTCCTTGACCACGAAGTCGTCGCCATCTCCCACAACTTCGAATACCGCGATGCCGCTCTTGGAGTTATCGAATATGCCACGATACTTCTCTGCCAACACGTCGAAGTCTTTTTGCTTTCTCCTCTGGCTAGAGCTTTCAAGTGCTTTGAGAATGGAAGCAGGAAGAATGGCCGACATCCTGCTGTCCTTGACCACGTAGGAAGAAGCGCCCTTCTTAAAAGCCTCTAATGCCACTTTCTCGTCACCGTGTCCCGTCACCACAATTACGGGAGGGTGGTTCTCATCGGCTGTTATCTCACCCAGCAGATCCAGCCCGTCACCGTCGGGGAGTTCGTAGTCGAGGGTGATGATGTCATACCTGGCTGACCTGAGTTTCTCCCTGGTTTCGGCGCAGTTTTCTGCCGTGTCCGTCTCGCAATCGAATTTCGATTTGAAAAGTAACCGGAGCGTATTTGCCATACTCTTATCGTCTTCTATGATCAGAATGGACAGGTCAGCCATCGTCTCCCCCGAGATAATTATTCAAGCTGGTATTCCTCATATGCCGCCTCCAACGCTGATATTCTACCACCAGAACGTCCTTT
>DAIQAV010000036.1:0-16086 GCA_036781505.1 Candidatus Anoxymicrobiaceae bacterium | reverse complement strand
CGCTCTGGCGAGGGATGCAGGCCGACGTCTTCGGGATGCCCATCTCGGCCGCCGGAGACCGCGGATCTGGTATCGACGCCCGCTTCGCGCATGAGAGACACCGAGTCGGCCAGGCCGAAGACAACGCCCTCCATCACCGCCCGCACCACGTGGGCGCGGGTCTTGGTGAGGTCGATGCCGAAGAGCACGCCGCGCGCGTCGGGATCCGCATACGGGGTGCGCTCCCCGGTGAGGTATGGAAGGAACAGGAGCCCCTCGCAGCCAGCGGGCGCGAGCGAGGCGGTCTCGTCGAGGAGCTCATAGGAGTCGCGGCCGGTCCGCGCGGCCTCGCCAGCCTCCGGCTCTCCCAGCTCGTCGCGGAACCATCTCAGCGAGAGCCCGGCGCTCAGCATCACGCCCATGAGATACCAGGTGTCCGGGACGGCGTGGCAGAACGAGTGAAGCAGCATCCGCTCGTCGATCCGCGGCGCGCCCGTGGGCGCCAGAACCGTGCCCGACGAGCCGGTGCTGACGGCGATGAAGCCTTCGCCGACCACGCCCATGCCGATCGCGCCGCAGGCGTTGTCCGCGCCGCCGGCGGCCAGGGGGGTGCCGGTCGCGAGGCCGGTGGCCGCGGCCGCTTCGGCCGTGATGGAGCCCAGGCGCTGGGGGGACTCGCGCACCTCGGGCAGCAACTCCCGGTCGATCTGGAGCCGGTCGACCATGCTTTGCGACCAGGCGCGCTCGCGGATGTCGAACAGCAGCGTCCCGGAGGCATCGGACGCGTCGGTGCCGAGCGCGCCCGACAGCTTGAGGTTGATGTAGTCCTTGGGCAGTATGATGCGGCTCACCCGCGCGAACGCGGCGGGCTCGCACTCCCGCAGCCACATTATCTTGGGGGCGGTGAAGCCGGGGAGCGCCCTGTTGCCCACAAGCTCCGCGAGGGCGCCTTCTCCCACATCGCGCGTGATGCGCTCGCACTGGGCGGAAGCGCGCTGGTCACACCAGATGATGCAGGGAGACACCACTTCGAGATCCGAGTCGAGGAAGACGGGGCCGTGCATCTGGCCCGAGACACCGACCCCCCGGATATCATCGGCGCGCCCCCCGCTGGAGCCGATGGCTCCTCTGATGGCCGCGGCTGTCGCTGACCACCAGTCCGCGGGGTCCTGCTCTGCCCATCCCGACAGGGGCGTCCGGGTCGCGTATGCCTCGAAACCCGTCGCCAGCACGCGGCCGGACGCATCCACCACCCCCGCCTTGGCGCCGGTGGTGCCGAGGTCGAGCCCGAGCATGAGAGGCAGCCCGTCTGCTGGAACCATTCCGTCTCCTGAAGAACTAGTGGGCAGAGGCAACTATGGTAACATTATGGCGCCCGGGGCGGACCGCGCCGGACTCCAGCCCGATCGGTCAACGTGTCCTCGAGACGCGTTTGAGAGCGAACACCGGAGGTAACACTTATGGAGACCATGGTTCTCGAAGCCATGAAAGAAGTTCTTTGGACTGGACAGGAGATGGCGCGCAGGGGTCTCGTCGCCGGCTCCTCGGGCAACTGCTCGGTCCGCGTCCCCAACACCGACCTCATGGTGATCACCCCCACTTCCATCGATTACGAGCTCCTGTTGCAGGAGGACATGTGCGTCCTCAACACCACCGGCGAGCTGGTGCAGGGAAGGTACAAGCCCTCGATCGAGATATCCATGCACCTGGCGATCTACCAGGCCAGGCCCGAGGTGGGCGGCATCGTCCACACCCACCAGCAGATGGCGACTGCGGTCGCGGTCGCCGGCAAGGGCATCCCGCCGATCCTCGAGGAGCAGGTCTTCCAGTTGCTCGGCGCGGTGGAGCTCGCCGATTACGCGCCGCCCGGCACCAAAGAGCTTGCCGACGAGGCCGTCGCGGCCCTCGGGTACCGCAACGCGTGCCTGCTGGCTCATCACGGCGTGGTGGCCGTCGGCGCCAAGATCAGGGACGCCCTGCTGCACGCCGAGATCGTCGAGCGCGCCGCGGCCGTGTACCTGATGTCACACCTGGTGGGCGGGCCGAAGGTGGTCCCGTTCATGGCGGCGGAGTACGAAGGCAAAGACCTCTAGGTAGAAACAGGGGTCAGGCACTTTTCGGCTTAATTTTCTACTTTTTTACTCACCGGCGTAGAGAATTCGTATCCTGGTAGAAAAAAACGGCGAAAAGTGCCTGACCCCTGTTTCTACTTCTGGTCGGTGGGGCAGAACCAGCTGGTCCTCCCGCCGATCGTCTTGCTCTCGAGAGCGTGCCCGTGCGGGCACTTGCCGCCCTTGCCACGGTTGGGGATAAGGAAGACGTCCGCGTGGTCTTCCAGGTCCGCGTCCAGCTCGACCGCGCGGCGCAGCGTCCACTTCATCTTGTCGAACAGCTTCCTGCCCTCTGCCTCGCTCAAGTCGCGGGGCTTGCGGTCCGGCCTGACTCCCGCCTGGTAGCAGATCTCGTCAGAGTAGATGTTGCCGATGCCGGCGATGAGCTCCTGGTCCATCAGGACCTGGTGGATCGTGGTGTTCCTGCGGGCCAGGATGTCCCTGAACCTCTTGTAGGTGAACGACCTGTCGAGCGGCTCGGGCCCCAGCTTTGCGATGTCGGGGACTCTGCTCTCGTCGACCGTGTCATACAGCGCGATGCGCCCGAACAGCCTGTGGTCGCTGAAATGCAGCACCGACCTGTCGGCGAACTCGAAGTCGACGCGGTCGGAGGTGGGATGCTCGCGGCCTCCTTCGTCGAACAGCACGTCGCCCGTCATCCCGAAGTGCATGAGGAGCGTTCGGTCCGCGCTGGTAGTGATCAGCAGGAACTTCGCGCGCCGCTTCACCTCCTCGAACTCCGAGCCGGAAAGCCTCCTGGACAGAGACCGGGGCGAGACGTCCTCGAGGATCCTCTCGTCGAAGACCGTCACCCTGGCGATCCGGCGCCCCAGCGAGGTCCGCTCAATGTACCTTCTCTTTGCTTCTACTTCTGGAAGCTCCGGCACCCGTACCACCCTTCCTTCCCGGCAGCAGCTCCCTGCGCCGCTGCGCGTTCTCCAGTGCGTACCCCGCACGATCGTCGCCGAAATACACGAAGACGTCACGCCTGTCCGACAGCCTCGACTCCACCTTTCGGGCGAGCGCGGATATCTCCTGGCGGTGTACTTCGGCCTTACTCTATGATGTCCGCCGCGCATGCGGAAGCCGACCGGGGCCGGCCATCACATGCGTTACAGCGGAATCCGCGCGCGGGACGTTGCGCTCCCCTTGCTGTGGTACGATTCTGGCCGGGAGGAGATATGGCCGGAGTGCTCGTGATAGGCAGCATGATACTGGACATGGTCATCACCGTTCCGCGTCTGCCGGAGCCGGGCGAGAACATACACGGCAGCGGCTTTGCGATGGTGGCCGGCGGAAAGGGAGCCAGCCAGGCGGTTGCCGCGGCCAGGCTCGACCAGGACGTCTTCCTCATGGGCTGCGTGGGCCGCGACACGTTCGGCGATCTTATCCTGGACGCGGTCGAGCCGACTGGCGTGGACACCTCGCTGGTCAAGCGCGCTCCAGCCGCCTCGACCGGCGTCGCCCTGATCGCGATCGAGGACGGCACCGGGATGAACACCATCGTCGTCGAGCCTGGCGCGAACATGGCGCTGGCGGTCGACGATCTTGAAGTGTTGGAGCCTTACTACAATCGCGCCCGGACCGCGCTCTTTCAGCTGGAGATACCCCTGGACGTCGTGGCCGAGGGCGCCAGGCGAGCCCGCGAGCGCGGGCTGGTCACGGTGCTCGACGCGGGGCCGCCCCACGCCGCGCCCCTCGCGTTCCTTGCGGCCTTCGACGTCATCTCACCGAACCAGAAGGAGCTTGCTGCCCTGAGCGGCTGCGAGGTCGGGGGCATCAAGTCCGCTATGGCGGCCGCGAAGGAGTTGGCCGGCGCGGGTATAAAAAGAATCGTTGTGAAGATGGGCGCGGATGGTGCGCTGCTGGTCACCGACGGCAACGCGGTCCACGTCCCGCCTTTCGAGATAGACGCCGTCGACTCCACCGGCGCTGGTGACGCTTTCACCGCCGGGCTCGCCGTTGCCCTCGCCGAGGGCGCCGGTGACGCCGAAGCGGTGCGCTTCGCCAACGCGGCGGGCGCCGCGGCGGTTACGGTTCTGGGAGCTATACCATCGATGCCGGAGAGGAGCGCCGTGCAGCGGCTCCTCGCCAGGGGTGAATCCATGTGAAGAAGATCGCCGAAGAGTTGCGGGAATCGTCGGGCCTGCGAAACCTCGTCCTCGCACTGGTCATTCTCTTCTGCATCGTGGTCATAGGCGTCGTCGGATACATCCTCATCGAGGACATGACCTTCACCCAGGCGCTCTACATGACCGTGATAACGATAACCACTGTGGGCTTCAGGGAGGTCAAGGTCCTGGGCACCGGTGGCCAGTACTTCACGATGTTCGTCGTGATCACCGGCCTGGGCGCGGTCCTGTTCTTCCTGACCGGCCTGTTCGAGTTCATCCTCAGTGAGTACCTCGGCAACATTTGGGGGAGAAGAAGAATGCAGAATCAGATATCGAAGCTGCAGGGTCACCATATCGTCTGCGGCTACGGCCGCGTCGGAGGCAGCGTGGCCCAGGAGCTCTCTGACCAGGGCAAGCCCTTCGTCGTGATAGAGGTCGACGAGGACGTCTTCGGCGAGTGCGTCAAGGACGGACATCTCTGTATCCACGGCAGCGCCACCGACGACAAGGTGCTCGAGCAGGCGCGCATCGCCGAGGCGGTCGGGCTGGTCAGCGCGCTGGGGACCGACGCGGACAACCTCTACGTGGTGCTCACCGCGCGGGTCATGAACCCGCAGGCCCTGATCGTCTCGCGGGCGGAGCACTTCGACTCCGAGCAGAAGCTCGAGATGGTGGGGGCGGACCGGGTCATCTCGCCTCACAAGATCGCGGGCAAGAGGATGGCCAACCTGATGCTGCGCCCGAGGGTGTGCGAGTTCCTTGACGTGGGCATCACCGGCTCGCTTCCCGAGTACCAGCTTACGGAGCTGCGGGTCGAGGAGTCCTCCATCCTCCACGGCATGCAGATAAAGGACTCCAAGCTGCGCGAGAGGACCGGGGTGACCATACTGGCGATACGCAAAGAGGGCGACGCGTCGTTCAACGCGAACCCCTCCCCGGAGACGTCGGTCGGCAAGGACGACGTGGTGATAGTCATAGGCACGCCCGAGCAGCTTTCCCGAATGGAGGCCGAGCAGGCACGGGGCAGGTAACCGGAGGAGGTCTGTTGGCGCACGGGACCATAGGCAACGACAAGGTCAGGCTGGTCTTCAACGAGCCCGGCGTCCACCCGGTCATGTCAGTGCTGCTCCAGGGCCAGGGGGGCGACTGGTTCCCCGCGGCGATTCTGGGAGCCAGGCAGCTCAGGTATTTCCACAAGGGGGCCTCGTTCCCCAGGCTGATCGTGGGCGGCAACGAGCAGGAGACCGGCGCGGGCGTGGACATCGACGCCACCGCGGGCGGGACAGCCGTGGTGATCCGCGACGTGCGGGGCGGGTTCGACATCGAGAGCAGGATCGCCCTGGAGCCTGATAGCCCGATGGTCCACGTCACGCACAGGCTGACGCCGACCGCGCGCTCGTCGGGCACGCCGGCCCGTGAGGGTTCAGAGATGGAGCGGCTGCTCGAACCGACTGGCGTCAACAGGGTCTTCGACAGGTTCGACTTCATCTACGCGCAGGGGGAGGAGGGCGGCCTGGACTACTGCTCCGTGCCCCACCTGCGGCCGCGCTCCGACATGGTGATCAGCGACGAGGTCTTCCGGTCCCCCGCGGTCATGATGCGCAAGGACGACGTCTTCTTCGCGATCATCCCCGACCTCGACCTCCTGGAGGAGGGCTACGGCGCCGGCTGCATCCGCTACTACCTCGACCTGGTGGTGTCCGGCGGAGAGAACAATTGCCCGGCTCTGAACTTCGGAATCGGCCGCAGCCGGGTGAAAGGCCACGTCTACTTCGAGAACGACTTCCAGAAGGAGCTCGAGTGCGGCCCCGGCCAGTCGCTGACGCTTGGCTACTACCTCGTCGCTGACCGCGACGGCATGGGCCCCTCGGACGTCGTCTCGTTCATCTGGGACAAGTTCGGCAGGCGCCACTACGCCACAGGCGAGCCGCAGACCGCCGCCTGGGACAGGTACGCCTCGCAGGGGCTGGCCCGCATCTTCAAGCGCGCCGATCTCTTCAAGACCTTCAACCTGGAAGGGCAGACCTGCGGCGGCAGCATCGGCATACATTTCCTGAACAGGCGGGGAGTCAGGCTGATGGGGCTGCGCGAGCTGCAGCGCTACCTCCGCTACCAGGACGTGATACTGGCGGTGATGCGTTTCGGGATCGAGCAGATGAGCGAGAGGCCGTGGCTAGAGCGCCTGTTCGAGCGGGTGCAGTACCGCTACGGCGCCAAGGTGCCCCCGCAGATCTTCCTGCAGTCGTGGTTCAACAACCTGCGCAGCGCCTACGGCGCCTACTGGTTCGCGCGCCGGTGGAACGACCACGAGCTGCTGGAGCACTCGCTCGCGGTCAAGAACCTCGCGATCCTGGCTCCTCGCGAGAACGGCGCCTTCCCCGCCGTCTGTTATCCGACCGACGCCGGGGTCTTCTGGTCGAGAGGCACGCGCGGCTTCAAGCACCTGGACTGGTACCACACGCCCGACTGCGCCACCACCGGCTACTACATGGCCAACTGGTTCAAGGACCACGAAGGCGACCCGCGGCTGCTGGCCCGCTGCCGGGAGCTCGCGGAGTTCATGCTGGACATCCAGCTGCCCTCGGGCGCCTTCCCGACCTGGGTCCAGCCGGGCGGCGGCTCGATGCGCGTCTCGAGCGAGCTGAAGGAGAGCGCGAGCACGGCGGCCCCGGCGATGTTCCTGGCGCGGCTGTTCCACATCGAGAGTGACCCCCGCTACCTGCAGGCGGCCATGCAGGCCTGCGAGTTCATGTCGCGAGAGGTGATACCTCAGCAGAAGTGGTTCGACTACGAGACTTTCTTCTCGTGCTCCAAGAAGAGGATGGGGCTCTTCGACGAGAACACCGGCAACTACGCGCAGAACACGATGAGCATGTACTGGACCGCCGAGCTGATGAGGCAGGTGTACCTCGCGACCCTCGACGAGGACTACCTGCGCGCCGGCACCGAGGTCCTGGAGCACCTCTGCCTCTACCAGCAGGTGTGGGACCCGCCGTTCCTCTCCATCGACGCCTTCGGGGGATTCGGGAGCATGAACACCGACGCCGAGTGGAACGACGCCCGCCAGGCTCTGATGGCCACGCTGCTGATGGACTACTACGCGGTGACAGGCAAGGAGGAGCACATGGAGCGGGGGATCAGCGCGCTCCGCGCGTCCTTCACGACCATGTTCATCGAGGAGAACAACGCCTTGGCGCCGGGCAACATGCGTCGGGCGGTCCCCGAAGAGACAGGCTCGGTGACCGAGAACTACGCGCACTTCGGCTACGACCACGCCATCCCCGGGTTTCTCGACTCGGACTGGGGCGCAGGCAGCGCCTGCCACGCCGCGGCCTACGCGCAGAAGCACTACGGGGACATATACGTCGACGTCGAGCGGATGAAGGCCTTCGGGATAAACGGGTGCCGCGTGGACAGCGTCGACGAGGTCGATGGAAAGCTGGAGCTGGAGGTGGAGTTTCATGTCGACCCGGTGGTCGATGTGATAGTCAGGCTGGCTAGACCAGCGGCGCTTGCGGTCGAAGTGAACCGAACACCCGCGAGGCGCACGGCGCCCGGCGAGTATATCGTTCATCTATAGAAGGCAGATCACTTTCACCGCTCTCACTACTTCTTGTTCTTGTGACGGTTCTTCTTGAGCTGTTTCTTATGCTTCTTCTTGCGCATCTTCTTGCGCCTCTTCTTGATGACCGAACTCATACGCGCTTAGTGCAGGCCTCCCTTCACTTCCAAGTGTCGATACAACGTAGAGAATCCTACCACAAAAGGCTATTTCGCGGTGCTCGCGCGCACTGTCGGGCGTCAGAGGAGCTCTTGCTTTCTGAGGAAAGCCTCGATCCTCAGGTTGACCAGCTCCGGCTGCTCGACCAGGGTGGCGTGGCTGCCGTGCGGCACCACGAACAGCTCCGAGCCTTTGACCTGGCGGTGTATGCGCTTGACCAGGCGCGCCGGGCACATCCCGTCCTTCTCGCCGGCGATGACCAGTGTCGGGACGTCTATCGTCGGTAGGACGTCCTCGGCCGAGTGCCTCGCCATGCCGAGGAGCGCGCGCAGCTCGTTGGCGAAGCCCATCCTGGCGATGTGCTCGAAGTAGAGGTCCATCTCCTGGCGCGAGCAGCGATGCCTGTCGACCTCGACCGCCTTGGCCAACGGCCAGGTGATGGGGCTCAGCAGCAGAGGAACGCCGACCGCCTCGAGCACTCGGGGTTCGATGAAGTAATTGAAGACGTTGGTGTACGCTTTCTCGAACCACGCGGCGGTCCCGAAGGCCTCGAACGGGTTGGAGGCGGGGCCGTTGAGCGGTACCAGCGCGAGCACCCTGTCCTGGTTGTCCCTGCAGAACTCCAGGACGACCTGCGAGCCCATGGAGAAACCCACCAGCACTGCCTTCTGTATGCCAGCGTCATCGAGGACCGCCAGCAGGTCGCGGGCGTAGCAGGCGATGTCGAAGGTGTCGAGGTCCGCCGGAACGTCGGAGCGACCGTGCCCGCGGTAGTCCCAGCAGATGACCTCGGCCATCCGCGAGAAGTAGTCCTCGAAGTAATGAAAGAACGTGGTGGTGTTGGCGACCCCGTTGCAGGTGACTATCGGCAGGCCCCGGCCGCGCCTGGTGTACCTCAACACGGTCCCGTCGAAGCTCGCGGTCTCGTGGACCTTGCCCTTCACCAGGTAGCGCATGCTGACCGCTCCCGCCAACGCCTTAATGCCCCAGCCGCTCGCCGATGAGGATGACAGTCATGTCTATCGCGCCGGGCTTGCGCGTGACGAGAGTGTTGACGGCGCACATGGCCAGTGGGGAGGCGCACTCGACGCAGCGACCCGTGTGTGCGCATTCCACGTCAATGTCCATCATCTGGGCGCAGTGCGGGACGCACACGTCCTTGGCGCGCCTGAGCGCCTCGTCGAGACCGTCGACGATGTGGTTGAAGCCGGCGACCAGCACGATGGATTCGGGCGTGCGCCCGGGACCGAAGACCCTGACCTGCTCGGGCTCTATCTTGACCAGCAGCCCGTCCATGGTCACGGCGCACACGGTCGAGAGGTACATGGACCTCGCCGGTATCCTCGACCTGCGCCTGGACATGCGCCCGCCCGCTTGGGGCATGACGCTCCGGGTGGCGTTTCCCCTCGCCTGCAGCGTGGAGATTATTCCGAGCTCCTCGAGCGTGGAGGCCTCCCAGTAGAGCACGGTCTTGTGCAGCGGGACCTGTGCCAGGATGCACCTGTTCGCCTCGGAGGCGGTCGGGACCGGGACCACCGTGAAGTCGCGTTCCGCCAGCGCGGAGGCGCAGGTGAGTATCCGCTCCCTCACCCGGCTGTCGCGGAATCCCTTCCAGAGCTCGATGATGCTGTCGTCGATCTTGCCAGGCAACTGTCCGACCCCCTCTTTTTGACGGGTTAATGATAAAGGATTTGCCATGTCAAATGGGAGTGGCAAGTTTCCAGGGCCGGGTGCGGGTCTCAGGTCACGTCGTAGAGGACGAAATCGAAGCGTGCTCCGTCATCGTTGGAGACCTCGATCGTCCCGCCGTAGACGCCGACGATCTTCTCGACGGTGGCCAGGCCCAGGCCTGTCTTGCCGCCGATCCCGGACACGAAGGGCAGGAAGATGTTCTTGGTCTCGGCGGGGTCTATGCCGGGGCCGTTGTCCCTGACGACGAACTGGTGTCCGCCGGTGCGGTCCTTGCCCTTGTAGGCGACCTCGAGCGTCGGCTTCTTGGAGGTGTTGTGCTTGATGGCGTTGTCGATGAGGTTGCTGAAGAGCTGGTACATGTGGGTCGGGCTGGCCTTGATCCGGCCCAGGTCCCGGTGGGCGTGAACCTTGATGCGCCGCGAGTTGATCGCCTCGCGCCGCTCCGCGACTATGCCGTCCACCACCTCGGCGACATCCACCTCGGTCGCGTCGTGCGGTTGCTGCCCGGCTTCCGCCAGCTCGAGCAAGCCCTCGATCAAGGCCGTGGATTTCTCGACGTTGTTGGTGATGATCGCCGACATCTCGCGGACGCCGCCGATCTCGTCGTCATCGAGGTCTCCTGTGAGCAGGCTCTGTATGGTCTCGCCCGCTGCGCCGATGGAGGCGAGCGGCCCCTTGAGGTCGTGGGAGACAGCGTGCGCGTAACCCTCGAGCTCGTTGTTGAGCACCTGCAGCTCGTGCTCCGCCCGCTTTCGCTCGGTGATGTCCCGGACGGTTGCGATGTAGGCCTTGGGGACGCCATCCGCGTCCCTGAGGACCGATGCGATGACCTCGCCGGTGAACGTCGTCCCGTCCAGGCGCGTCATCAGGAAGTCCTGCGGCTCCGACACCCCGGAGTCGGAGGTGCTGCTGGCGTTGCTCAGCGCGAACTCGCGCTCGTCGGGGTGGATGAAATCGAGTGCCTTCATGCCGATGAGCTCGTCGGCGCTCGACGCGCGCTGCTGCTCTATGGCCTTGTCGGACACCATCTGCACCTTGAACTCGAGGTCCGTGACGGCGACCGCGTCGGGAGATGTCGCCAGCAGCGCCCTGTAGAGCTGCTCCGATTCGACCAGCGCCCTCTCGGCCTCCTTGCGGGCCGAGACGTCGCGCGCCACCCCGAACTCGCCGGCGGGCTCGCCGTCTCTGATGAGCGGCTTGCTGATGAACTCCCCCGTTCTGTACGAGCCGCCACTGGTCAGTATCCGCAGCTCGTAAGGCTCCGGGCTTCCGCCCTGCCTGACCAGCTCGAACGTCTCTATAGCGCGCTGCATGTCGTCGGGATGGACCAGGGGAGCGAAGGGTTTGCCTAGCCACTCCTGGCGCGTGAACCCGGTGACGGCCTCAAAGGCCTCGTTGATGTCGGTCAGGGTTCCGCCCGCGTCGATGGTGTAGATGATGTCGGGCGCGGTGTCGATCAGCAGGCGGTATTTCTCCTCGCTGTGCTTGAGCGCCTTTAAGGCCTCCTGCCTGTCGGTGATGTCCCTGCCCACGGCCTGGACCTCGACCAGGTTGCCGTCGCCGTCGTAGATCCCGTGGTTTATCCAGCGCGTCCAGCGGATCTCACCGTCGCCGTTGATGACCTTGTGCTCGATGATAACGACGGGGTTGTCCGCGCTCATGGTCGCGAGGTCCGCGTTGACACGCTCGCGCTCGTCTTCCGGTATGACCGCGG
Organism: Candidatus Anoxymicrobiaceae bacterium; assembly: GCA_036781505.1. Classification (GTDB taxonomy): domain Bacteria; phylum Actinomycetota; class Geothermincolia; order Fen-727; family Anoxymicrobiaceae; genus FEN-680. Next base: position 4,755 of record DAIQAV010000036.1, on the reverse strand, counting down.
TGAAGCTGTCGAGGTCGATCATCTGCTGGTGGCTCAGGCCGAAGAACCTGGCGATGGCCTCGTTGACGAAGGTCACCTTCCCATACGGCCGGTACCTGGTGATCAGCTCGGTCTGGTCCTCCACGATCGCCCGGTACTTGGCCTCGCTGAGCCTCAAGGCCTCCCCGGCCTCCTTGCGCTCGGTGATGTCCCGGACCGTGCCCTCGTAGTACAGGGTGTTGCCCTCCTCGTCCCGCACTGCGTGGCTGTTCAGGAAACACCAGATCATCTCGCCGTCGCGTTGCCTGCCCTGTACTTCGACTCCCCTCACCCTGCCGAGTTCGTCGACGAGCTTGACTATTCTCTCTCGCTCCGCGGCGTCCGCGTAGATATCGGTGATGTCATTCACCTCGGACATCAGCTCCTCGGGCGATGAGAAGCCGAACATCCTCGCAAACGAGGGATTGACGCTTATGAACTTGTCTCCGGCGCTCTGGAAGATGCCCTCGCTGGCGTTCTGGAATATCTCACGGTATCGCCTCTCGCTCTCTTGAAGCCTCTCGAGGTTGCGTGCGTTCTGCAGTGCCAGGCTGGCCACCTCGCCGAACGCCGAGGCCATAAGAGAGTCTCCCCTGCTGAACCCCCCGGGCTTGTTTGCCAGGCCGATCAGGCCCAGTTGCTGCCCCTGGACTATCAGCGGGGCGAGCATGATGTTCTTCACGGCGAAGTGACCGGGCGGGAGCCGGTCCGCGAGCTCCGAGTCGGAGAGGTCGTTCTCGATGACGGCCTTCCCAGGACGAAATCCTTGCCGTGCAGCGCGCTGACCGGCATTGGGCCGGCAAGCGAAAGACCTTCGCGCAGAGACTCGGGGTCGACCACAGCCAGGCGGCTCTCGTCGTCCTCGAACAGCGCCACGTAGCCGGCGGCGGCGCCCACCAGGTTCCTGGACAGCCTCAGGATCTCGCGCCCGGTCTCCAGGAAATCCTTGCGCTCGAGCACCAACCTGGTGCTCTCCAGCAGGGCGGTTATCTCCTCCCGGCGAGCGTTGGTCTCTCTGACCATGTTGCGCAGGGCTTCCTCGCCGCGCTTCCTGTCGGTCACGTCCACGCCGAGCCCGGCGACCGCGACGGCCTTGCCCTTGGAGTCGTTGACCACGGCGAGCGAGAGCTCGTAAGGTATCCGCCTGCCGTCCCTGGTCATCACGTCGGTCTCGACCCGCTGGGGCTCACCGCTCAAGAAGATCGCATGCAGCGCTCCGCCGACGCGCTCCGAATCCTCGTGGGGGAAAAGATTAGTGACCGCCATCGCCTTGATCTCGTCGTCGGCGTAACCGGTGACTTCTTTGAGAGCTTTGTTCCAGAAGTTGCAGCGGCCATCCGAGCCTACGAGGACGAACAGCTCCCGGAGCATGTCGATCGCGTCGATGGCGAGTGAGGTGTTCACGACAGGGCTTCCGTTCGGAGTTTGCCGAATAGAATAACTCTGTATTCAGTCGTTTTGTTGAGCCGCATAGTACCATCGCCTATTGCTATCAATGGCGAGTGAATAATATCACAAGACCGGCGGGGGTTGATAACTCTTGAGAGTGAAAACAGGCAAGCAGTCGGTGGGATATCAGACCAACCACGGACCAGGCGCTAAGAGCTCCGTCGGGCGTCCGTCAGAAAGCGTCGCGGGTGAAGGCGTCCGCGATAGCGCTCCGCTCTCCGCTCTTGAGCGCGCCGATGATCTCGGAGAAGGCGCCCGCGGCGTTGGTGCCCCAGGCGTCCACCGACGATATCTTGACCGGCTCGCGCGAGCGGTCGACCGTGAAGAGGCCGAAGCGCGGCTCGTACGATCCCCATTCGTAGTTGTCGACCATCGACCAGTACAGGTATCCGATCAACGGCACGCCGTCCTTGAGGGCCCTCATCGCCTCGAAGACGAAAGACTGCAGGAACTTGTCACGCGTGGCTCCGTCGCGGCGCTGCTCCACGCGTCCGTCGCGCACCTTGTGGGACATGCCGTTCTCTACGATGAAGACGGGAAGTCCGCCCGTGTTGATGGTGTCGGCCTTGAGGAAGTGATACATCGCGACAGGGTTGAGCGCCCACTCCCAGTGCTCGGCGTTGACGTTGACCCTCTTCTCGCGCACGTCCTGAAACGTCGGCCACTTGAACATCGTGCGGGCGAAGGGATCGTAGAAGTCGACCGCTACGTAGTCGAGCTTGTCCGGTGTCTCGGAGCCGTAGATCGCTTTTACCCCGTTCTCGAAGCGGGCCGGGTCGACCAGGCGGTCGACGCCCTTCGACATGACCTTCTCGATCGCCCGCCCGCCCCTGGCCGGTTTTACGGTCACCGGGCACTTTGCGATCTCGGCGTCCCACGATCGTTTGCCCTCGAGCAGGTATTCCTTGAGGTCACCGCGCTCCACGCCGTTTCGCCTGGCGCACAAAAGGTCGATCATCACCTTGTCGATCCCGTATTGGGCGATGTGGATGGTGTTGTAGCTCACCATAGGCTCCGACCACTCGTTCTCCGTGTACACCCTGTGGATCGTGTCGTAGGCCCGGCAGTGCGCGTCGATCATGTTCGACCATGCCAGCATCGTGTCCTTGAGCCCGGACCTGCGGCGCGGGAAGGCGCGGGCCAGGTAGGTCAGCATGGCGAGGCCGTTCGGCTCGTTAAGGGTTATCCAGTACTTGACGGGGCGGGCGGAGTGTTTCTCCACCAGCAGGCCGTTGATCGCGGTCGCCATCTTCTCGACGTAGCGCCTGAAGCTCTCGACGTCCGCGCTCGCGAGCCAGGGGTCCAGCCCGAGCCAGTAGGGATGGGTGAAGTGCTGGAGGGTGACGATCGGCTCCATACCGGCCTTCATGATGGCGGCGATCATCGCCGCGTACGCCTCGATGGCGCCCTCGTCGAAAGCCGGCTCTTTCTTGAGCGTGGTGGAGGTCTCCGGCTGCACCCGCGCCCACTCTATGCCCATGCGAAAAGCGTTGAGCCCCATACGTGCGGCCAACTCCAGCTGCTGGGGGTAATCGGTCCAGAATCGGATCGCTTCACCCGAGGGCTCGGCGCGCCCGGAGCGCTCGAACTCTACCCAGTTGTTGAGCGGCTCCCCGTGCCCGTTGAAACCGCCTTCGACCTGGTAGGGCGCGTTGGCGGACCCGAACATGAAACCTTCGGGAAGGGAGAAGGAATTATCGAAGAGGCGCTCGCAGTCTCTTCTGGAAAAATGCCGGCCGAACTCCACACTCATCACCGCCTGCCTCCCGGCTATCGTTACCGACGCGACTACCTCATCTCAACAGCAGAACCTGCAGCCCGTGGGGATGTCGATCCAGAGGGCGGCAAGGGGTATCTCGGCTCCCTCGAGGTCTTCCATCCAGTAGAAGAGGTCCTCGGCGTTGACGTAGCTGTCACCGCCGCTCGTTTCCAGATCCGGCGCCGCGTTTTCCGTGGCCTGTGTGATTTGAGGTTTCTCTTCCATAGTCGAGGCAATTCTACCCCAGCGGAGGCGCCCGCGCCCTATGTCAATCCGGCCGCGATCAGCACACCGAATACGATGAACACGACACCCGAGCCCCACCTGACCCACTTGATGGGAATGTAGTGGCCGAGGTACTTGCCGATGACGGCTCCGATGAAGGACGACAGGACCAGGGCCAGGGTGCCGCCCAGGAAGATCCACAACGGCATCTTGAAGCGCGAGGTCAGGGCCAGGAGCGCGAGCTGGGTCTTGTCCCCCAGCTCCATCAGCGCGATGTAGAAGAACGCCGTGAGGAAGGGATTGCGCGAGCTCTTCGGCGCGCCTTCGGCCTCTTCCTTCATCGGCCTGAACGACAGCAGGCCGAATACGATGAAGATCGCGGCGGAGACTCCGCGGATGACGTCCGCCGGCACGAACTTCGCGAGCACCGCGCCGACCGTCACGGCCAGCCCGTCCAGGATCACGAAGGCGAGCGTGGCCCCCAGGAAGACAGGCAGCCAGCCGTACCGCGCGGAGAGCGTCAGTATCGCGATCTGCGTCTTGTCGCCGAGCTCGGCGATGAACGTGAGCCCGAAGGCGGTGCCGAAAGCTTTGAGCATAACGGGCACATTATACGCGCACGTTGCTCGGCCTCCGGTGTTTTTTGGTATCATTCATCCTGCGTTCCGCTTCGGCCACCCGGGCCGCGGGACGATATGATCAACGACCAGGGGGTAGAGATGGCAGGAATAATGGCTTACGGGGCCTACATCCCCTGGCTCCGGCTGGAGCGCAAGCTCATAGCCGAGAGCTGGGGCATACCCGGCGCCCCGGGAGAGATCGCGGTGGCCAACTTCGACGAGGACAGCATCACCATGGGCGTCGAGGCGGCACGCGACTGCATCGGCGACGACCCGGATGGCGTGGGAGGCCTGTACTTCGCTTCGACGACCGCGCCGTACGCCGCCAAGTCCAGCGCGACTGTGGTGGCGGCTGTGCTCGATCTCGCGAATGACGCTGCGACCGCCGACTTCGGCGCGTCGCTCGGCTCGGGGCTCGCGGCGCTCCTCGCGGGAGCCGAGGCGGTGGACTCGGGGGCGGCCTCGAGCGTGCTGGTGACAGCCGCCGAGTGCCAGAGGGCGCGGCCCAAGACAGCCGACGAGCAGACGCTGGGCGACGGCGCCGGCGCGATCCTCGTTGGAAAAGGCGACGCGATCGCCGAGGTCAAGGGCGTCTACACTTCATACGACGAGATGATGGGAGCGTGGAAGCTCCCCGGTGAGACGCTGTCGCGCGAGTCGAACCCCAGGTGGTACACCGCCAAG
>DAIQAV010000035.1:0-16209 GCA_036781505.1 Candidatus Anoxymicrobiaceae bacterium | reverse complement strand
GCTGTGTTTCTGTTCTTGGACAGCCGCGCCATCTCGGCCTGCTCCGCGCGGCGGGGTTTATCTCCATCGGGAAGCGCAGCACGGGCTTCGTCGCCGTCGGCAAGGAGACCAGGGGCCGGATAACCTACAGCCTGGACTGAGCCGCCCGGCTGACTCGAACATTATCGGGCCATGGCCCGTCTAACAGGCGCAAACTTACATCGGAGGGGCACAATGAAACGATTCCTGGGCATGGGCATGGTACTGCTGGCGGTTGGCCTCGCGTTCCTGGCCGGCTGCGGCGGCGGCGGGACCAAGACGTACGGCACTTCGAACACCAGCATCACCGCGAGCGGCGGCGAGCAGTTCATAATCCAGCTCGACTCGAACAAGACGACGGGCTTCCAGTGGGGGATCTCCACGCCGCTGGACGCCAAGGTTGTCAAGAAGATCAAGTCGACCTACATAGTCAGCAGCAGCAGCAAGGTCGGCGCGGGCGGGATAGAGCAGTGGACCTTCCAGGCCGTCGGCCCCGGCGCCACCAAGATCGTGATGGCCTACGGCAGGCCGTTCGAGAAGGGCCAGGCTCCCGCGCAGGTCGTGACCTTCAACGTCACGGTCAAGTAAGCGAGGGTTTCAGTCTGAGGAGGCTCCGATCATCAAAGGGGAAGAGATGGACACCGCGGAGGTCTTCTTTACTAACATGCGCGCGCGCCAGACCAGAAACCTGGTCGCGAAGATGACGGCCCTGCTGAAGGCGGCCGGCTTTGAGCAGATGGACCTGGAGCGCAAGTTCGTCGCGGTGAAGATGCACTTCGGGGAGCCGGGCAACCTGGCTTTCATCCGGCCCAACTACGCGGCGCGCGTCGTCTCGATGGTAAGGGAGGCCGGTGGCAGGCCGTTCCTGACCGACACCAACACGCTCTATACCGGCGGCCGGTCCAACGCCGTCGACCACCTGGCCTCGGCCTCGGCCAACGGCTTCAACAGGCTGAGCGCCGGCTGCGAGGTCATCATCTCCGACGGGCTCCGCGGGACGGAGTACAGGGAGGTCGAAGTGGGCTGCAAGCACACCGACACGGCGAAGATCGCCGCCGCCGTTGCCGACGCCGACTCCCTGGTGACGCTCAGCCACTTCAAGGGCCACGAGCTCACGGGCATCGGCGGGGCGATAAAGAACCTCGGGATGGGCTGCGCGGCCAGGGGCGGCAAGCTCTTCATGCACTCCACCTCCAAGCCGGTGATCCAGCAGGACCAGTGCGTCGCGTGTGGATTGTGCAAGGAGTCCTGCCCACAGGAGGCGATCCTCTGGAACGCGGAGAAGCAGGCGATGATCGCCTACGACCGCTGCATCGGATGCGGGCAGTGCATAGCGATGTGCCAGTACGGCGCGGTGAAGGCGGTGCTGGACGAATCGGCGTCGGTGGCCGCCGAGAAGATAGCCGAGTACGCCCTCGCGGCGGTGAAGGACAAGCCCAGCCTGCACGCGAGCTTCATCATGGACGTGTCGCCTTTCTGCGACTGCTGGGGCTACAACGACAAGGCGCTGGTCGCCGACATCGGCATCGCCGCGTCCCGCGACCCCGTGGCGCTGGACCAGGCATGCGTGGACATGGTTAACGAGGCTCCGCTGGCGCCCGGGACCATCCTCGAGGACAGCGACCTTACACGCGGGGACGACAAGTTCGGCGCGGTGCACCGCGAGACCAACTGGCAGGCCGGCCTCGCCTACGCCGAGAGCATCGGGCTCGGCAGCCGAGAGTACTCGCTGGTCAAGATCGACTGAGCCGGCTCACTGCCCCGAGGCGTTTGCGGGCTTGTTCGCGACCGTGATGGTGGCGGTCTTCTTCTGAGACCCCGAGAAGTAGTCGATCGTAAGTGGCGTCCCGATCGGCTGGATGCGCACCACGCCGAACATGTCCTCCATCGTCGTGATCGACTTCCCGTTGACGGCGACGATGATGTCGCCGACCTTGATGCCCGCCTTTTCCGCGGGCCCACCGGGCGTCACATCCGTTATATACCCTCCGTTGTTGACCGGCAGCTTGAACTGGCTCGCCACCGCCGGGTCGACCGTCTGGCCGGTGACCCCGACGTAGGGGTGGTCCACCGGACGCCCGGCTATGAGGTCATCCGCGACGTGCTTCACTACATTGATGGGCGAGGCGAAGCCGATCCCGACCGAGCCGCCCGACTGGCTGGCGATGAGAGTGTTCATGCCGATCGCGTTCGCCCCCGAGTCGCACAGCGCGCCACCGCTGTTCCCCGGGTTGATGGGCGCGTCGGTCTGTATCATGTCGGTGAGGACGGTGGTGTTTGGAGAGTTGGGGTTGCCCTCGGGGACGTTCCGGTGCAGCGCGCTGATGATGCCGGAGGTCACCGTCTGCTCGAAACCGAGCGGGCTTCCCACCGCGACGACGAGCTGCCCCACGGCCAGGTTGCCGGAGTCCCCAAAGCTGAGCACTGGCAGGCCGGTCTTGTTGATCTTGATGACGGCCACGTCGAACTCAGCATCGGTGCCGACCTTGGTGGCCGGGTAGTTCTGCCCATCCGCGAGGGTGACAGTTATGCTCTGCGCCCCTTCGACCACGTGGTTGTTGGTGACGATGTTTCCGTCCGAGGTGTAGATCATCCCTGAGCCGATCCCCTCCGTGGCGCCCTGGGCGGCCGACGACGCGGCGGCCGTCAGGCGTACGTTTATGTTGACGATGGCGGGGATCACGGTCCGTGCGATCGCCGACACGTCTGCCGTGCCCCCCGACGGGCTGACGACGTTCGTGACCTGCCTGGGCAGGCTGACCTCCTCGTGGGTCTCGAGCTTCTTTATCTTGCCCCTCACCAGGTCGTAGGGGTTGACGCCGAAGATGGCCGGCATCACCAGCAGGATCACCAGCGCACCTATCAAGCCGGCGGCTATCGCCGTCATCATGTTCCTACCGCGTCCCCGGGGCGGTTGCGCCGGCGGCGGCACCGGCTGCCGGGGCGGGGGGGTTGTCGGTCCCTGTGGTGGAGGCGTCATGCCCTGTGGTGGAGGCGCCTGCGTCGGAGGCATCCCGGGTCCCTGGTTCATTTCCATCGTCAGTGCCCTTTCACGAGTTCGCTTTTTACAGCCGTCTATTTCTCCGAAGGACGCGCTGACCCTGTCTAAGTAGAGCGGGCAAAGTGAGGAGTGTGATGGGCGCGAAGGATCTCAGCGGGACATCAGAAGGGCTATTCCGAGTACCTTCCGGCGAACTCCGAGGTCAGGACCGCGGCGAGGGAGAAGAGCAGGAACAGCCAGACCCCCACTCCTATCCCGCTCTCGAGCTTGAAAGTCATGATGACGTTGACCGTGGCTGCGCCCAGGCCGATGACGCCGCCGACTCCGGCGACCCAGCGCCCCTGCCGCCAGCCGAGGAGGAGGAGGACCGCACCCGCGATCATCGCGACGCCCGCCAGCAGCGCCCAGAGCCCGCTGAAGTAGAAGATACCGTCGCCTTTGATCCAGACGAAGCTGCCCCCCGCCACGCTCCCGCCGCGCGCCAGGAACGTCCACCCGGTAGGGTTGCCGCCGACCACGAACTCGGAGCTGCTCACCCAGGGAAGGAAGGTCGTGCCGATTACGAGGAAACCCAGCGCGAGCGTGGCCCACGAAAGCCCCGTAGCCACAGCCTGGCTTCGCGCCTCCCGGACCGCCGGCTGGTAACCAGTGGGGCGGCCGCCCTGCACGACGGTCGAGTGCGCTTCCAGGTACTGGGAGACGTGTGACGATGGGGTTGCCGGTGGTGGGGCCTCGGCGAAGACGTCGCCGGGCGAGCCCTGACAGCTCGGTTCGAACAACTTCCGGTTGCAGTCGTCGCAGAAGGTCTGGCCTTCCGCCACTACCGCGCCGCATTGCTGGCAGAACATCTCACCCCTCCTTGGAGACAATTTTATCAGAAGCCGCCGGCCGGCCTCGTGATAACATTGGCGCCGTGAGCCCGCAGCTCCCCGGTGATGGAGGATTAGCGATGAGAAGATGCCTTACGATCCTGGCGGCCGGCGCCCTCCTGCTGGCGGGCCTGTCCGTGGGCGGCTGTGGCGCGCCCACCACCGTCAAGATCGGTGTGATAGCGGAGCTCACCGGGAGCATCCCCGAAGTCGGCGACTCCTGCCGCGACGGAGCCCGGCTCGCCGCCAGCAACATCAACGACGCCGGCGGGATAACGGTCGGGGGCAAGGACTACCAGGTCGAGCTGGTCGTCCGCGACTGCGGCAACAGCCCACAGGAGGCGGCGAGGATGGCTTCCAGCCTGATCGACGAGGGCGTGGTGGCTATCGTCGGGCCGGACGCGACCAGCACGGCCGTCCCGGCGGCCGACACCGCGGAGAATGCGGGGGTGGTCCTGGTTACCCCCTGGTCCACCAGCCCCGGCATCACGCTGGACGCGTCGGGCAAGCCCAAGAAGTACGTCTGGCGCGCGTGCGTCACCGCCCCTTATGAGGGCAGGCAGGTCGCCGACTTCGCCACCGGCAAGCTCGGCTCGAAGGCCGCGGCGGTCCTGTACGATTCCACGGCCGAGGTGCTCCAGATCCAGGCGCAGGATTTCAAGAAGAGCTTTGAGCGGGCGGGCGGGCGTGTGGTTGCCTACCAGAGTTTCAAGCCCGGCACCAAAGACATGAGCCCGCAGATGTCAAAGATCGCGGCCTCCGGCGCCGAGGTGGTGTTCGTCCCGGCCTACTACAACGATGTTCCTATGATCCTCAAGCAGGCGCGGGCAGACGGGGTGACCGCGCAGATGATCGGCAGCAACGCCTGGAGCAGCCCCGACCTCATCGATGCGGCGGCGTTCTCGATCGAGGGCTCCTGCGTCTTCAACATGTACTCGCCGCAATCACCCGCGGAGGCCACGCAGGCGTTCGTCGCATCCTACACAACGCGCTACAAGTCCACGCCCGATGACGTCGCCGCCCTGGCGTACGACTCGGTGGGGCTCGTCAAGAAGGGGCTGGAGGGGGCGGGCAAGCTCGACCGCCAGGCGCTGGACGATTCGATGCTGCAAATGCGCGCGTTCAAGGGAGTGACGGGCGACATGGCCTTCACCGCCAACTCGAGGGACCCGGTCAGGGGAGCGGTGATGCTGAGAGTCCAGAACGGGCAGTTCGTCCTGCTGACGGCGCTGCCGGCAGGACCAGTGAAATAGACGCAAAACGCACCGGGTGTGTCCTCGGTCGATGTGTCCTCGGCGGAGGGTTCCTGCGGAGGAGCCGTGGGGGCCACGGCTCCTCCTCCGTCACTCGGGAACTGGTTCGACCGCGGGCTCGACCGGCAGAACGACTTTCTCCTCCTCGCGTGCCCGCTCCGCTCCGATCCGACGGGCGTCGTTCGCCGCGAGCACGAACGCGATGCCCAGGCCGATCATCGGCAGGTAGAGCATGAAGAACCGCCAGGTCATCGTCACCAGCGCGAGGGTGTTCTTCGCGATGAACATGCTGAACACGCCCGCGAAGGCGACCTCGGCGACGCCGCTCTCGCCTGGCACGGGGGTGAAGGGCAGGATGCTGGTCACCAGCATCTGGCCGAGAAGGGCCTTCCAGAAGTACTGCGGGTATCCCAGCCCGCGCAGTATCCACGAGGCGACGAAGGCGCCGGCGAACCAGAACACGATGGTCAGCAGCAGTATCGCGACCAGCAGGCTCTTGCGCGCCTTGGCGAGCGTGCGCAGGCTCCTGGAGAAGTCCTCCATGCCCTTGGTTAGCCGCTCCTCGAAGCGCTCGTACTTCGGCTTCCTCTTGAGGAAGCCGGGGGTGATGCGCCCGAGCACCCGCGATACCCGGCCGGGATCCCTCATCGAGTAGACGGCGACCATGAAGGCGAAGAAGGCGATCACGGCGACGCAGATGATGACCGTGCTCATCCCCAGGCTCACGTGTATCTCCGACAGGCTCAGGATCAGCACTATCGGCATCGCGACGGTCATGACCAGGAGCGATATCGCGCCGCCGGTCAGCGAGATCGCCGTAGCCTCCCCGCCGGTCAGGCCGTAGCGGGTCAGGAAGAACACCTGCGTCGGCAGCGAGGCGGAGCGATAAGGCGTTACCGCGCCGGTGAACGCGGCGCCCATGATCGACTTGGCCGTCCTGCCGTAAGACAGCTTCTTGCCGACGGCCTTGATGATCAGCTTGTAACGCAGTGCCTCGCTCGCCCAGCGGCCCAGGACCAGGACCGTGACCATCATCAGAGAAAAGATCTCCACGTGCGAGATGGCCTTGAAGGTGTTGTGGTCCATGGTGAAGAGGGAGAGAAGGATTATCGCGGCGACGCTCATGCCCACGGCGATCAGGACGTAGAGCCACAGCCCCTTGTGCTGCTTGAGGCCGCCTTCAACACTTTGCTCTTTAATCTCATCCATAAGTGACAATCGAGCCGCCCGGATTTCGCTCGTTTCTCCGGCGGCCCTGTTAACCGTCGCCTCCTCGAGGCTTCAAATTGTTTTCACATTATCGACCCATTTCCCGCGCGTGTAAAATGACGGGGCTGACGGCGCGACAGGAAAGCGGGCTCGTTGCCGGAACCTAGCAGTGTCGACACAACCCAGCGAGGAGATCAGCAGACATGGACAGCATAACCAGGACTGTCTTTCCTTCAAATTGCGACGCGACCATGGGGTTCATCACCGAGGAGTTGAAGGAGGGGTACTCCAGGTGGAGCTGGACCATCGCCGACGACCGGTTCAACAATCCCATCGGGACCTTGCACGGCGGGTTCCTCGCCGTCTTCGCCGACGAGGTTATGGGCTCGTGCATGGCGACGACCCTCGTAGAGGGCGAGTCGTTCACCACCGCCGAGCTGAAGATCAACTACATGAAGCCTGTCGGCAAGGAGACGATCAAGGGCGAGGGTTTCGTCATCAGGAGGGGCCGTCACATCGGCTTTCTGGAGGCAAAGATCGCCAACGAGGAAGGCGACCTGGTGGCGACCGCCACCTCGACCGTGGTGATGATCCACCCCGAATGACGCAAGAAAGAGGTTTGACCCCTATTTTGCGTTATGCGTTTTGAGGAGCTGCTTCCTCCTCGGTGAGCCTCTCCTCCGCCGGCTCCTCCTCGCGCCTTGCGAGCCGGTACAGCAGCGCCGGCATCAGCGTCAGAGAAGTGACCAGGCAGGCCGCGATCGCGACCGCGGTTACACCGCCGAACCTGCGCAGCGGCACTATCCCCGAGAACATCACGATGACGAACGCGGCCACCGTGGTCAGCGCGGCGATGACGTTGGCCCTTCCCAGGTTGGACATGGTCACGCTTATCGCGTCGGCGGCGGTGCGGTTCCCATCGCGCTTCTCCTGGACGTAGCGGTAGGTGAACAGGATGCCGAAGTTGACCCCGATGCCTATCACCAGCGCGGAGACCAGCGACGTCATGATGTCGAGCGGCCAGTTCATGAGCGTGAGAAAACCTATCTCCGCCGATACGCCGGCCAGCGCCACCGTGAGGGTGATGAGCCCGTAGGGGAACGAGCGGAAGATGATGACCAGCACCAGCGCGCACAGGCCGAGCGAGAGTATCGCGGAGAACGTCTCGGTCGGGATCAGCTTCACCGTCATGTCCTTGGTGAGGGGCGTGATGCCGCCCAGCTGGTAGGTGAGGCCCGCCGGCGCCAGGTACTTCGCGCAGTTCTCCTTGAGGATCGCGATCTTCTTGTCGACGACCGCGGTCGACTGCGCGCCCCCCGCGTTCAGGGTTACCAGCGCGGCGGTGTGGTCGGCGCTGAGAAGCCCGCCGGTCACGTAGCCGCCGTTCTCCTCGGCCGTCCGCAACGCGCCGGAGGCCTCCTCAGTGGTGCCCGGCAGCTTCCCGTTATTGGCGGCGGTAAGCGCGTCGGACAGGCCCATCGTGCCGGAGCGCGAGTAGAGGTCCCTGGTCCCGCCAGTCGCCGATTCGCCGGTGATGCCGCTCTCCAGGTCGCTCATGGCCTTCAGCGCGGCCGGCGAGAGCACGTCACCCTTGACCATGATCACGTCCTGCTGATGCCCGCCGAAGTACTTCTCCATCTCGAAGTTGGCGTGCATGCCCGGCAGGCTGGCGGGGACCAGCTTGCGCAGGTCGGAGTCGGTGGTCAGTCCGCGCATCTGGGTGAACCCGGCGATGATGAGAACCGCGAACACGATGATGAGCGCGAGCGAGTGCGAGACCGACATCCTGGTGAACGCGTCCAGCGTGCGGTTGGTGGCGCGGGTGAAGATGCCGTGGCTCTTGCGCAGCGACAACCCGTCGAAGTACTTCGCGCGCGCCCCGTCCCCTTGAGCCACTTTCTTCTCGAAGGAGCGGTCGCGCAGCACCATGACCGCCGGCAGCAGCGTCACCGACAGCACGAACACGAAGAGGTTGCCGATGGCGCAGGTGATGCCGAAGTCGCGCAGGGCGGGCAGGACGCTGAAGCCGAAGACGAGAAAGCCGACCAGGTTGGTGATCGCGGCCAGGAACAGGGCGACGCCCACCGCGGTGAGAGACTTGCCGACGGAGTCGATCAGACGAGACAGCTTCTCCGCTTCCTCGTAGTACCGCGCGACGAAAGGCACCACGAAGGTGAGCGCGTGCCCCAGCAGCAGGGGCATGACCGCGATCACCGCGACTGAGTACTGTATCCCGACCCAGCCGGTGACGCCGAAGGTCCAGACGACCGCCAGAAGCATCACCGCCAGCGGGAGGAACGTGTCCGACAGCCGGCGGAACGCCACAAACAGCGTTGCCAGGACCAGGATAAGCGCGATCACAAAGAGCAGGATCGTCTTGTTCTTGATATGGGTGTTGAAGTCGCGGGCGAGCGTGGCGTCCCCCGAGATGGTCACGATCGCGCCGGTCCCCTTGAACCGGGCCTTAAAGAAATCCGCGAGGTCGGTGCCGAGCTTTATCTGCTGAGACTCGGAGAGGCCGGTCCCGTCCTTGACCATGATGAGGGCGGCTTTTCTGTCAGTGGTGACGAAGGGCCCCACCACCTGGCCCGCGGCCTGCGGGTTGCCGAGGTAGTCCTGCTGCACCAGATGCTGGTAGTCCTTGCCCGTGAACTGCCTGACCATGTCGTTGGTGACGGTATCCAGGGATATCTTGATGCCCCGCTTGGCGATCTCCTTCTCCATCACCGCCACGAACGGGGTGAGGTAGTCCTGTATGACCGGCACCTCGGCGCCTATCGCGTTCTTGCGCTGCTGCACCTGCCCGCCGCTGAACCTGGGATCCTTGGACATGGCGCCCTCGAGCCCGATCAGCGAAGTCACGATGCGGTTGTCGGTGACGTCCGGAGCGCGAACGAGCACGTATTCGTAGGAGATGCCGCCGAACTTCGCGCGCAGCGCGTTGAGCGCCTTGACGCTGGGGAACTCCGGGGGCAGCAGGCTCTGGTAGGTCACGTGGCCCGTGAGGAAGAAGAGCCCGAAGCCGAACGCCACTGTCAGCAGCAGGCAGCAGGCGATGACCCACCACGGGTGCGCCTGTACGACCTTCGACCACCGGGCGAACGCTTTCAACTGATCCCTCCAGCCATGACCAACATGAGCGATATGATAATGCACCAGTGGTACCTGACACCAGTGGTGCGTTTTTCGGGCAATGCGAAGCGGGGACGCTGAGCCGCCCCCGCTTCAACGAATCTACCCGTCAGGTCCTTCTACGCTTCCACCGCCGCGATAAGCACGTCCAGGTCGGCCTCCTCGATCTGCGGCAGCTCCGACACCGGCGGGCCCTCGACCGCCTCCACCTTCATGATCTTCTTCACGAACCAGGGCGACACCACCTTCATCATCACGCCGTAGAAGAATGCGCCGAACACGCCCAGGCCTTTCGCCCAGCCGAGCCACCTTATGAGCAGGTGGGCCAGGATGGCCGAGCCCAGCGAGCCTCCGAACACCGCTCCCAGCAGGTAGCCGTCGACTTTGGCCATCTCCAGGAGCCTGTCCGCCTGGTCCTGGTCGGTCTCGACGAGACCCTCCATCTGGTAGCCCTCCATGAGCCACTTGGAGACCCAGTAGAGCATCAGGGGGATGAAGATGGCGCCGTAGGCGAGCAGTATGCGCACGACGTCGGAGGTAAGCCAGCCGAAGAAGTTGGTCCACTTCCAGTCGTCGAACGCCTCGCGGTTGCGGGAGAAGAACCGCTTGTAGCCGGCCTTGTCCCAGCCGTTGACCAGGATGAACCAGAAGCCCAGGTACGACAGGAACGTCTGCCACGCGGCCTTCTCGTACTTGCCCTTCATCAGCAGGTTGTAGGTGACCCAGTAGCCCAGGATACCCTGCGTCACGTTGGTGATGGTGAAGCCGCCGACCAGCCACCCGGGGATGGTCTCGTAGCTTCCGACCTGCATCGTCTCCCAGTTGGGGTTCGACCAGAGCAGGTTGGAGCCGGACGGCACGAAAAGCAGCGAGAGGAACAGCAGCGTCTTGGTGAAGTACTCGTTGTTGAACGCGCTGTCCCCCTTCTCTATCTCGTGTGCGATCTTCTTGACGTTGAGCATGTCCTTGAGGTCGTACGAGCCGTCGGCGCCGCTCTCTTTCCGCATCTTGCGCAGCTGCCTGAACGACGCCAGCGCGAAACTGGCCCCGATCGAGTACGACCAGAAGACGTCAACCTCTACCATCCGATCCCCCTCCTTTGCGCTTCTTCTTATCGTGCGCAAGCTCTTCGGGCGCCCAGTGCACCGACGCGTCGTGGTAATGTGTGCTCGCGGTGACGCCGACCAGGACCATGTCCACGATGGTGTCGGACCATACCCTCTTGGAGTCTTCGTTTACTGTCTCAGCCAGTGGAAGCCTTCTGGCCGCCTCGAACAGCATGGCGTTGATGGCGAGCGACGCCTCGCGGGTGTGGATGTCCGACCGCAGGAAACCGCGCTCGATGCCGTTGCGCAGGTACAGCTCGGTGTAGCCGGCAAAGACGTCGAAGGCGGCGTTGATCTTCGCGGTCACCGTCTCGTCGATCGAGAGGGCTTCGTAGAACAGCCAGCGGTGGATCTGGGGGTTCCCCTCCAGCAGGCTGTAGAACCGATCGCCGATGTGCCCCAGGCTCTCGCGGTAGTCGGCGATGTCTTCGATGGACTCGGGGGGCTCGGCGGCTACCACCTCTGTGATCTTCGCAACGAGCTCGTCCACGACGGCGTTTACCAGCTCGAGCTTGCTGGAGAAGTAGCGGTAGATCGTGCCGTGCCCCACGCCCATCTCTCGGGCGATGTCGTTCATCCCGGCGTTGTGGTAGCCCTTCTCCGAGAAGACCCTGTAGGCCGCGTCGAGTATCTCGCGGCGCCTGATGTCGGTGATGTCCACCCGGGCCATAACAGCCCCTTCCTGCTTGACGGAACCAACTGTCAGTTAACGGAACGACATATCAGTTTAGTGGATGATACACCGGCGAATCGGGTAGTTTCAACCCCGCCGGTGGTAAGATAACCACTGGCAGCGGCTTGAAGACCGACAGCATGCGAAGAATTCTTACAATCGAACGTCAAGGGTGGCGGTAGAGGGCGGCCGCAGTACGGACAAAGACGAGAGTTCAACGGATATCCCGGCGGCCCGCCGCCGGTCAGAGGCCTTTACGCAGCCGGGAACCGCAACGTGGTCATCACGAAGCTGGCAGTGGGCGTTGGAGCGATTGCTTTTGTTCTGATAATCATCATGGCGGTTAAGCCTCATGGTGCGGCCGGTCCCAAGACGGCTTTGAGCGGGATAATCCTGGGTATCGCAATGCTGATCACAGCGCTGGTGGTCCTGCCGATGCTCACAAGGCGGCCCCGGCCCATCCCCGTGTACGATGCGGCGCGGTACAACCTGTTCCGCAGCTCCCTGGACGCCCTCAGCCTCGGGGTGGGTACCCAGGCACCGGGGCTCGCTGTCCGTGAGGTTGGGTTTCCGGACGCGTGGGTCGAGGGCTACGGCGCACGCGGGGTCGTCGCTGTCAGCCCCGGTTTGCTCTCGATGACTCTGACCGACCAGGAGGTCGAGGCGATTATGGCGGCGAGCCTGGCGAGGATGATCGACCAGGCGGATGGTGCGTTCCTGGCCTGATACCTACGAGCGGCTGGACCTGCCCCCGGACATCATCACACGGGTGCAGAATCTTGGCCGGACAGGCGCTGGAACGGCCTACCTTACCTGGTCACTCAGGGCCGACACCCTGGCGGCGCGGCTGACAGGCCACCCTCACATCATGCAGTCGGCGATAGTAAAGGTGACCGAAGTCCTGGACCGCATGCCCCAGCGCCCGATGCACGGGTCGCCACTCTGGTTCGTCGATCCTCTCGTCGTCGGCCCGTTCATGGCAAGCGGCAGCCACGTACGAACGGAGCTGACAAGGCTGCGGCTGGAGAACCTCGAGCGCATCGAGGCCGGGCAGCGGCCGGCTTTCTCCGAGTTGCGCGAGGGAAGGCCGGTGGTCGGCCCAAAAGGTTGGGAATGACTTCAAGCTCTCCTAGTCGGAGAACCCGCCGATGGTCGCGGTCCCGGCTCCCCTGTTGTTCCAGTACATAGCCCGCTCGACCAGGATCTTCATCCCGCGCGTCGTGCAAGTCACCATAGAAGCGGCCCTGCCCGAGGGGATGCGATCGCCCATGTTGAGCGTGGCGCGCGAGTTCGCCGGCACCCGCGTGGTGAAGTTCACGTTGTAGGCTCCCCGGGCGGTGAGGTAGGTCACCTCGACGTCCACCGGCTTGCTGTTGGGATTGGCGATGAGGATGAAGGTCTCGTTCCCGGCGCTGCAACGCGAGTAGCACGAAAGGCCCGTAGTCGGCAACGATCGGGGTGTTTCAGTCCTTGAAAGTGGCCTTGAGGTAGCTGACGCCCTCTTCGGCCGACTTCTGCACCCCGAATCCGGACTTGTCGAGAAGCTTCATCACGGGCCTATTCTCTCCCAGGACGTCGGCCGTGAATCCCAGCAGGCCCTGTCTCTTGGCGACCTGCGAGAGGTAGGCGAGGAGCTCGGTCCCGATGCCCTGCTGCTGGAACTCGTCCCTGACCGCCAGGGCTATTTCCGCAGTGTGAGTGTCGCCGGTGATGACGTACTGGCCGACCCCGACGAACTTCTCTTTCTCGCCGTCGTGCACCACCGCCAGGATGACCATCTCCCTGGTGAAGTCTATCGCTGTCATGCGCTGCAGCACCTCGTGCGGCAGGTAGCGCCGCAGGGTGATGAACCGGCGGTAGTTGCTCTTGTCCGAAAGCGAGTAGAAGAAGTCCTTCAGCAGCGGCTCGTCGCTCATCCGCACCGGGCGCAGCAGCACCTCCAGCCCGGTCCTGGTGGTGCGGTACCTCTCCAGCTCCTCCGGGTACTCGCCCTCTTTGCCGGAGACGAACACCTGGTCGGCGTATATGAGGTTCCTCTCCCTGGCCTCGTCGATCAGCCGCTCCCTGAAATCCGGATGCGCGATGGAGATGAGCTCCATGGCGCGCTGCCTGATGTTCTGTCCGTGGAGGTAGGCGATGCCGTACTCGGTCACCACGTAGTGCACGTCCCCGCGGGTCAGGGTCACACCCGCGCCCTCCTCGATGAACGGGACTATCCTGCTGGTCTTCCCGTCGGCGGTCACCGACGGGAGCACCAGTATCGTCCTGCCGCCCTTGGCCAGCACCGCCCCTCTCATGAAGTCCGCCTGTCCCCCGATCCCGCTGTAGAAGACGTGACCTATCGACTCGGCGCTCGCCTGCCCCGTCAGGTCCACCGACAGCGCGCTGTTGATCGCCACCATGTTGTCGTTCTGCGAGATGACCAGCGGGCTGTTGGTGTAGTCGATGGGCCGGAACTCGATCGACGGGTTGTCGCTCATGAAGGCATAGGTGCTCTCCGTTGCCATGCAGAACGACGCCACGGTCTTTCCCCTGTCTATCGACTTGCGGCTGTTGTCGATGACCCCTTGCTTCATGAGGTCCGCGATCCCGTCCGAGAAGAGCTCGGTGTGAACGCCAAGGTGCTTCTTGTCGCTGAGGTTCGCGATGATGGCGTTGGGGATGCTGCCGTAGCCGACCTGGATGGTGTCGCCGTCCTCGACGATGCGCGCGACGTACTCCCCGATGCTGTGGGCCAGCTCGTCGGGGACGGTCGGCGCGTACTCCAGCAGCGGCTCGTCGTGTGGGACCAGGTAGTCCATGTCCTCGATATTGACGAACGCGTCCCCGTGCACTCGCGGCATGTTGCTGTTGACCTGGCATATAACGGTCCGGGCGCACTCCACCGCCGCCTTGGTGATGTCGACACTCACTCCCAGGCTCATGAAGCCGTTCCTGTCCGGCGGGGAGGCCTGTATCAGGGCGACGTCGATGGGGACCATCCCCCGGCTGAAGAGGTCGGGCACCTGCGAGAGGAAGATCGGGGTGTAGTCGGCCAGCCCGGCGTTGACCGCCTCCCTGGTGCTGTCGCCGACGAAGAACGAGTTGTGCCTGAAGTTGCGCAGGAAGCGAGATTCGGCGTAGGGTGCGACACCCATCGTCCAGACCTGGAGAACCTCGGCGTCGAAGAACGCCTTGGGGTTGTCGTCGACGTACTGTGCCAGCGCGGCCATGAGGTACTGTGGCTCGCCGCAGCCGGTGCTGACGAAGAGGCGGTCCCCCCTGTGGATGCACTTGAAGATCTCCTTCTCCCCGGAGAACTTGGCAGGGTACATCTCGCGGAAGGAGTCGAGCAAAGGGGCGTATCGTTCCATCTTTAAGCTCCTCTTTTGATGGCTACCCCCCAAGTATATCCGTAGCGCCGGCGTCCCGCCGGCTGTCGTAACTCGTAGGCGTGGTAGCAACATCAAATAGGACGGGGGCGGGGGGAGCCTTTTGCTTGCTGGTCCTCGCGTCTTTGAGATCAGCAGACTCTCTATGCTCCCCGAGACGCTGCGAATCGCTCGCAAAAGGCTCCCCCCGCCCCCGTCAGCAGTTCCCCCCTATAAAACAAAATCAAAGATGACAACTGACCAGTAGAAATGATTCCTGGCGTGTAATCGATGATTGTTGAAATATGGCTTCGCGGGGGTCAGACCCTTTGTGGTGCGTTTCGGCGCGGGCAGGTTCAGCGGCGCGGGCGCTGAAGTTGAGCAGGGTCATGGGCCGGATCCCTGCGGACGGCTTATAGTCGTATCAGAGGCTACAGGAGGTCCGACAGATGGAATTGAAAAAACTGACAGGCGACGAGGAGAGGGTCATCGTCCACAAGGGGACGGAGCGGCCATTCACCGGCGAGTACGACATGCATTTCGACGAGGGCACCTACACCTGCAAGCGCTGCGGCGCCGAGCTGTACCGCTCGGCCGACAAGTTCAAGTCCGGCTGCGGCTGGCCGAGCTTTGACGACGAGGTCGCCGGAGCGGTGGAAAGGGTCCGCGACGCCGACGGCATGCGCACCGAGATAGTCTGCTCGCGATGCGGCGCCCACCTCGGGCACGTCTTCGAGGGTGAAGGCCTGACCCCCAAGAACACCAGGCACTGCGTCAACTCGATATCACTGGAGTTCAAGAAAGATGAATGAAAAAGAAAACACTAAGAGCATCGTGCTGGGCGGTGGCTGCTTCTGGTGCATAGAAGCGGTGCTGCTTATGATCGAGGGCGTCACCGACGCGACTTCCGGCTACGCCGGCGGCGAGTCGGCCGACCCGACCTACGCCAGCGTATGCGGTGGAAAGACCGGGCACGCCGAGGTGGTCAAGGTCTACTTCGACCCCGAGAGGGTCAAGCTGGAGGAGATTCTCGACGTGTTCTTCGCGGCCCACGACCCCACCTCGCTCAACAGGCAGGGAGCCGACTCCGGCACTCAGTACAGGTCGATCGTGCTCTACGATTCCGAGGAACAGAGGGAGCGCGTCCAGCGCTTCATCGACGGCATCGCCTCCGATTACCACAAGCAGATCGTGACCGAGGTCAAGGAGCTCGACAGTTTCTGCCCGGCCGAGGACTACCACCAGAGGTACTTCGAGAAGAACCCGCGGCAGGGATACTGCCAGATGGTGGTCGCGCCCAAGGTCGAGAAGATCAAGACCAAGCTCCACTCGAAATAGACAAAATGCAAAATTAGTGCCAGGCACCAATTTAGTATCTGTCTGCATAGCATGTGCTTATCGGGCGCTCATACCTGAAACGGGCGCGTGGATGCCATTGTAATTGTCGAACAGCGCACTATGATTAACGTATGCCCGAGAATGGTTCAAAGCCTCTGAAATCTACTGACGATTTCACACACGTCGCTGGCTTGTGGGCACGCCGCCGCGTCGACGCGGTCATGCTCACCCTGCTGTTCATCACCAGTATCACCCTTCAC
>DAIQAV010000034.1:0-16402 GCA_036781505.1 Candidatus Anoxymicrobiaceae bacterium | reverse complement strand
CCCTATGCTTCCTCCCATGCCGTCGACCACCGCGATGACCATCAGTGGCCCCCCTCGTAGGCCTGCCTGGCGCCCACGCTCTCGAGGAACTTCTGGGCGCCCGCGCTGGCAAGGGCCCCTTCGGCCGCCGCGACGATGACTTGCTTGAACCGGTTAGCCCGCACGTCTCCGGCGGCGAAGATCCCCGGCACGCTGGACTCGAGGTTGTTGTCGGTCACCACGTAGCCTGTCTCGTCGAGCTCCACCACATCGACGAGGAAGTCGGTGTTGGGCACGTTGCCGACGTAGAAGAATATGCCCGAGACGGGCACCTCGGTGCGCTCGCTGGTCACGTTGTTGAAGACGGAGGCCGATTTCACAACATCGTCTCCGATTATCTCAGTTACCTCGGAGTTCCACATGAACTCGAGCTTGGGCTCGGACTGTGCGCGCTCCTGGAGGTAGTCCGACGCCCGCAACTGGTCGCGCCTGTGGACGAGTATGACTTTGCTGGCGAAGCGGGCCAGGTGCAACGCCTCCTCGACCGCCGCGTCGCCGCCGCCGATCACCATTACCACCTTGTCCTTGAATAGCGGCGCGTCGCAGGTCGCGCAGTAGGAGATGCCGCGGCCGGTGTAGGTGTCTTCACCGGGGATGCCCATCTTGCGCGGGCTGCGGCCCGAAGTGACGATCACGGACCGGGCTCTGATCTCGCCGTCCTCCAGGGAGATCACCTTGACCTGGTCGTCGAGGATGAGTTTCATCGCCTTGGAGAAAGTCTTGACCTCCAGCCCGAAGCGGTCCGCCTGCTGCTTCATGCGCTCGACCAGCTCCACGCCCGATATGCCCTCGGGGAAGCCCGGGTAGTTCTCGATGAGTGGAGAGTTGACCGCCTGCCCCCCGGTCAGTTGCTGCTCCAGGAGTATGGTGTCTATCTTGGCGCGGCACAGGTAGAGGCCTGCCGTGAGGCCGGCGGGCCCGCCCCCGATTATAGCGACATCGCGCGTCTGTTCTGGCAATTTGAGTCCCTCCCACTCGCGGGCTTGCCCCGCTGGTATCGATAATTGTAGCACCTTTGACCTTGGACATAACCGGCCGCGACCCTGCGCTCATATAATAGAACCGCGTGACGCGAACGAGCTGTGAGAGGGCCATGCTGGACAGGTACTTCAAGATCGAGGGCAGAGAGCGCGAGGCGGTCAACTGGATAACGCGCGGCGTTCCCGCGGGGGTCGACGACGTGGCCCTGGCGAGCGACGAGCGGCTGATGGATGCGAACCTCGAGGGCAGCCGGGAGGTACACCGACGCATCGAGCGCGCGCCTGAGGCCGTGGCCCCGCCCGGCGGCCCCAGCCTGCTGGACGTCAAGATCGAGCTCGCGAGGCGGATGCTCTCCGCGTGCGTCTGCTGCGAGCGCCGGTGCGGGGCGGACAGGTCGTCGGGCAAGACCGGGTTCTGTGGCGTCCCGTTCGAGTCGAGGTACACCTCGGACTTCCTGCACATGGGAGAGGAGCCCGAGCTCGTCCCCAGCCACACCATCTTCTTCTCAGGTTGCACCTTCGAGTGCGTCTACTGCCAGAACTGGGACATCGCCATGGACGCGCGGGCGGGCAGGCAGGCGGAGCCGGAGATGCTGGCCGCGGTCCTGCAGGAGGGGGTGGCGCAGGGCTCGAGGAACGCCAACTTAGTGGGCGGCAACCCCGACCCGCACCTCTACACCATCCTTCGCACGATCGAGCTCACCGGGGAGGTGGCGAGGTTCCTGCCGATGGTCTGGAACTCCAACATGTACACGTCCGCCGAGGCGATGAGCATCCTCGACGGCGTGATCGACGTGTACCTCGGCGACTTCCGGTACGGCAACGACTCCTGCGCCGAGGAGCTCTCGGGGGTCGAGGGGTACTTCGAGGTGGTCAGCAGCAACTTCGCGCAGGCTTTCGCGTCGGCCGAGGTGATGGTGCGGCACCTGGTGCTGCCCGGGCATCTCGAGTGCTGCACGAGGCCGGTGATGGAGTGGGCGAGCCGCAATATGCCGGGCGTCTACTTCAACCTGATGTTCCAGTACCGGCCGGAGTACAAGGCGGGCCTGTACCCGACGATCGACGCCAGGCTCACCCCGGAGGAGCGCGCCAAGGCGCTTGCGATGGCTGCGGACTACAACCTCACGTAGGGGAATAAGGGAAAAAGTGTACCAGGTACTTCCCGTCCCCTTCGAGTAGAAAGTACCAGGTACTTTCTCCTTTTTCCCGATTGCCAGGGCGGCGAGGTACGTAGGGGACAAAACAGGGTGAAAAGTACCTGGTACTGGTTGTCCCCCCGGCGGCTATTCGCCGGGGATGCGGACCCTGTCGGGGTTTATCTCCACGTTGGAGCGCTTGGCCCCCATGTCCTTGAGGATCCTGGCGATGTCGTCCTCTTTAGTCAGAGGGTTGATGTTGCGGCTCTTGAGCTGTTCCTTGGGGATGCGGATCCCCATGTAGACGTAGTCAGCGCCCTTGACCGCCACCTTCATGCGCGAATAGGCGCGGTACCCGGGCAGGTACTGCACCAGCATCACGATAAAGACCACCAGCGCGACGACTATCAGGCTTATCAGGTAGACGCCGAAGCTGACCCTCAGAGGCGCGGATTTGTTGAAGGGGCCCGACTGGACCGGGGATCCCGGCTCGCCGCCGCCCGCCGGAGGCTCCATGTATTTCTTGCTCATTCCGACCCCCTTCGCTCATTGCGGATGACCCGCCGGAGTGTCATAAAGATACGGGCGAAATCCAGCCCTGAAAAACGGTGTGCTAGAATTTGTTGGCGCGGCCATTCATGGACCGGAGTATATGAGAATAGACTCCCGCCGACAAGGAGGCCTCGAGTATGAACGGAAGCGGAGGACACCTTCCTCCAGGCGATGACCCGCCCCAGAGGAACACGCCGATGCCCGGCGACTACAGCGCTCCCGGCAGAGCCGAACAGGCGCCGCCGCCCGTTCCACCGATGCCGCCCGTTCCACCGATGCCGCCCGCTCCCGCCGCGCTGCCCGCGCCACCGCATAAGCAGAAGAAGGAGCGCGGTGGAGGCGGCTGGCGCCTGTGGCTGGTGGCGATCATCTCGGGCGTGGTCGCCGCGTTACTCATACTGCTGTTGATGCCGGCGATCTTTGGAGTCAACCCCTACGACCTGGTGCGCGGCAAGGTCTCCAGCCAGGTGACGACGGGCGGCAAGACGTCCAAGGGCTCGAGCACGGTCATCAGTCCAACAGGCGGAGCCAGCGACGTCTCCGGAGTCGCCAGGAAGGTCACCCCGTCGGTCGTCAACATCAACGTGAAATCTACGACCTCGACCAACCCCTTTATGCTGGAGACGCCCCAGCAGGGCACGGGCTCCGGCGTCATATACACCTCCGGCGGTTACATCATCACCAACAACCACGTGGTCGAGGGCGCGCAGGACATCACGGTGACGCTGGCCAGCGGCGAGGAGCTCAAGGGCAAGAAAGTCGGGGCTGATCCCGAGAACGACATCGCTGTGGTGAAGATCGACAAGACCGGCCTCCCCGCGATCACCGTCGGGAACTCCGACAACCTGATAGTGGGCCAACTGGTGGTGGCGGTGGGCAGCCCGCTGGGGTTCGAGCAGACGGTGACGGCAGGGATCATCAGCGCGCTTCACAGGGTGGTCGGAGCGACCAGCAGCGGGACCTCCACCACTGTCCTGACGGACCTGATACAGACCGACGCCCCCATCAACCCCGGCAACTCCGGAGGTGCGCTGTGCGACGGTTCCGCCAGGCTCATAGGGATAAACGCCCTGATAGCCAGCGAGTCGGGCGGCTCGGAGGGCATCGGCTTCGCGATACCCATCAACACCGCGGCTCAGGTGGCTGACGACATCATCGCGGGCCGGCCCGTCTCGCACCCGTACATCGGGGTCATGGGCCAGACCGTGACCCAGAGCGTGGCATCCCAGTACAACCTGCCGGTCTACCAAGGCGCCTACGTGACCCAGGTCGTCCCGGGGAGCCCCGCCGCGAAGGCGGGCATAAAGACCGGCGACATAATCGTCGCCATCGACGGCAAGCCCGTGAAGTCCATGGACGACGTGGTGGCCGGCGTGCGCAGCCACCAGGTGGGCGACAAACTGACCGTCACCTACTACCAGGGCTCTTCGAAGAAGACGGTGGAGCTGACCCTGGCGGAGAAGCCGACCACGGTCCCGCAGCAGTAGCTCGAGGTCCCTCGTGCCGATTGATGCGCGAACACCGGACGCCTGACCTCTCACTACCTCTATAATTGACCCATGTCAAAAGAACAGATAACCGCGCTCATCAAAGAAGGGCTCGACCGCGCGATTGCCGACGGCAAGCTGCCGGCGGTCGATGCCGGCCGCATCGAGCTGGACAGGCCCAAGCGAAAAGAGCACGGCGACTGGGCCACCAACCTGGCGCTGGCTGTCGCGGGCAAGGTCCAGATGAACCCCCGGCAGGTAGCCGAGGTGATCAAGGACTCCCTGCCCGAGGCGCCCGACGTGATCTCGGGAGTGGAGGTCGCGGGGCCGGGCTTCATCAACTTCCACCTGGCGCCGCACTTCGTCCGCGGCGTCCTGCTGGAGATAGAGGAGAAGGGCGCGGGTTTCGGCGCCTGCAAAGTGGGAGCCGGCCGCAAGGTGCAGGTCGAGTTCGTGAGCGCGAACCCGGTCGGGCCGCTCCACGTGGGGCACGGCCGCTGGGCGGCGCTGGGCGACGCGCTGGCGAGCGTCATGAGCCATGCCGGCTACGACGTCGAGCGTGAGTACTACATCAACGACTACGGCACCCAGGTCAACAACTTCGGGCTTTCCATCTCGGCCAGGTATCTGGAAGCGCTCGGTATGGAGGCCGAGTTCCCAGAGTCGGGGTATCGCGGTCAGTACATCGACGACATCGCCCGCCGCATCGTCGACGAGCACGGAGACGAGTTCGCGCGGATGCCCCAGGAGGAGCGGGTGTCGGTATTCATCGAGATGGAATACCCGCGGATGCTCGGCTCCATCCGCGCCACGCTCGAGCACATGAACGTCGTCTTCGACGTGTGGTTCAGCGAGCGCGAGCTCTACCGGAAGGGCGAGGTCGCCCAGGCGGTGACCGAGCTCGAGAAGAAGGGCCAGGCGTACCGGGACAAGGGCGCCCTCTGGCTGCGCACCACCGGGTACGGCGATGAGAAGGACCGGGTGCTGGTCAGGTCGAACGGCGAGCCGACCTATTTCGCCTCCGACATCGCCTACCACAGGGACAAGATGCTTCGCGGCTTCGACCTCATCATCGACATCTGGGGGGCCGACCACCACGGATACGTTGCGAGGATGAAGGCGGCGATGGACGCCATAGGCTTCGGCGCGGAGCACCTGGAGGTCATCCTGGGCCAGCTGGTCAAGCTCTTCAGATCCGGGGAGCCTGTCACCATGTCCAAGAGGACGGGCGAGATAGTCACTCTCGACGAGCTGCTCGACGAGGTGGGTGCCGACGCGGCTCGCTACTTCTTCCTGCAGCGCTCGGCGGACTCGCCGCTGGACTTCGACATTGAGCTCGCCAAGCGCGAGTCACCGGAGAACCCGGTGTTCTACGTTCAATATGCGCACGCGCGCATCTGCAGCATCCTGACGTACGCGGCCGAATCGGGCGCCGACATGAGCGCCCCGACCCCGGAGGACCTCGACACCCTCACCGAGCCGTCGGAGATGGACCTGCTGCGCAAGCTCGCCGAGCTCGAGGAGATGGTCGAGTTCTGCGCCGAGAGGCGCGTTCCCCACCGGCTGACCGGGTACGCCGAGGAGCTCGCGCAGGCGTTCCACGCGTTCTACAGGGACTGCCGCGTGGTCACCGAGGACGAGTGCCTGACGCGCGCGAGGATCTTCGCGGTGCGCGGGGTCCGGCAAGTGCTCGAGGTCGTCCTGGGGCTGCTGGGGGTCACGGCGCCGGAGAAGATGTAGCGCCGCACGAAGCTGGAGGGACGATGCGTTTCGGGTACCACGTGAGCGTCAGCGGGCCGCCCGTCTCCGCGATTGTGAACGGGGTGGACGAGGGATGCGAGACCATCCAGATGTTTCCCGGCCCCCCGCAGCAGTGGCAGATAACAGAGGTCAGCGACGATGACGCCCTGGAGTTCCGCCAGGCCAAGGAAGGCGCGCGGATAGACCCCGTCTTCATCCACTCCATCTACCTGGTGAACATGGCCGCGCCCTCGAGCCCCATCTACAAGCGGTCGATCACCGCGCTGGTGAGCGCCATGGAGAAGGCTGAGAAGCTCGGGGCCGCCGCGGTCATCACCCACATCGGCAACCACAAGGGCGAAGGCGCCGGGTGGGGGCTGGAGAGGATCGCGAGCGCGGTCAAGGAGATCTTCACCCGCTTCGAGGGCTCGGCGATGCTGCTGCTCGAGACCACCGCCGGGGCCGGCACCTCGATAGGAAACACGTTCGAGCAGTTCGGTCGCGTCTTCGATCTCGCTGGAAGGCCCCAGAGGCTGGGGCTGTGCGTGGACACCTGCCACGTGTTCGTGGCGGGCTACGATATCCGCACCCCTGAAGGCATCGACAGCACTCTCGACGAGATAGACAGGTTCATCGGCCTGGACTGCCTTCGCGCCTTCCACCTTAACGACTCCGCCGGACTCCTGGGCTCGAACACCGACAGGCACGCGCATATCGGGAAAGGGGAGCTCGGGATAGAGGCGTTCCGCTACATCGTCAACGACGAGAGGGTCCGCGGCGTCCCCGCGATAATCGAGCTGCCTCACGGCCAGATGGAGCTCGAAGACGACCTGGCGCTGCTGAGATCACTGGTCAACGCAAAATAGGGGTCAAACCTCTTTTTTGCGCTGACGCAAAGAATTCAAAAAAGGGGTCTGACCCCAATCTTGAATTTATCGACACCCATCTTGTGTCAGTCGTGGAAGTGCGTGTGACCGGCGGTCTCTTCCTGCGCTTCAAATAGCAGTTCGGGCACGGCCTTGGCCTGAGACAGCGCCTCCTCGATGGCGGCGACTACGTTCTCCAGACGCACCGCCACTTCAGGCACGCCCCTGTTTTTCGCAAGCGCTGCCCACTGGGACGAAGCCTTCGCCTCGTTCTCCAGCCTCACGGCCAGTTGCCTGACCGCGGCCTTGATGCCCACGAGATCTGGATTCGTTTCGTGCATTTGCCACCACCCTCTGTCAGCCCTTGGGCCCCTGGACGCGCTCTGGCACCCTTTCGCCGTGTAACAGGTGCACTCGGTTGTGTTATTCTATTTACCCTGGCTGTTCCCTCGGGGGGGGGAATTATTTGAACGACTTCGTGTATAGAAACGGCGTGCTGTTTTGCGAGGACTTGCGCGTGTCCGACATCGCTTCCAAGGTCGGCACTCCGTTCTACCTGTACAGCAAGAACACTTTCACGTCGCACTTCCACGCGGTGGACCAGGCGTTCGGCGAGCTGGAGCACCTCGTTTGCTACTCCCTCAAGGCGAACAGCAACGTAGCCATCGTCAAGTTGATGGCGAACGAGGGCGCCGGGGCGGACGTGGTCTCCGGGGGCGAGCTCTTCAGGGCGCTCAAGAGCGGCGTCGACCCGCAGAAGATAGTGTTCGCGGGACTCGGCAAGACCGCGGAGGAGATCGAGTACGGCCTCAACGAGGGCATACTGATGTTCAACGTCGAGTCCAGCCAGGAGCTGATGCTCATCAACGAGGTGGCGCAGAAGCTGGGCAAGCAGGCCCCGATCGCGCTTCGCGTGAACCCCGACGTCGACGCGCGCACTCACCCGTACATCGCCACCGGCCTGAAGAAGAGCAAGTTCGGCATACCGCTCAAGGAGGCCATGGCCGAGTACGAGGTCGCGCAGAAGCTGCCGGGCCTCAACCCGATAGGAGTGCACCAGCATATCGGCTCGCAGATAATGGAGTCGAGCCCGTTCGAGAGCAGCCTGAGGAAGGTGGGCAACCTCGCCAAGAGCCTCAAGGTGCTCGGGATGGACATACGATACATCAACATCGGAGGCGGCTTCGGCATCCAGTACACGGACGAAGAGGCCTCCCAGCCCGACCAGTTCGCGGCGGCCCTGGTGCCGCTGCTGCGCGAGTCGGGATGCACGGTCATCATGGAGGTCGGTCGCATGATCGCCGGAAACGCCGGCATCCTGGTGACCCGGGTCCTCTTCAACAAGAAGAACGAGGAGAAGAAGTTCGTGGTCGTGGACGCCGCGATGAACGACCTCCTGCGCCCGAGCCTGTACCAGGCCGAGCACCACATAGGGCCTGTTGTCTACAAGGACGGGACGCCCGAGGAGAAGGTGGACGTCGTGGGCCCGATCTGCGAGTCCGGCGATTTCCTGGCGCAGGACCGCTCGCTGCCGGCCGTGCACTCCGGAGACCTTCTCGCCGTTTTCACCGCGGGAGCCTACGGCTTCAGCATGGCCTCCAACTACAACTCGCGAAAGCGCGTCCCCGAGATACTGGTCTCCGGCAAGAAAGCCTACGTTATCAGGCGCCGCGAGACGTACGAGGACCTGGTGCGGGGCGAGGCCATACCGCAGGACCTCTAGGGGCGCTGGACACGTCTCCGCGAAGCGACCCCGGCCGGGAGCCATATGTCTGAGAAGAAACCGCTCGTATCGATCATCGACGCCAAGCGCGACCTGCCCGGCGCCGTGAAGAAGGTGCTCGACGAGCACGGCGTCGACCGCATGATCGCCGCGAAGCCTGACGAGTGCTACGTCAAGGTCAACGCGATCGACTTCAAGCCGTACGTCTACACCTCCCCGGCGGTCACGGCCGAGGTGCTGGACTACTGCGTCGGCGCCGGCGCGAAGCGCGTCTTCCTCATGGAGAACGCGACCCAGGGCAACATGACCCGACTTGTGTTCGAAGTCACCGGCCTGGCGTCGCTCGCCGTCGCGCACGGAGCGGAGCCGCTCTACCTGGACGAGGGGCGCGAGGCCAAGATCCACCTGCCGCACCTCGACTACGACGTGCGGGTCTCCAGGCACGTCAAGCACATCATCGACGAGCGGGACTCGGTCACCTACGTCAACGTCCCCAAGCTCAAGACTCACTCCATGACCGTCATGACCGTGGGCATCAAGAACCAGTACGGCCTGGTCGCGCACCGCGACCGCTCCCCGGACCACAACTTCAGGTTGCACAAGAAGCTGGCCGACCTCTACAGCGTGATACAGCCTGACTTCACGCTGGTCGACGGGACCGTCGTGACCATCTACGGGCACTATCCGCCCGAGGCTCTGCACAAGAAGACGCTGGTCCCGCTCAACATCGTGGTGGGCGGCGCCGACACGGTGGCGGTCGACACTGTCTGCGCGCGCATCCTGGGTTACGAGGTCGACGAGGTCGGACATCTGCGTGAGGCGCGAGACATGGGCCTGGGCGTGGCCGATCTGGCGCGCATCGAGGTGAGAGGTGAGCCACTGGACCGGTTCAAGGAGAAGTACCCATACCTGCTCTACGACGCGTTCCCATACGACGTCGAGATCATCCGCGGCACGGAGAGGAACTGCCTGGAGGGTTGCGACGCCAACACGCTCGCTCTGCTTCAGGTGCTCTACCTCGACTACGAGGGCAAGGGCGGGTTCACCATCGTCATGGGCAAGGGGTTCGACCGCGACCGGATCGACGCGATCGAGGGCAGGGTGTTCCTGGCCGGGCCTTGCGCGTACGACGAGGTCGGCGACTACCTCACCGGGCGGCTCGGCCGCAGGAACGTGCTATCCAGCCGAGAGTGCAACGACCTGGCCTCCACCACCGGAGCCCTGACCAGACTCATGAAGGTCAGCCCGCTGAAGATGGTCCCGCTCAACCCGGTGAAGTCTCTTGAGATCCTCGTGAGGGCTAAACTGGCGGGGAGCAAGGCGCGCATCCCGAAGCTGGTACCGTGAGGTCGAGCCATGGAGACGGCTGAAGAGACATTCGAGCGGCGGCGCAAGAAAGCCCGTGAGGTCGAGAAGCGACTGGTTAAAGCGTTCTCACCCGCGATCGCTCCCCCCGGCGAGCGCCGCGACATAATCCACGAGCTGATACACGCGGTGCTGTCGCAGAACACGTCCCGACGCAACTACAACCTGGCCTATGCGCGCCTGATGGATGCCTTCCCCACCGTCAAGGTGCTCGCGGCCGCCCCGGTCCGGGCCATCGAGGTGGCGATCCGGCCCGGCGGCCTCTCCCGGCAGAAGTCCAGCGCGCTCAAGACGATCCTGGCAAGGATTCGCGAGGACAGGGGAGACTACGATCTCGAGTTCATACGAGCCATGAAGGTGCCCGAGGCGCGGGAGTACCTCACCTCGCTGCCGGGGGTAGGGCCCAAGACCGCCTCTGTCGTGCTGATGTTCGCCGACGCCCGAGGAGTGCTGCCGGTCGATACCCACGTCCTGCGGACCTCTACGCGGATCGGGCTCGTCGATGACAGGACGAGCGCGGTCGCGGCGCAGCAAGAGCTCGAGCGGCTGGTCCCGCCCGCCCGCAGGCCTCCCATGCACCTCGGGCTCGTCCAGCTGGGGCGGGAGATATGCGGGGCCAGAGGCCCCCACCACGAGATCTGTCCGGTCAACATGCTGTGCGACTTCTATCAGCAGGGCATGAGATGATCACGGCGATTATCAATTCGTCGAAAACATCCAAGTGCTACAATCTAGCAAGAGGTTTTCGGTAGTCCGCTAACCCCGCCGCGAGGACACTATGACCTGGATTTCAGACGCAATATTCTCAAACCGCGCCTCGATACTCGATGCGGTATCGCGGCTCCTGCCGGACTCCGGGCGCGGCGGGCCATTCATGGAGACGGAACAGCTCGAACAGGCTTCCTTCACCCTGGACATGCTCATCGAGGTGCTCCAGACGCGTGATATCACGCACCTCTTCAGCAAGTGGGAGGCGGTCGGGGCCGCCTGCGCCGAACGCGACGTCCCCCTCGACGATGTGCCCGACCTGCCACAGGTACTCAAGCGCGCGGTCTGGGTCGTCATGCGCAACATGGTGGACGAAGGAGACGCCGACCTCGGCGAAGTGATCGACGCGATGATGGAAGTCGAATCCATCCTCGCCGACTGCCGGTTCGCGCTGGTGAGGAGCTACATGGAGGCGGAGGACGTCGCCCTGGTGGCGCGCAACGAGCGCATCGAGGCGCTCTACAGCCTCACCGAGGTGCTCTCGGCCGGTGGGGACAGTGAGGACATCAACCAGAGCGTCGTGGACAAGGTGGCCGGCATCACCGGCCTCCCGCGATGTTCGCTGCTGCTGACCAACGAGGAGGGCGTGCTCGAGCCGCTCGCCTCCAACTTCAAGGACGCGCTCGATGCGCTCAAGGGTCTGAGGGGCGCCTCGCTGGACGCGCTCGCGGCCGTGGTCGATGAGGGCCTCAGCGTCGTCATCGACAGGCAGGACCAGACCAGCCCCGGGATGCTCGAGTTCCTCTCCGCTTATGGCACGCCGACGGTGCTGGTCGCCCCGATGCGCTCGGGGGAGAGGCCGCTGGGGATGCTGCTGCTCGACGCCGCCCACGAGGGCCAGTTCACGGGGGTGCAGATCGACCTTGCGACCGCCTGCGCCGGCCAGGCGGCGGTGGCCATAGAGAAGAGCGAGCTCCTCGGGGAGATGGAGAGCAGGCTCAAGCAGATGGCGGCCATAGGCATAGTCGCCCGCAGCCTGACCTCTCACCTCGACGCCAAGGAGCAGCTCGCGAGCATCCTCGACATGGCCACGGCGCTGATGCGCGCCGACAGCGCGGTCTTCATGCTGCTCGAGGAAATGTTCGAGGAGCTCAAGAAGGAAGCTTCCCGCGGCGACGTGAGCTGGTCCGACTCGGAGTCTTTCGCGGCCCTGGCGCAGTGGAGCTACGACAACGCCGGGCTGGTCGTCTGGCACCGGGGTGAGTCCGACGAGCGGTTCGGCGAGCTGCCCGGACCTGTGCAGGTCGCCATGGCGGCCCCGCTGCTGGTGCGCGACAAGCCTATCGGCGTGCTGGCCATAGCCTCCAGCAAAAACGGTGAGCGCTACACCGAGCAGGACTCGGAACTTTTCGGTAACTTCGCCGCCCAGGCAGCCGTGTCCATCGAGAACACGCGGCTCTACGAGAGACTGCAGGACACCTACCTCGGCGCCATCGGCTCCCTTGCCGCGGCCATCGAAGCCAGGGACCCCTACACGGTCGGCCATTCGGCCAGGGTCACGCAGTACGCGGTGGCCATCGCGGAGTCGATGGAGCTTCCGGCCGAGGAGGTCGAGGACCTCAGGCTCGCCGGCCTTCTCCACGACCTGGGCAAGATCGGGGTGCCCGACAGCATCCTCAACAAAGCCGGCCGCCTGAGCGACGAGGAGTACTCCGCCATCAAGATGCACCCCGCCCTTAGCATGCGCATCATCGAGCCGCTGCCGCACCTGGGCAATATAATCCCGATAATCTACCACCACCACGAGCGCTACGACGGCAACGGGTACATGGACGGAAAGGCGGGGGACAAGATACCGCTGGGGGCACGCATCATCGCGGTGGCAGACTCCTTCGAGGCGATGACCTCGGACCGGCCCTACAGGAAAGCGCTCTCTCGCGAGGAGGCGGTGGGGGAGCTATCCCGCAACATGGGCACGCAGTTCGACCCGGAAGTGGTCAAGCACTTCCTGCTCCTGCTGGAGACGACCGCGCCTGCCGCCTGACCGCCGCTCCACCGCACCACCGGTGGCCGGTACCAGTGGTACGTTGCGTAGCGCCGGCGTCCCGCTGGCTCTGCATGGATGGTTGGGATTCAATATTCCCGGCTTTTACACCTCCTGAGCCTGATATCAGGCTTCGCGGGTGCGTTTTCGAGCAGAACCGGCAAGATGAGAGCCCCAAACCGCCAATAGAGACATATAATTCTCGTTACGGAGCAAGCAGACGGGGTGATTTGATTGAAGCTGGCGATAAGCGGTAAAGGCGGAGTGGGCAAGAGCACCCTGGCGGGAGGACTGGCCAGGGGGTTCGCGGATGAAGGCCGGAAGGTGCTGGCGATAGACGCCGATCCTGACGCCAACCTGGCGGTGTCCATCGGGATCTCAGCGGAGGCGGCGATGGACATCGTCCCCCTCTCGGAGATGAAAGACATCGTCGAGGAGCGCACCGGCGCGAAGCTCGGCACGTTCGGGCAGATGTTCAAGATGAACCCGCGGGTCGACGACCTGCCCGACCAGATCTGCCTGACCCACAAGGGAGTGAAGCTGCTGGCGATGGGCACGGTCAAGGAGGGCGGGGGAGGGTGCGTCTGTCCCGAGTCCGTCCTGCTCAAAGCGCTGATGAGGCACATCCTCATCGAGCGCGACGACGTGGTCATCATGGACATGGAGGCGGGCATCGAGCACCTGGGCCGCGGAACCTCGGAGAGCGTCGACGCGATAGTCATCGTCGCCGAGCCGGGCCTGCGCAGCGTGCAGACAGCCGCCACCACCGCCAGGCTCGCCAGGCAGATCGGAATCAAGCGGCTGTTTGTGGTCTTCAACAAGGTCGTCGACGACGGCGAGGTCGAGATGCTAAAGGACGGCCTGGGCGACATAGAGCCGATCGGGATAATCCACTTCAGCGACAAGGTGCGCAAGGCGGACCTGCAGGGGACCTCGGCCTACGACGTCGCCCCCGAGTTCGTGGGAGAGATAAACAAGATCAAGGAGCGGCTCGAGAAAGAGCTGGAAGGGAAGTAGTTTGGCCGGCACTTTCGAGATACTCGAAAAGGAAAGAATGGCGCCCGACGTCTTCAGGATGAAGGTGCGCGCGCCTCTCATATGCGCCTCGGCCCACGCGGGGCAGTTCGTCATCATCCGCACCGACGAGCACGGCGAGCGCATCCCGCTCACCCTGATGGACTACTCAGAGGCCGACGGCGCCATCGAGATGGCGTTCCAGGTCGTGGGCACCACCACGGACAAGCTCTCCCGCCTGGGCGAGGGAGACTGCCTTCAGGACGTTGTCGGTCCTCTGGGCAGGCCGAGCGAGCTCGAGGGGCTGGGCCGGGTCGTGTGCGCCGGCGGCGGCGTCGGCATCGCGGCGCTCTACCCCATAGCGCGGGCATGCGCTCGGGCCGGCAACGAGGTCCGCGTGGCCCTGGGCTCGAGGGACCGCGAGCACCTCATACTGCTGGACAGGATGCAGGCCCTGGGCGTGCCGGTCGACATCGCGACAGACGACGGCTCGGTGGGCATCAAGGGCTTCGTGACGGAGCTGGTGCTCAAGGCGATAAAGGAGTGGAGCCCGCAGCGCGTGATCGCCGTGGGCCCTGTCCCGATGATGCGGGCCGTGTGCGTACTCACCAGGCAGCACGCGGTTCCCACCGTGGTGAGCCTCAACGCCATAATGCTCGACGGGACCGGCATGTGCGGCACCTGCCGCTGCGAGGTCGCCGGCGAGACGAAGTTCTCCTGCGTGGACGGGCCGGAGTTCGACGGCCACCAGGTAGACTTCGAGATGCTCACCGCGCGCCTCGGCGCTTACAAGGAAGAGGAGCGGGAGTCCTGGAAGCGGTTCGAGGCCGTCGCCTCCGACTACACCGGTTCGTGCGGGGAGGCCTCATGAGCCTCTCCGACGACGAGCTGACGGGTGCGCGGGTCAGGTTCGCACCCAGCCCCACCGGCAAGCTCCACCTCGGCTCGGGGCGCACCGCTCTGTTCAACTGGCTGGTCGCGCGCGGCTCGGGCGGCGCGTTCGTGCTGCGCCTGGAGGACACCGATAGCGAGCGCTCCAAGGCCGAGTTCGAGCTGGACATCATGGACTCGATGCGCTGGATGGGGCTCGACTGGGACGAAGGGCCAGACATCGGCGGTCCGCACGGCCCCTACCGCCAGAGCGAGCGCATGGAGATCTACCGGGGATACGGTGAGAGGCTGCTCGCCGAGGGCAAGGCGTACAAGTGCTGGTGCAGCGCCGCCGAGCTCGACCAGCGCAAGAAGGCGGCCGTGGCCGCCGGTAAGGCCTGGCGTTACGACCGCAAGTGCGCGAGCCTCGCTCCCGATGAGCTCGCCCGGCTGAAAGCTGAAGACGCACCTTACACGGTCAGGTTCCGCGTGCCGGCAGGCATGGTGGCGGTCGACGACATGCTCAGGGGCGACGTCAACGTCAACGCCTCGGAGATCGACGACTTCATCATCATGCGCTCGGACGGCACCGCCGGCTTCCACCTGGCGGTGGTGGTCGATGACATCACGATGGAGATCACGCATATCATCAGGGGCGACGACCACCTGACCAACGCGGTGAGGCACGTGCTGCTGTTCCAGGCCCTGCAGGCGGCTGCACCGCGCTTCCTCCACCACTCGCTCCTGTTCGGGCCCGACGGCACCAAGCTCTCCAAGAGGCACGGCTCGACCTCTGTTTCGGACTACCGGGAGCAAGGCTACCTGCCGGACGCGCTGGTCAACTACCTGGCGCTGCTCTCCTGGTCGCCCGGCGCCGGCGACGAGCGCGAGATATTCACACCGGCGCAGCTCATAGAGGAGTTCAGCATCAAGGGCGTGTCCGCCAGCAAGGCGATATTCGATTTCGACAAGCTCAACTGGATCGACCGTCAGCACATCAAGACGAAGAGCGACTCCGAGCTGACCGACCTCGTTGAGCCGTTCCTGGTCCAGACAGGAAGGGGAGAGCTGCTGGACCTTCCGCGCGACCGCCTGGAGATAGCGGTCGCCGCGGTGCGAAACTCGCTCGAGCGCCTCACCGACGGGCTCGATCAGATGGACACGTTCGTCAGGCCCGCGGGGCTTGTGGACTCCAAGGCGTCCGCTGAGCTGGCAAAGGCGACCGAGCTGGACGAGGCTCTCGAGATCTGTGTGAGGGTGCTTCGCGCCGAGCCGTCCTCGGACCGGGAGGCGGCCGAGCGCATCGTCGAGACCATGCGGGCGGAGGCCAAGGAAAGGGGCTGGGGAGCCAAGAAGGTGCTCTGGCCGTTCCGCCTGGCTGTGACCGGGCTCACGATAGGGCCCGACCTGGTGTACCTTATAATGTTCTGGGCGCCGTCGGGCTGCGCGGACCGCATCGAGACGACGGCGAGAAAACTGGAGGGCACGCGTGAGTGATTCATCGATGGCGGCCGGCGGGTTCGTTCAGAGAGCTTTCGAGCAGTTGCGTATGGACGTGGAGGCGGTCAGGGACCGCGACCCCGCCGCGACCAGCACATTGGAGATAATCACGACCTACCCCGGGTTGCACGCGATCTGGCTGCACCGGGTGGCGCACTACCTGCACGGGCGCGGGGTGCCCGGCCTGCCGAGGGCGATATCGATATTCTCCCGCTGGCTTACCGGCGTCGAGATCCACCAGGGAGCGACTATCGGTCAGGGGTTCTTCATCGATCACGGCATGGGCGTGGTGATCGGCGAGACAACCGAGATCGGCGACGACGTGACGTTGTACCAGGGCGTGACCCTGGGAGGCACGGGCAAGGAGAAGGGCAAGAG
>DAIQAV010000033.1:0-16585 GCA_036781505.1 Candidatus Anoxymicrobiaceae bacterium | reverse complement strand
GCGGGAAGAAGTCGATCATCCTGTTGACGGTCTCGGTGGTGTCCTGGGTGTGGAAAGTCGAGATCACCAGGTGGCCGGTCATGGCGATGTTCATGGCCGAGGTGACCGTCTCCACGTCCCTCATCTCTCCGATGACGATGATGTCGGGGTCCTGCCGGGTCACGTGCCGCAGGGCCTCGCGGTAGGAGTCGGTGTCGGAGCCGATCTCACGCTGATGGATGATACACTTCTTGTCTACGTGCAGGATCTCGATCGGGTCCTCGATGGTGACGATGTTGAGCCTCTGGGTCTCGTTGACGAAATCGATCATCGAAGCCGTGGTGGTGGTCTTGCCGCTGCCGGTCGGCCCGGTGATCAGCACCAGGCCGCGGGCCTCTTCCGCGATACGCTTCAGGACGGGCGGCAGTCCCAGCTCCTCGAATGTCGGGATCTTCTTGGTCAGCACGCGGCGGATCGATATGCCGATGGTGCCCCTCTGCTTGAATATGTTGGCCCTGAAGCGGCCGAGGCCCGCCACGCTGTAGGCGAAGTCGGACTCGTTGGTATCGTGGAACTCGCGCGCCTGCTTCTCGTCCATGAGCGAGAACGCTATCTCGACCACGTCGGTGGGCGAGAGCCGCGGGAAGTCAGCCTCGAAGAGCGTGCCGTCGACGCGCAGGTACGGGGGGCTGCCCGCCTTGATGTGTATGTCGGACGCATGGTTCTCGACCGACAGAGCCAGAAGGGCATGAAGGTCCAATGCTACCGCCTTTCAACTCCGCTTGGTTACTGGCACCCCGGCGCCAATGAGTCCCGGCCGGTTCAGTCCAACCCCTGCTGATTCGCCGCCTGCTCCACGACGTCCCGAGCCCTGTCAGGGTATGCCGTGGGCTGCGGCGGCTCGTCCTTGCCGGGAATGTCCACCCCGGCGAGTCCCGCCACCGTCTGGACAATGGAACGGGCCTCAGCATTGAGGTTGTAACCGCCTTCCAGGGTCACTATGAGTCTACCATTACAGCAACGCCGGGCAAATGACACAAGTTCATCGGTCATCTTGCGGTAAGAGGAGTCAGTCAGGCGCATCGAGCACAGCAGGTCTCCGACGTGGCTGTCGTACCCGGCGGACACCATGACCAGGCCGGGCTGGAACCTTTCGGCGGCCGGGATGATCACTCGCCGGAACGCCTCCAGGTAGTCCGCCTCGCCGGTGCCGGACGGGAAGGGTAAGTTCAGGGTGTAGCCCTCGCCCTTGCCCTTGCCTGTCTCGTCTATCCAGCCGGTGCCGGGGTAGTGGGGGTACTGGTGCAGCGAGATGTAGAGCACGTCGGAGTCCTCGTAGAAGGTCTCCTGGGTCCCGTTGCCGTGATGCGCGTCCCAGTCGACGATAAGGACGCGCTCGACGCCCTTGCGTTTGATGGCGTAGCGCGCCGCGATGGCGACGTTGTTGAAGATGCAGAAGCCCATGCCCCTGCTCGGCAGCGCGTGATGTCCGGGGGGCCTCACCATGCAGAAGGAGCCCCTGTCCTCGCCCTCCAGGCACCAGTCCACGCTATCCAGCAGCGCGCCCGCAGCCCTCAACGCGGCCCTGTAGCTGTCGGGTGAGACCGCGGTGTCCATGTCGAGGTTGCCTCCGCCGGAGTCGGCCAGCCTCTTTACCTGCTCGATGTACTTCTCGCCGTGCACCAGCTCGATGTCGGCGACGGTGGCGTCTCTGGGCGAGACGATCTTGACTTTCTCGAGCAGGCCGGACTCCTGCAGAGCTTTCATCGCGACGGGGAGTCGTTCCGGCCTCTCCGGATGCCCGTAGCCGGTCTTGTGCTCCTCGTAGAGGGGGTCGAAGTAGATGACCGCTTCCGACATCATCATTTCCTTCCCATCGATAAGAAAGGCCCCTTGCCGGGGCCTTCCCTGTTTACTTATCTACTGCTTATCTCTACGGCCGGACAGCGCCGCAGAAGTTTGTTCGTGCAGAGAGCGAAGATACCTTCACGACGTCTCCCGTCTGCGGCGCGTGGATGAAACTGTCGCCGCCCACGAAGAGGCCCACGTGGCCCCAGCCGCGGAATCCGAGGATATCGCCCGGCTGCAGCTCGCCGATGCTCACCGGCGTGCCCGCATTCGCCTGGTCGTAAGAGCTGTGGCTGATGCTTATGCCCGCCCCGACCTCGTAGCAGTACATGGTAAGACCTGAGCAGTCAAAGCAGTCGGGACCGGCCGCGCCCCACACATAGGGCTTACCCAGCTGGTCGTACGCGACCCCCACCACTCCACCGTGCGGTGCGCCAGGCGGCCTGGTGCGCGCGATCGGACCGGGGGTTGCCCGCCTTGCGGTGGTCGTACTGGTCGTCGTGCTCCTGGGTGAGGCGGATGTGGCCTCGGCCGCGCGCTGGGCCATCGCCGCCTGAATCTGACCCTGGACGCCGGCCAGCTGGCCCTTGGCGCCTGACAGGTCAGTCTCGACGGCGGCCTTCGCGTCGGACATCTCCTTGCGGGCCGACTCCTGGTCGGCCTTCTGCTGCTGCAGGGAGGAGCGGACCGACTCGAGCTGCGCCTTCGCGTCCTTGACCTGCTTTACCAGCTCGGCGTCCTTCTGCCCGATCTTCTTGGCCAGGTCGAGCCCAACCAGGAACTCGTCGAAGTTGCCGGCGCTGACCACGACGTCCACGAACCTGTACTGGCGCGTCACGTACATCGCGCGGACACGGTTGTTGAGGCGAGTCCTGTCGGAGGCGAGCTTCTGCTCCGCCCCGGTCAGCTGGGTCTTGTTGTCTGAGATCAGGCCCCCGGTCTGCTCGAGCTTCACGCACGCGTAGTTGTAGCGCTCAACGGAACTCTCGAGCTTGTTCTGAAGCTGATCCACTTGTTTCTGCGCGTCAGCCTTCTGCTGATCGAGTGACTGCGCAGCAACAAACGGAGTCATCATCAGGGAAAGAATAACGATCAGAGCCGACAAGAGGATAAACCCTGTTCTTGGCCTTTTCGCTAAGATGCTATCAAACCTCCCAACCTAGACAGCGCTGCCGTTCCGCCCTTTGCCGGAACCCGTGTATTATATTCACGTCCCGGCCGCCATGCAAATCCTTGCTCGGCTGACTGGGCAAAATCGAGTGAGATTCTACCACGGGCCGTCCACCCAGGCAAACCGTACGGCATCCGCCGGAGCCCCCGGGCGACCTCCAATGAGATACTTCGACCGGCCTGTCTCGCGCTCCTCCTGCCGCCCGTTTTCCGCCTCAACAGGCGCGTTGGAAGGACAGCGCGAAAGGTTGGGTGAATCTATATATTGAGATACCGCCGGATTCCCGCAACTAGATGTGCGGTCCGTTCCCAGACAGAGGTGGTCCTTGAACAGAGAGGAAAGCGTTTTTCCCTTCACGGCCGTAGTGGGCCAGGAGCAGGTCAAGCTCGCCCTGCTGCTGAACGCGGTGAGCCACCAGGTCGGGGGGGTCCTCATACGCGGCAGGCGAGGAACGGCCAAATCGACGCTTGCCCGCGCGCTTGCGCACCTCCTGCCGGAGATAGACGTCGTGAACGACTGCCCGTTCTGCTGCGACCCCAGGGACATCGAATCGCTGTGCGGTTACTGCGCGGGAAACCTGGCGCTGGAGGGCTCGCTCTCCGCCGGCCGGTCCAGGATGAGGATCGTCACCCTGCCGCTGAACGCTACCGAGGAGATGGTGGTCGGGACGCTCGACATCGAGAAGGCGCTGCGCCGCGGGGAAAAGGCTTTCGAGCCCGGCATCCTGGCGCGGGCGAACCGCTCCATACTCTACGTCGACGAGGTCAACCTGCTCGAGGACCACATAGTCGACATCCTGCTCGACTCCGCCGCGATGGGAGTGAACGTGGTCGAGCGCGAAGGGATATCTTTCCGGCACGGCGCCCGCTTCATTCTGGTGGGCACCATGAACCCCGAGGAGGGCGACCTGCGCCCACAGCTCGAGGACCGGTTCGGGCTCTGCGCCGAGGTGGACCGCGAGGTGACCTCCGCCGACCGGGCCGAGATACTGAGGCGCAACCTGCAGTTCAGCCGCAACCCGCTGGAGCTCGAGTCCAGGTTCCACGCGGATCAGGAGGCGCTCCGCGCGAAGATCGTGACGGCACGCGACCGCTACCCGTCGGTGGAGATCGCCGATGACCTGCTCGAAGCGGTCGCCCTCATAGTCGAACGCGCCGGCGCCGACGGCCACCGTGCGGACATCGCCATGCTGCACTCAGCGCGCGCGCTCGCCGCGCTCGAGGAACGCGACTCCATGGACATCAGCGACCTGGCGCGTGTCGCCAACCTGGCCCTCAACCACCGGGTGCGAAAAGGACCGCTGGGGACCGACGATGGAAAGCAGCTCGATATACCGGCCCTGATGACAGGCCTGACCGAGATAGAGCCGGATGCGCTGCCCGGGCTGGCGGAGCCGCTCGCCGGCCGCCAGGCTGGAGGGGATCCCGTCGCAGCCGGCGGCGCGCGCGAACCGGCGGCACAGGAAGCGGCACGGGCGGGCTTCGAGGAGATCACGCTGGGCGAGCCGCCCAGACAGGCCGCCACGCCCGGAAAGAGAGGAAGCCCGCAGGCGACCGGCGACACCCGCGGGCGATACTACCGGAGCGCTTCACCCTCCGGCCCCCGGCAGCTGACGAAATCGGACATCGCCATCGACGCGACCATCAGGGCTTCAGCGGCGAGGGGCGCATCCGAGGATGGGGGCACCGAGGTCCTTCCCGAAGACATCAAGGTGAAGTTGCGCAAGAGAAAGGTCGGCGCGACAATCCTGTTCGTCGTCGACGCGAGCGCCTCGATGGGCGCCAAGAAGAGGCTCGACGCGTCCAGGGAAGCAATCATCTCTCTGCTGGTGGAGGCCTATCAGAAACGCGACCGCGTGGGACTGGTGGTCTTCAAGGACAACGCCGCCCAGCTCGTCATGAGCCCGACGTCCAGCCCGGCGCTGGCGGGACGCCTGCTGGCCGAGCTCGCTCCCGGGGGAACGACCCCGCTCTCACACGGACTCGCCCTGGCCCGGCAGGTCCTGGACCGCGAGCTCTCCCGGAACCCCGCGCCGGCGCCCGTGCTGGTGCTGATATCGGACGGGGGCGGGAACGTGACCATGGGCTCGTCCGACCCCATGCGCGAGGCGCTGGACGTGGCGGCGCAGATCAGGGACCGTGGCATAAAGGCCATCGTGCTCGACAGCGCGCCGCGGCACGACGGTGCGCCGCTGGCCTCGAGGCCCACCGCCGCCAGGAGGATAGCGGAGGCCATGGGCGGCACATACTTCCCGGCGCGGAACATCTCGGGCGAATCCATCCTCGACAAGGTCAGCCGGAGCAGGAGCGAGACCGCGGACGCGGAGAAGGTAAGGTAGCCTGAGCGCCGCCGCCCTTGGAGTTTGCCACCGAATTGCTATTCCAATAAAATGTGTACCACTGTCCGCAAGGTTGAAGGGACCACGATGGAATTCGCAAGCAAGCTCGTCAAGATAATAGAAAAGAACTCGTCCACCATCGCCGACAGGTGGGTCGATGACGTGACCACCCTCCCGTACACCCGCTCCTACGCGAAAGAGTCGCCGGAGGAGCTGCACGAGAGGGCCGAGAACGTCTGCAGCAGGATGGGTTACTTCCTGGGCAGGAGGCTGCCGCGCGAGCGCCTGGCGTCCTTCTATAAGCGCGTCGGGCAGAACAGGCGCGAGGCGGGGTACGGTGTCGAGGAAGTCGTCATGGCTCTGATGCTGCTGAAGCGCCACGTCTGGCTCTACATAGTCCAGGAAGGCTTCCTGAAGACCAACCTCGAGCTCTACCAGGCGCTCGAGCTCAACAACCGTGTCGTCCTCTACTTCGACCGGGCGATCTACTACGTTACGGAAGCCTTCTCGGAAGAGGACGAGAAAGAGGGCATCAAGTAGTCGGCGGGCGTCCCCCGACCGCCCTCAGTGCCTACTGTTGCTGAAGCTGCTGCGCCGCGTTCGCCTGTCCGACCCTGACGGCCAACGCCTGAGGCTTGCCGTCTGCGCCCTTCTGCGTGACCACCCAGACGCTTGCGCCCGGATGCAGGCTCCCAACCCCGCCCGCGCCGCCCGCGCCTGCCGCGCCCGGCCCGAGGAACGTGGTGCTTTGAGTCAGCGCGACGGTCTGTTTGCCCTGGGGCGTGTCGACGGTCAGGCTGCCCGTGTCGACCGCCGATACGGTCCCGCGCAGGAGGCTGGCACCGTTGTTCTGCAGGTACTGCTGCAGCCGCTGGCCGGCCTGCCCCTGCGCGCCCGGCAGCTGACCGGTCGAACCCTGGTCCGCCTGCGCCGGCGCGTTGGTCGCGACGCGTTGGGCGGGCCGGTTCCTGCCGAGGAAGAAACCGAGGCCAAAGCCTGCAACGGCTACGAGCACGATCAGGACTGCGGCACCGATAGCGAGCAGCGCCCACTGCAGGTTGGCCGAGGAGCGTTGTCCAGCTTTGCGGCCGGGCGGGAGTGTGGTCGGAGGCTGCGCCGGCCAGTCTGCCCGCGGGAC
Source organism: Candidatus Anoxymicrobiaceae bacterium (assembly GCA_036781505.1). GTDB lineage: Bacteria > Actinomycetota > Geothermincolia > Fen-727 > Anoxymicrobiaceae > FEN-680. The sequence continues at coordinate 10,111 of DAIQAV010000033.1, read as the reverse complement.
CGCGGCCGGATCCCGGGTGCTCTCCGACGTCAGCATCGTCCTGTCGTCATCAGTCGACATCGTCGGACCTCCTGTTTGGAGTCATCGTCTGTCTTCCTGCAGTATCGCCCGGCCTCGTTAATCCGCCTTTACTCGCGCGTTAATTTTCTGTTAATCTCGCACCATCAATGGCACAAAAGGCGCGCGACTCCGTGAACACCGATACCCGAAACTTCCAGGCCGCCAGAGACCTTCAATGGGTCTTTCTCGCGGTCGCGGCGGCCGCCCTCCTGTTCGGGACCTCTTTCGTCAGGACGATTCCTTACGGGATCGTGCTGGCCGTCGGCGCGCTGTTGAACGCCACCAGCTACCTGATGCCGCTAAAGCGCCTCGAGGAGAGAAATCTCTCCTACGCGCTTGCGGGGCAGCTGGTAGTGAGCATCACGGTCATCGCCCTCGCGGCCGCCTACTCGGGAGGCGCGGCAAGCCCGCTTTACGCGTTCCTGCTCGTCACGCTGGTGGTGCCCGCGGTCACCGCGGACACGCTCTTCACAGCCTCGATCACAGCTTACGCCGTGCTCGCATTCCTGCTCGCCGGGGTGCTGCTGGGCAACCCTTTCGGCCCCGCCTCGCAGGCCTTCGTGAAGATCGCCCTGCTGGTGGTGTTCCCGCTCGCGATCAACGTCGCCATGTCGACGTACAGGCGCAAGCTGCGCGACAGGGAGACGTTCTCGACGCTCTACCGGGTCGGCCGCTCGCTCGGTGAGTCTCTCGACCTCAAGCAGGTGCTGCACAGGCTGCTGGGCGACGTCGACACCATCTTCCGCACCGATATCAGCTCGGTTCGGCTGGTCGACCCGGGCACGAACACACTGGTGGTGAAGGCCTCAGGCGGCGAGACCGAGGAGGTAGAGCAGAAGCAGATCGAGATCAAGATGGGCGAGGGGTTCATCGGCTGGGTCGGCAAGACCGGAGAGCCCTTCATCGCGAGGGACATCAGCAAGAACCCGCGCTTCGCGACCTTCCCCAAGGCGAAGAAGAAGGTCGCCTCGGCCATTGCCGCGCCGATAAAGATAGACGGGCGCACGGTGGGTGTAATATCCTGCGCATCCAGCACTCGAAAGCGCTTTTCGGCCGACGACCTTGACCTTCTCATCTCGGTGGCGAGCCTCTCGGCGGAAGCGATCGAGCGCGCCGAGCTCTACCAGCAGCTCCTCTCCAGGGGACAGGCCGTGCTGGAGAGCATGGTGGACGGCCTGGTGGTGGTCGACCGCGACAGCAGGATAGTGCTGACGAACCACACCTTCCGCGATGTGCTGGACCTGCGGCCCGGCGGCGGCGAGCCGCTCGAGGACCTTCTAAAAGGCAAGGTCGCCGAGTGGAAGCCGCTTTGCCGCGACGTCACCAACCGCATCCTCGATAGCCCGGGCGCCCAGCCGGTCTCCTTCAGTCTCGACCTCAACATCGTGGCGGGGGAAGGCGCCGGCAGAGTCATGAACACGCGGGTCTCGCCGATCATGAGCCAGTGGAGCAAGGTCATAGGCGCCGTCCTGGTGCTCGAGGACATCACCGACGTGATGCGGCTCGCGCGCGAGCTCGCCCTGGAGAAATCGAAGCTCGAGGCCGTCCTGGAGAACGTGGCCGTCGGCGTGCTCGCCATGAACGAAGCGGGCGAGCTAATGATAGCCAACTCCAGCGTCTTCAACATGCTCTCCATCGCCCGCCCCTGGTGGTGGCTCGGCTCCACGCTCGAGGACGCCATCCCGGAGCCGGCGGTCGTCAGGCTGGTGAGGCGCGCCATGGAGCAGGACGAGCCCATCATCAACGAGATGGTGGCGCTCGCATCCGGCAGGCGCATCGAGGTATCCTGCGCCCCCATCGAGGAGCTCGCCTCGACGGTGGGCGGCACCGTCGCGGTGCTGCACGACGTCACCGGCCTTCACGAGGTGGAACAGGCAAAGAGCGATTTCGTCTCGATGGTATCGCACGAGCTGCGCACCCCCCTTACGTCGATCAAGGCATACGTCGACACGCTGCAGAGGCAGGACGTGCAGTTCGATGACGAGACCCGCACGAGTTTTGTGGCGGTCATCGCCCGCGAGACCGAGCGGATGACCCGGCTCATCAACGACATCCTGGACCTCTCGCGGATAGAGGCCGGAAGGCTGGACCTCAAGCCGACCTTCGTCGACCTCCCCGAGCTGATACGCAAGGTGGAGGGGCGGATCGAGCAGCAGGCCGCGGGTCGGCGGCTGCTCCTGGACATCCCCGTGGTCATGGAACCCGTGCTCGCCGAGCAGGCCAAGCTGGAGCAGGTGATGCTGAACATCATCGGCAACGCGTTGAAGTACTCGCCCGAGGGCGGCGACATCGAGATCTCGGTGCGCCGGCTCAAGGAGAAAGCCATGGTCTCAGTCACTGACCACGGGATAGGCATACCGGAGGAGCAGCTCCCGTTCATCTTCGAGAAGTACCACCGGGGCGGCAAATCCGAGGGCGGAGGGATCAGGGGCGCCGGCCTCGGCCTCTTCGTCACCAAGTCCATAGTAGAAGCGCACGGCGGCCGCATCTGGGCGGAGAGCACCGAGGGAAAGGGCACCAGCATGATCTTCACGATCCCGCTGCTTGGAGAGGCGGGTCAGTCGCCGGAGGCCCGAGCGATCGGAGAGGACAGTGTCTGATCGCATCCTGATCATCGAGGACGAGCAGACCGTCGCGGACATCATCGCGATCAACCTGCGGATCGAGACGTTCGAGGTGGACGTAGCGCTGAACGGCACCAGCGGGCTCGCCCGCGCCCGCGAGGGTGACATCGACCTCATCATCTGCGACATCATGATGCCCGACGTGGACGGCTACCAGATATGCAGGGAGCTCAAGGGCGACCCCGCCACGCGGGGAATACCGATCATATTGCTGACCGCCAGGACCGAGGTCGAGAACAAGGTGGCCGGCCTGGAGGCCGGAGCGGACGACTTCATCACCAAGCCTTTTAACTTCAACGAGCTCGTCGACCATATCAACATGAACCTCGACCGCGCCGCCAACAAGTACATCACCGACTCGCTCACCGGTCTGCCCGGCAACATCGACTCCGACGACATGCTCAAGGCGAAGGCCGTCTCGGGCGAGCCGTTCGCCTACATGCTCGTCTCGATCAACGACCTGCGCCCCTACAGAGAGGTCTACGGCGACAAGAGGTTCGAGGGCGTGCTCCGCTTCGCCTCCCGGGTGATAAGCTCGGTGATCAACGGGCACAACTCCTCCGGCAACACCGCCTATTACCTCGGTGGAGGCACCTTCAGCGTGCTCGCCGACCCCCAGGCCGTAGAGCACTTCGCCCGCGATATCCTCGATGAATTCGACATCGGCATACGCGATTTTTACAGCAGGGAAGACGTGATCAAGGGATGTGTTTCGTCCTTTGACAGGCGTGGGGCCTTGGTAGATAATCCTTTGATGACGATCTCGATAGGCATCGCCTCCAACGGCCACCGCGAGATCAGGTCCCACTGGGAAGCGGCAGAAATTGCAAGAGAAGTGCTCGAGTACGCCGTCACGTTCCCAGCCAGCAAGTACGTCATGGACCGGCGTGCAGAATCCGGTCCCGGAAAGAAGTGAGATGAACGGCGAGAAGCTCAAGGTGCTGGTCGTCGAAGACGAGCCCCTCATCAGCGAGATGATCGCAAAGAGCTTGAAGCTCGAGGGATACCAGGTCGACTCCGCCAAAACGGGGGAAGAGGGCCTTCAGAAAGTCAAAGAGGTCAGCCCCGACCTGGTGCTGCTCGACGTGCTGCTGCCCAAGATCGACGGCTGGGAAGTGCTCACGCGGATGCGCGACGACTCGCGCACCAAGTCCATACCGATCATCATGCTCACCGCTCTCTCCGACGAGAAGTCGAAGGTGCAGGGCCTTCGTGGCGGGGCCGACGACTACGTCACCAAACCTTTCAGCTCTCTCGAGCTGATGGCTCGCGTGGAGGCTGTGCTGAAACGTGCCGACCGGGTGGGCCACAGGGAAGGCGCCCGCTCTCAGATACCGGCGCGCAAGGGCGACAAGATCTACCTGGTCAACGTGGATGACATAAACTTCATCAACATCCAGCGCGAGTACACCTACCTGCACACGGACAACGACCGGTTCCTCACCAACCACACGCTGGCGGAGCTCGAAAAGATGCTCGACCCGGCGAAATTCTTCAGGGCGCACCGTGGCTACATCGTGAACCTGCAGAAGGTCAAGGAGATAACCAAGGTCGGAACATCATCATACGAGCTCACGATGAACGACCCCTCCAAGAGCAAGATCCCGATGAGCAGGCGGCAGAGCTCGGAGCTCAAGAAGATCCTGAACATGTAGCCAGCTCTTTGTCCTTTTTTTCCGCTCATGAGCCGATTTTGCGGTTCACCGTCCATTTTTGCCCGCAGGCTGGAATTCTCTTGAATGCGGTTTGACAAAACGCAAGAATAGTACCCAGAGGTACCGCTTCTCATCCGACAGGCAGCCGGAATGCCGGCATCAGTCCGGATTGAATCGGTTGCCAGTACCAAGTTCGGACAACCGGGTACAGCTCAGGGTTAAAGTATTTGGACCATCCAAATATCCCCAAGAGTTGCCGCATTAAGGTCTGATACGCCGGTCTTGACCGGGACCCGGTTCCAAGGCCCGGTTGTCCTCTCCCCATAAAATGCGCTGCCAGGCGCTTTTTTTTGTGCCCTTTAGGCTTCCCTACTTCACCGTGATGTTGAAAGTCGCCGTCTGGGCGGGCTTGGCGGCCTTGTCGAACGGCTGCGTGTAGGTCATCGCCAGTGTTGCCGTGCCGGCGCCAACTGCCTTGAACGTCCACTTCTCGACACCCCCGACGCCCTCCAGGCCCTTGGGGTTGGCTCCCGCCACGGACTTGGAGCTGACTTTCTTCACCATCGCGGGATTGAGCGATCCCGCGATGCCCCGCTGGAACCCGGTGGTAGCGTTCGATTCCAGCTGGATGACGAACACGTCGCCGACCTTAGCGCTGATCTTGGTGTTGGTGATGGTGTAGGTCTTGCCGTTCGCTGACGTTCCACTGCTCCCGCACCCCGCGAGGGCGGACAGCGCCAGTGCCGCAGCCAGCATGATCACCGTTGCCGACGCATATTTCTTCATAGCCTCTCCTTTCGTTTGCTTGCTGCCGCCCATTGGACGCAGGCGGGACGCGTTCGAGTTCCTACGGTTTTCACGCAAAGAAGAAAGCCCCCGGGCTGGCCGGAGGCCTTCCGTTTTCGCTGTTGAGGTTACTGCCGGTCACTTCCTGATGACGATGCGGTGATCGAGGAACGTGACCTCCTCGAGCAGGCCCTCGAACTCCATGGATTCTCCCAGTATGTCGGTCACAGTCACGCGCCCGCCCTCGTTCTTCACCAGGACGGCGTCCTCCATGACCAGCCGGTCTCCCTCGTCGTCCCTCAGGTAAATGTTAGATTCGCACAAGGTTTATCGCCTCCATCAAGCAGATTACACAGTACTATTCTACCCGATGTCGGGCACTTGGAACCATGGGGGGATTGCTCACTGTCTAATATGCCAGAGTGTTGTCCCATGCGAATTCTCAAGTGCATGCAGGGTGCGCACCACTTATAATAATGCTAGATTACCTGTACCTGCGGCAGGCTGTACCTGAGGAGACAATTGGAAGACCTCGCCGTTGAACTCGACAGCATAAAGAAGACTTACCGGATCGCCGGGACCCGCAAGAAGAAGACGGCCGTGGCCGACCTGTCGCTGTCCGTGCCGGGCGGCGAGATATTCGGCCTTCTGGGGCCGAACGGCGCGGGCAAGACCACCACACTCAAGATACTGCTCGGCCTGGTGTATGCGGACTCCGGCTCGGGGACTCTGCTGGGGCGGCCCCTGGGAGACCGCTCCGCGCATAAATCCCTGGGATTCCTCCCCGAGCAGCCGTACTTCTACACCTTCCTGACCGCCGAGAAGGGCCTGGCTCTCTACGGCAAGTTCTTCGGGATGGACAAGGCCGAGCTCACCAAGCGCTCGAAATACCTGCTCGACTTGGTGGGGCTCGCCCACGACTCGCACCTTACCTTGGACAAGTTCTCCAAGGGCATGCTGCAGCGCTTCGGGATAGCGCAGGCGCTGCTCAACGACCCCGACCTGGTGATCCTGGACGAGCCCTCGAGCGGCCTGGACCCCGTGGGACAGAAAGAGGTGCGCGATATACTGCTGCACGTGCGCGACGAGGGCAAGACCATCTTCCTTTCCAGCCACCAGCTCTCCGAGGTCGAGAACATCTGTAACAGCGTCTGCATCGTGAGCGCCGGCCGCTCGGTCACCGAAGGCGAGCTTGCCGACCTGCTGAAGGTCGAGGGGCTGACCAGGATAGTGCTCTCCGGCGAAGTGGACACCGCGACAGGGCCGCTCGGCTTCGCCCTCAACGCGCGGGCCGCAGACGGCGTGACCAGGTTCGAGGTAGAGAGCGGTGACACCTACCGCGCGCTGGAGGCGGCCCGTGGCATGGGGCTCGACCTGGTGTCGGTCGAGCCGTACCACCGTTCGCTCGAGGACCTTTTCCTGGAGACCATCAAGGAGACGGCGTCATGAGGAACGTCCTCTCCATCGCTCTGAACGTCGTAAAGGACGCCAGCCGCCGTAAGATCTTCTACGTGGTCTTCCTGTTCGGCCTGGTGGTGCTGGCGGTCTCGCCGCTGCTGCCGAGCTTCGAGCTGGGCGCGACGGCCGCATTCCTCAAGGACATCTCGATCAGCCTCACGTCGCTGTTCGGGGTGGTGCTCGCCGTGATACTGGCTGTCACGCAGATCCCCGGCGAGATCGAGAAAAGGACCATCTACAACATCCTCTCCAAGCCGGTGGGGCGGGCCCAGTACCTGCTGGGCAAGTACCTGGGGATACTGGTCTCGCTGTTCGGGATTATGTTCGTGATGTCCATCGAGATACTGATCCTGCTGGGGGCCAAGGCCAGCATGTTCTCTCCCGTGATCCTGCAGGGCGTGTTCGCCGTCTTCCTGGAGGCGGCGATCATCTCGGCCTTCTGCCTGATGCTTACCACCGTTACCAGCATCCCCGTCACGGCGTTCGCGGCGATCCTGTTCTACTTCCTGTGCCACATCAAGACCGGGTTCCTGCACCAGAAGCTGGTCACGGGCACCACCGGCATCGTCAAGGTGCTCGCCGGGGGCGTCTACTACGCCATCCCGAACCTGGAGAACTTCAACATCTCGCAGCAGGTCGCCTACGGCGGCGGGGCCTCGGCCACCTACATGTTGCGCATCACCGGATACGCGATCCTTTTCGCCGCCGTCTTCATTGTCATCGGGTACGCCGCGTTCAGGAGGAAGGACCTTTGAGACGGGCCTGGAGATGGTGCAAGCGAAAGAAGTTCACGCTGGGCGTCATCGCCCTGATCATACTGCTGGTGGCCGGAGGCGGGCTGCTGCAGGCCTCGCTCGACAACTCGTCCGGCTCGGCCGCCGGGACCGGCCAGAGCGCCCCCGCCAGCGCGGGGCACTCCCTGCTGAATATCCTGGGAGGGGTGCGCGAGTCGCTCGCCGCCTACTTCTGGACCAAGACGGACACCGTGTTCCACGACTACTTCGGGGGCAGCCTCGCCAAGGAGAAGCCTCTGTTCCCCTACTACTGGATGATAACCCGCCTGGACCCGCACTTCGTCATGCCCTACTACTACGCGAGCTGGATGCTCTGCGAGTTCGGGCACCCCGCCGAAGGCCTGGCGCTGGGGATCGAGGCTGCCCGGTACAACCCCGACTCCGCCGACCTGCAAGAGAACCTCGCCCAGATCTACCTCTTCTTCATGACGGACCCGCAGAAGGCGAACTACCACTCGCAGAAGGCGCTCACGCTGGCGATAAGCCAGCATGATATAACGAAGCCGTTCGAGTCGTTCCAGAAGTTGGTGGACCTGGTGCTCAGCGGCCAGAGGAAGATACGGCGTGTGCCCTTCGAGCAGATTGACCGGATAAACCGGGACACAGACTGACCCTCGGCTTCAGGCCCCGACCGAGCTCCTCATGAACCCGTCCATCTGATCAGCCGCGACCTTGCCCGCCCCCATCGCCTCGATGACGGTCGCCGACCCCGTGACAATGTCGCCGCCGGCGTAGACGCCTTCAACGCTGGTCGCAAACGTATCCGGTGAGACATCGATGTAGCCGCGCTTGTTGAGCTCGAGTGCGGGAGCGGTGGAGGTCAGAAGAGGGTTCGCACGGGTGCCGATCGCCATGACCAGCGTGTCGGTATCGACAGTGAAGAAGTCGCCCGCAATCGGCACGGGCCTGCGCCTGCCCGACTCGTCGGGCTCTCCCAGTTCCATGCGCTGGCACACCACCGCCCGGCAGGCGCCGTTCTCGCCCAGCACCTCGACGGGGTTGGTGAGCATGTGGAAGACAATGCCCTCCTCGGCCCCGTGGTCGACCTCTTCCTTGCGGGCAGGCATCTCCACGCGGGAGCGCCTGTAGACAATGTTGACATCGGCCCCCATCCGCAGCGCCGTTCGCGCCGAGTCCATCGCCACGTTGCCTCCGCCGACCACTACCGCCCTTCCGCCCCGCTTGACCGGTGTGTCGTACTCGGGGAAGCTCCGTGCGCGCATCAGGTTTGCCCTGGTGAGGAACTCGTTGGCGGAGTAGACCCCGTTGAGGTTCTCGCCCGGTATTCCCATGAACATCGGCAGCCCCGCGCCGATCCCGATGAACACCGAGTCGAAGTCCCTTGCCAGGTCCTCGAGAGTGGCTGTCCGCCCCACCACAAAATCCAGCTGGAGGCGGACGCCCATCTTCTGAAGGAAGCCCACCTCGCGGTCGACCACCCACTGCGGCAGTCTGAACTCCGGTATCCCGTAGGTGAGCACGCCGCCGGCGACGTGCAGCGCCTCGAACATCGTCACCGCATGGCCTCGCTTGGCGAGCTCGCCCGCCGCGGTCAGCCCGGCAGGCCCCGAGCCCACCACCGCCACCCGCAGCCCTGTGCTCTTCGCGCTCACGGCCGGCGCCGCCTCATCCAGGCCCGCCTCCCAGTCGGCCAGGAACCTCTCGAGCTTTCCGATCGAGAGCGGGTCGCCTTTCTTGCCCAGCACGCACTCGGCCTCGCACTGGCGCTCCTGCGGACAGACCCGGCCGCAGACGCCGGGCAGCAGGTTCTCCTCTTTGATCTTCGCGAGCGCCGACGCCGGGCCGGCCCCTTTGATCTCAGCGATGAAAGCCGGGATGTCGATGCCCACCGGGCAGCCTTTGACGCAGCGCGGCTTCTTGCAGGCGAGGCAGCGCTCCGCCTCGGCCGTGGCCTCGGCGGCGTCGTAGCCGAGCGCGACCTCACCGAAGTCGCTCGTCCTCTCCTCCGGCGGCCTGCGCCTGACCGGTATTTTGTCGGGCTTGAGCCTGTCAGCCATCAACTATCCCGTCTCGTCCAGGAGCACCGAGGCGATCGCCATGATGCCCTCCCCGCGCCCGGTGAACCCCATCCCTTCCGTGGTGGTCCCTTTGACCGCCACGGCCCCGTCGTCGACCCCCAGGCCCGAGGCTATGCGCGCCGCCATGGCCCGCGAGAGCGGAGCGATGCGCGGCTCCTCGCATATGATTGCTATATCGGCGTTGAGGACCCCGTAGCCACGCCTGCGCACGGTCTCCATCACCCGCCCCACGAGCTCGAGGCTGGAGATGCCTTCGTAAGCCGGGTCGCTGTCGGGGAACATCTCGCCGATGTCGCCCCCGCCTGACGCACCGAGCAGTGCGTCCATCAGGGCGTGGAGCACCACGTCGGCGTCCGAGTGGCCGGCCAGCCCCATCGGGTGGGGCACCTCCAGGCCACCTAGGAAGAGAGCCCTGCCCGCGGCGAACCTGTGGGCATCTATACCGATTCCTGTCCTCATAGCCGCCTCCCTCCCAGCACCGCCTCCGCCATCAGCAGGTCGGCGGGGTAGGTCACCTTCATGTTCTCACGGCTCCCTGGCACGACCCCCACCCGGCCGCCGCGCCACTCTACCAGAGCGGAGTCGTCCGTAGCCTCGAATCCCGCGCCGGCCGCCTCACTGTGGGCATCGAGCAGAGCGCCCAGCGAGAAGCCCTGTGGCGTCTGCACCGAGAACAGCCCCGCGCGCTCGACCGT
>DAIQAV010000032.1:0-16606 GCA_036781505.1 Candidatus Anoxymicrobiaceae bacterium | reverse complement strand
CACCCACCAAGGCGGAGCTGCTGTCGCTCGCCGAGGCGGTCAGCCAGGAGCTCAAGGATAAGGGGCTGCAGGTGACGGTGCTCTGCCCGCCGGACACCGAGACTCCCGGCCACGCCGAAGAGTTAAAGATCCGGCCCAAGGAGTGCGACGCGCTGTCGGAGAGCGCAGGCCTCATGACCTCCGCCGAGATCGCGGAGATCTTTATTGCCGGCTTCAAAAAGGGCAAGTTCATGGTGATAGGCGGCTTCGACACCAAGCTGCTCTACCGCCTCAATGGCATCTCGCCAAGGTTCGTGGACTTTTACTTCGGAAGGATAGTGGCCAAGAGCAGACGCCAGTCGGGAAAGTCCTGAGGGCTTGATAAGGAAGGTCATCTGATGAAGGGCATGGTCATCTACCACAGCAGGTACGGTAACTGTAAACAGGTAGCGAACGCGATCTTTGAGGGGCTCAAGGAGAGCGGACAGGATGTTACGCTGGCCGACGTGGGTTCTCTTTCCGCGCTGCCCGCCGACCTCGAGTTCGTGGTGGTGGGTTCGCCCACCAGGGCAGGCCACGCGTCCGGCCCTATCCGCAAGTTCCTGAAGAACGTGGATGGGCCTCCGCTCAAGTTCGCGGCCTTCGGCACGGCGCTGGCCAAGTGGCTTCACAAGGGCGACGCGACTGCCGCCGAGGGTATCTCCAAGATCCTGAAGGAAAAGGGTTTCATCGAGATCGTTCCGCCGCTGCGGTCGGGCGTGGCCGGCAGGAAAGGACCGCTGGCTGAAGGTGAGCTGGAGAAGGCGAAGGCTTTCGGCCAGGCGATAGCGGCCGAGCTGGCGAGCGATCGAGCGAGTGCTCCCCCGGCTGCCGCTCCCCCAGCGGCTGCTCCCCAGGGGGACGGCGCTAAGCCTGCTGAGTAACTTGTTGGGGGCTCCCCGGGCGAACGTCACTGCACCCCTGCATCAGTCCAGGCTTATCGCTGGTTTGCTGTTCAGGGTTCCGCTCCCCAACGTGGGGGTCTCCGACCCCCCCGATGGCGCTCGCCTGGCGGATCGCTGTTACCCCCCCATTGTTGAATCAATGCGGGGGAATGCTTCCCCCGGCCCCCCTTACGTCCTGCCCGGGGAGCCATTTCTTTGAATTCCCATGCGGAAGCGTGAAGAAGTGAACTTGTGGTGGGGGAATTCAAAGAAATGGCTCCCCGGGCAGGACTCGAACCTGCAACACACTGGTTAACAGCCAGTTGCTCTACCGATTGAGCTACCGGGGAACGGTCAATCCGCAGTCACGGTGTCCAATTATAGAGAACGGTGGGAATTGACGCAAAACCGCGCCGCTATGTTTTGCGGCTGGCGGTCGCCGGGGTCTTCACCACCAGGAACCGCAACGGCTCATCGCCCTCGTTGGATACCGTGTGCTCTATCCCCTTGGGGCTCTCGATGAGCATATGGCCGGAGACGTGCTCCTTCTCGTCGCCGATCTCCACAATTCCGTGGCCTTCGAGGATGTAGAAAAAGACGTCGACGGGCGTGGTGTGCCTCTTGAGCCCCTCGCCGTGGCCGAGCTTGATCTCGACAACGCTGACATGCTCGCTCTCGAAGAGCTTGCGAACGTCGACCCCGTGAGGCGTTTCGGCGATAGAAACGTCCTCGTACTTGACTATATTCAATTACTTTCCCTCCAAAGGTTTCTCGGGCGCCGCATCATCGGATGCGGGGATCCCGGGCGTGCCGCCCTCGGCGAGGGCCGCCGCGCACTTGTCGGCGTAGGGACACCACTCCAGGCAACCCATGTCCAGCCTGGGGTTGGGGAACCGGAAGCCGCACTTGGGGCACTTGCGCGAGACGTCGTCTTTGAAGAACTCAACCGTCGCGTCGCAGACGGGGCAGGGCGCCTCGAAGATATCCTCGGGCTTCCAGAAAAGGGTGTTCTGTCCGGGGCATATTGTGTCCATTACGCACCACCGCCCGACACGGGGAGCTTCTCGAGGATGTCGCCCTTGATCCCTATCTTGTAGAGGTTGAGCGGGATATCTTTGCCCGATTCCTTGAGCGACTCGTGGACCAGGTGCACCAGCCCAAAGCAGCAGGGCACCTCCATGTAGACGACGTCGATCGAGGCGATGTCGTTCTGGATGAATATCTGCGCGAGCTTCTTGCGGTAAAACTCGGCGCTGTCCAGCTTGGGGCAGCCGATCAGCAGCGTCTTGTCGGTCAGGAAGCGGGCGTGAAAATCAGCGAACGAGAAGGGCACGCAGTCCGCAGCGATCAGCAGGTTCGCCTTATCGAAGTATGGCGCCTTGGTCGGCACCAGCTTGAGCTGGACCGGCCAGTTAGAGAGGCGCGAGGGCACCGTAGCCGCCTCGCCCGGCTCCCCCACGGCGTCGACCAGCTCGCAGGGGACCAGCGTTTGCGGCGCTGTGCCGGGGCATGCCGCCGGCTGCTTGGCGGACAGGTGCTTCTCCACCGCGACCTCGTCGAACTCGTCAGCTTGGCGCTCCTCGATGGTGATGGCGTCCTGTGGGCACTCGCCGAGGCAGGCCCCCAGGCCGTCGCAGTAGCTCTCGCTGATCAGCCGGGCCTTGCCGTCGACGATCTCGATGGCGCCCTCGGCGCACGCCTGGGCGCACTCACCGCAACCGTCGCACTTCTCCTCGTCTATGTGGACTATCTTCCTCGTGGCCATCGACGCCTCCGTTCGGCCTTCACCGTATCAGTCTTCTTATTCGGGCGCGAAAGCGTCCTTGCCGGCCCCGCAGACCGGGCAGACCCAGTCGTCCGGCAGCTCCTCGAAAGGAGTTCCGGGCGGCACCCCGCCGTCGGAGTCGCCCTGGGCCGGGTCGTAGACGTAACCGCAGACGTCACAGACGTACTTCTTCATCATGCTCCTTTCAGGGACACGTGCTTGGTGCTATTCCTTGCCGCCCCGGTGGGTCGGCGCGTTGGGAGGCTCCACGCCGGCGTAGGTCGGCGCCGTCTCCGGCGTCTTCCCCCTGTAGGTCGGCGCGTTCTCGGGGGCCTTGCCCTTCATGCCGTGGTACATCGCGTAGGTAAGCGGCTGCTTGTCGGAGAGCACCTTGCCGCTGACCACGTCAGCCACGAAGACCGTGTGAGTACCCACGTCCACGCTGCCGAAGACCTCAGCCTCGAACACCGAGACGGCGTGTTCGGTCACGCCGGGGCACCCCAGGTTCCCTTCCATCGTCTCGACGCCCTCGAGCTTGTCGAAGTCGCGTCCCGTGCGGAACCCGAACCGGCCGATAAGTTGCATCGGCGTCTCTTCGTCGAGGACCGAGACCGTCATGTTATTGCTTGCGGTGATGAGGCCGTGGGTGAAGTTCTTCTTGTTTATCGCGACGGCGACCCTGGGAGGCTCGGCCGACACCTGGAATACAGTGTTGGCGATCTGCCCGCTCGCCTTGCCGTCGCTGCACGAGCAGACTATGAAGATGCCGTAGCTGATGCTCCAGAGTGCCTCCGGCTCCATTTCAAGCGCCATTCTGCACCACTTCCTTGAGTCTCGCGGCCACCGCCTCGCCGAACCGCCTGCACTGCTCAATGCCCTCTGCATCCGGGACAAACTTGAGGTTCAGGGGCTCGGACACTATCTCGACCTTCATCTGCTCCAGGTAATCGTTCAGCACTTTGACCGCCTCACCGCTCCAGCCGAACGAGCCGAACGCCGCCCCAACGAGGTTCCTGGGCTTGAGGCCTTTCATGTAGGTAAGGGTGTCGGCCATCGTCGGGAAGATCCCGTTGTTCAGCGTGGGCGACCCCACCAGCAACGCCCCGGCCTCGAGCACCTCGGTCACGACGACGCTCCTGTCGCTGGATTTCATCGGCAGCACTATTACGCTCGCGCCGGCGCCCACCATGCCGTCCTCTATCGCCCGGGCCATCATCTCGGTGCTCCCCCACATCGTGTCGAAGGTGATGACCGCCTTGTTGGTCGGCTCCTGCGCGCACCACTTGTAATAAGCGTTGATGGGCACCTGCAGGTTCTTGCGCCATATCGGTCCGTGGTCCGGGCAGATGGTCTCTATCTCCAGACCCAGTTCTTTTATCTTGTCCAGCAGCTTCACGATGAGCTGCTTGTAAGGAAGCAGGATGTTGGCGAAGTACTTGGCGTTCTCCTCGTAGAGGACGCCCTGGGGTATCTCGTCGGCGAACCTCTCGCTGCTGGCGAGGTGCATGCCGAAACCGTCCTGCGAGAAGAGCAGCTTCTGAGAGGGCATGTAGGTCATCATGCTGTCGGGCCAGTGGATCATCGGCGTGTCGATGAACGTCAGGTCTACGCCCCCCAGCCTCATGGTCGAGCCGTTGTCGACCTGCTCGATGCCACCCATGTGGTAGTAGCCGTCCAGGTCCTTCAGGCCCAGCTTCGACGCGAATACCTTCTCGGGCTGGACCTGGTCGATGACCCAGGGCAGGCCGCTGGAGTGGTCGGGCTCGGAGTGGTTGGAGATGATGTACCTGATGTTCTTCGGGTCGGTTACCGATGCCACCCTCGCGAGCAGCTCTTCCTTGAACGGTGCCCTTACGGTGTCGATGAGTATCACGTCGTCGCCCATTATGAGGTAGGCGTTGTAGGTCGAGCCCCTCGGGGTCGTGTACCCGTGGAAGTCCCTTATCCCCCAGTCGATCGCGCCGACCCAGTAGACCTTGTCGGTCACCTTGACGGCCTCGAAATGCCGGTTCATCGCCTCACCTCTGCCTTCCACTCGTCAACCGGTCAGCTCCGCATCGCCAGCTCGCCGTCGAGCTTCTCCAGCTCCGCTTCGGCGCCCCCCGCGGCCTTTATCTTCTCCACCACCGAGCTCGCCGACTCCTCCTCTTCCACCTGCTCGTCCACGTACCACTGGAGGAACTCGACGGTGGCGTCGTCCTTCTCCTCTTTCGCCACCTCCACCAGCGCGTTGATCAGGCCGGTCACCTTCTGCTCGTGCGCGTAGGCGGCCTCGAACGGGCCGAGCGCTCCCTCCCACTCCGTGGCCGGTCCGTCGATGGGCCGCAGCAGGACGCGCCCGCCGGCCTCGACGATGTAGTCGAAGAACTTCAGCCCGTGGACGAGCTCCTCGATCCGCTGCACCCGCATCCAACTGGCGAAGCCGGGAAGGCCCAGCGATTCGTAGAACGCGGCCATGGACAGGTACAAATAGGCGGAGTAGAGCTCGGCGTTGAGCTGAGCGTTGAGCGCTTCGGCCATCCTGTCTGTCAACATGAGTGCCTCCCCTTGCAGGTTCAGATAGTCAGTCGCGCGCGGCTTGCTTCACTTTTCTGTTCGACGGCCGTGGGTCTTCTCCTAGCCGCCCGCACGCTCCAGGGAACGAACGGCCCGTTCAACGGAGCCGGCTCGGTCCGGAGCTCCTACCAGTTCTCCGCCAGGAGCTCGTAGTAGTCGCGCGGGTGCGCGCAGGCCGGGCAGGCCGCGGGCGTCTCGCTGCCCTGATGGAGGTAGCCACAGTTCCTGCACCTCCACACCACCGGCTGTTTCTTCTTGAAAACCGTGCCGGCGTCGACGTTGGCCAGCAGCCCCAGGTATCTCTTCTCGTGCTGCCTCTCGGCGACCACGATCGCCTCCCACACTTTGGCGATCTCCTCGAAGCCCTCCTCGCGGGCCACGTTCGCGAAACCCGGGTAGAGCGTCGTCCACTCCAGGTTCTCGCCCGCCGCGGCCGCTTTCAGGTTCTCCGCGGTGGTGCCGATCATGCCGGCGGGGAACATCGCGCCGACCTGCGCGTCCCCTCCCACCAGGAACTTGAAGAAGCGCTTGGCGTGCTCCTTCTCCTGGTTCGCGGTCTCCTCGAAGATGTCGGCGATCTGTATCAGGCCGTCCTTGCGCGCCTGGCTGGAGAAGTACGTGTAGCGGTTGCGCGCCTGCGACTCTCCCGCGAAAGCGGTGATGAGGTTGACCTCGGTCTTCGATCCTTTGAGCGGTGCCATGGCTCCTCCTTGTTTCTCTGGTGTCATTCTATTACCACTGTCGGTTGCTTGCTAACCTTGAGTTTCTTCAATGCCGCCGAGGAACTCCTCGAGCGACGATTCGCTCCTGATGCCAAGGCGCGTGAGCGAGAAATCGTATCGGACAGGGTCTTCCGGGACTATACGACGGAACCCTTCGGTCACCTCCTGCGCGGCCTTGATGTCGGCGTTTTTTCGTGTGGTGAAGCCCATCGCCTGCCCGGTCCGGTACATGTGGGTATCGAGCGGGACGATCAGGGCGGCCGGGCTGACGCCGCTCCACCCGCCGGGGTCGACCTCGTCGGAGCGGACCATCCAGCGCAGGTAGAGGTTCAGGCGCTTGCAGGCGCTCCCTTTCGCCACCGACGGCAGCAGGAAATCGCAGGGGCAGCCGCTCGAGCCTGTGAGCTCCGTGGCGAACCCGTGCATGGCCTCCAGGACAGTGGGTTCCGAGGGCGCCATGCCGGAGGTGAAGCACCCGTTGAGCGAGCCGTACTTCTTGATGGCGCCGCGCGCGCCGGCCAGCAGCCCGGCGATCTGCGAGCCTGTGGTGAAGCGGTGCTTGAACCCGGAAAGCGACTTCTCCAGTGAACCCGCCGACGCGGAGGCTACGAATTCCGCCGGGCGTGGGCCGATGATGTCCAGCACCACCCTGATGCTCTTGAGGAGCTGCGCCACCCTGCCGTACGCGAGCGAAGAGGCGACCAGACCGACGATCTCCCTGTCGGCCACGTCGGGATAGTCGTAGAGGAACTCCAGGGGGTCCGGGTGCACGTAATCCCTGTGATTGAATCGCCGGTACAGTTCCTCGAGTGGCTCTCGATAGTCTTCGGGGGTGATTAATCGTCCTCCAGCGCCGCGATGTCCCCTTCCGAGGGGATGAACTTGCCGATCTGCGAGCTCAAGGCCGGGTCCTTGCGGCGGAGGTACTCCAGAAGCATGGTCGCGTGCTCCTTCTCCTCGTCGCGGTTGTGGGCGAGGATGGCCCGCAACTCATCGTCCTTGGTCGCCTGTATCCTCTGATGATACCAATCGATCGCCTGGAACTCCTCGATCATGGAGACGAGCGCCCGGTGGTTGTCCCTACCCTCTTCGGGGATGATGTCGAACGGCTCGTGGTAGGCTTCAGCGCACATTGGACCCCTCCCTTGCTTGTGACAACAGTAGGTTTGTCCAAAGCGCGCGCCAATCCTGCGCAACGAGGTTGATGATTCAAAGGGAGGTCAGGCATCGTCGTTGAAGACGCACCCCCGGTGCCCGGCACCAGTGGTGCGTTTTCGCGGTCAGTCTTCGATGTAGTCGCGCAGCCTGCCGCTCCTGGAGGGATGGCGCAGCTTGGAGAGCGTCTTGGATTCGATCTGCCTGATGCGCTCCCTGGTCACGCCGAACACCCTGCCGACCTCCTCCAGCGTGCGAGGCTGGCCGTCGAGGAGCCCGAACCTGAGCTGGATGACGCGCTTCTCGCGGGTGTTGAGGTCGTCCAGGACCTCCTCCAACTGCTCCTGCAGCAGCTTGAAGGCCGCCGCGTCGACCGGCACCACGGCGCCCGAGTCCTCGATGAAGTCCCCGAGGTGGCTGTCCTCCTCCTCGCCGATGGGCGTTTCCAGCGAGACCGGCTCCTGCGAAACCTTGAGGATCTCGCGCACCTTCTCGGGCGAGAGCTCCATCTCGTCGGCGATCTCCTCGGGCAGCGGCTCGCGCCCCAGGTCCTGCAGGAGCTGGCGCTGCACCCTCACGAGCTTGTTGATTGTCTCGACCATGTGCACGGGTATCCTGATGGTCCGGGCCTGATCCGCGATGGCGCGGGTGATGGCCTGACGGATCCACCAGGTGGCGTAGGTGCTGAACTTGTAGCCTTTTCCGTAGTCGAACTTCTCGACCGCGCGGATGAGCCCGAGGTTGCCTTCCTGTATCAGGTCCAGGAACAGCATTCCCCGCCCTACGTAGCGCTTGGCGATGCTGACCACCAGCCTCAGGTTCGCCTCGACCAGCTTGCGCTTGGCCACCAGGCCGTCGGCCTCGATGTCGTGCAGCTCCTTGATCTGATCGGCCTTCAGCTTCTCCTCGGAGGTGAGTCTGCCGCTGGCCGCCTCGCCGGCCTCGATCCGCTTGGCCAGGGAGACCTCCTGCTCCGCCGTGAGCAGCGGGACCTTGCCTATCTCCTTGAGGTACATCCGCACCGGGTCGTTGGTGACCGGCTGCACCGAGAGGTCCAGCTCCGCGACCGCCTTGCTGGCGGTCTTCCCGTGGGCCTCCTCTTCCTCCATCTCTTCCTTGATCTCGTCGACGGCTTCGTCGGTTATCTCGATGCCAAGGTCAGAGAGCAGCACGAAGACGCTGTCGACCTGGTCGGGGGTGAGCTCGACGGTCTTGAGCTTCTCGACTATCTCGTCGGTCGAAAGGCCGCCGCGCTCCTTGCCCCAGGCGACGAGCTCACGCACTTCGTCAATATCGAGGTCTTTGAAGTCATCCGCCATATTTCGGGCTTCACCGCCTTACGGTCGCCGGGCTTGCTGTCAGTTGTGGTCATAGGGAGACTGTGTACGTATCAGCTGTTGCAGCTCGTCGAGCTGCTCGCACAGGGCGTCGTATTTCTTCGGTTCGAGTGTCTTGTTCGTCTTGCGTATGTCCGCCTCGACTCGCTGCTTGAGACGCTTGAGGAACATGCTCGTCAGCCTGTCGAAGACCGTGTTCTGGTAGCCGGGACTGCAGTCGGGAGGTGATTCGACGAGAAGTTCCATCACGCGTAATCGCAGCGCCTCGTCCTCGACATCCTCCATTTTTCGCCTCAAGAATGCGTCATATTCAGCCTGTAAGACATTTTCGTCACGAACCGAGAATTCCTTCAATATGACCAGTATTCTTTTGTTCTGGGGGTCCGTGAAGAGGTCCTCGTCCAACTGCTGCTGCTCCAGGAGCGCTTCGGGGTCGTGCAGGAGCAGGCGCAGCGCCTCCTTTTCGACCTTGTCCCCCATCACCGTGACGCGCGCGCCGTCTGAAGCCCCGCGCGTGCGGTAGCCCGCCGGGCGAAGGGAGTCCCTGGCGAATATCTGCACCGTCTGCTCGGGCATGTCCAGAACGCTGGCGATCTTTCGGATGAGCTCTGAGCTCACCGCCCGCATCTCGTCGCCCGAGACCTTCTTGAGCACCGGGACGCAGGCCTGCATGGCCCGCTGCCGCGCCATGGGGGTGGAGGTGTCCATGGACTCTATTATCTTGGCCACCGAGAAGTCCAGCAGGGACTCGGCGGAGGCCTTGACCGCGTTGAAGGCCTCTCCGCCGCCTTTTTCCACCAGGGAGGCCGGATCCTCGCCCGCCGGCAGGGTCACCACGAAGACCTCGATCCCGAACCGGTCGAAGAACTCCAGCACGCGCCGCGCGGCCTCAGTGCCGGCCCGGTCGGCGTCAAACGAGAGGTAGACCCGGTCGCAGAACTTGCCCAGCAGGTCGAAGTGGTTCTCGGTAAGCGCCGTGCCCAGCGAGGCTACCACTGGCAGCACTCCGGCCTGCCTCAGCGCAAGGAGGTCGGTGTAGCCCTCGACCACGATGGCCTCCCTGGAGTCCTGTATGGCTGGGCGCGCCTGGTAGAAGCCGTAGAGCGTGTGCCCTTTGCGGTAGATGGGGGTCTCGGGCGAGTTCAGGTACTTGGGCCCCTCATCTTCGGCCCCTCCCGGTATCTTGCGCCCTCCGAAGGCAACCACCCTGCCCCGGTGGTCGAGTATGGGGAAGACCACGCGGTCCCTGAAGATGTCGTAGACGCCCCGCGAGCCGGCCTGCCGCTGGCCCGAGCGCTCTTTGGCCAGGCCGACCGTGGCAAGCTCGCTCTCCTTGAACCCCTTCTTGACGAGGAACCCGGTGAGGCTGTCCCAGCCGGGGGGGGCGAAGCCGAGCTTGAACTCCTCGACTATCTCGCCGGCGAAACCCCTGCCCGAGAGGTAGTCGCGCGCCCTGACGGCATCGGGGGTCTCCACCAGGCTGTAGTGGTAGAAGTCCGCCGCCGTCTGGTTCAGCTTGAACAGCCTGTCCTTCTCCTGGCGCCCGCGAAGCTCGTCCGGGGAGGAGTCCTCGTAGCTGACCTGGTAGCCGATGCGGTCCGCGACGCGCTCGACCGCCTCGGCGAAGTTGAGCCCCTCCATCTGCATGACGAAGTTGAACAGGCCGCCGCCGGCCTTGCACCCGTGGCAGAAGTAGACCTCCTTGGCGGGATTCACGTAGAAGGACGGGTCCTTTTCCTGGTGGAACGGGCAGGGCCCGCGGAACTCCCGGCCGGCCTTTTTCAGCGGCACGTACTCGGAGATCAGCTGGACTATGTCCGAGCGCTCGCGCACCGCCTCTATGTCAGTGTCCTTGATCCTACCGCCGGGGGACATGCTTCCTCGCTCCATAGCTATCTCGGGGGCCGGGTGCCGTGCCTATAATCGTTCGACCGCAGGGGAATCTAACCCTCGGACGCGGCCGCACCTTCGCGGGTTCAATCGACCATCCACGAACGGGGCAGGAAGAACTCCCGGTACCTCGCCAGGGCGTACCTGTCTGTCATGCCGGCCACGTAGTCGCAGACCTTCACCGGCAGCATGGTCTCATCTACCGGCCTGAACTCCGCCGGCAGCTCGTCTGGATTGTCGAAATAAAAGCGGGTGAGGGCCTCGAGCACCATCACCGCCTTGTCCTCCTCGGTCTTGGCGATCGAGCCGATGTAGACGTTGGTGAAGAGGAAGTCGCGCAGCTCGTCCATGAGCTCCCAGGTCTCGGGGCTCATGCGGACCCTGTCGCCTGCCTCGCTGTTCTCAACGGTGTCGTGAGCCAGCGAGTCTATCCTCTCGCTGGAAGTGGTCCCCAGCCTGCGGATGGGCTCCAGCGGCAGGTCCGAGAGCTTCAACACGCCAGCCCTGACGGCGTCGTCGATGTCGCTGTTGATGTAGGCGATGCGGTCGGAGAGCCTGACCACCTGGCCCTCCAGCGTCGCCGGCAGGGAATCGCCCGTGTGGTTCAGTATGCCGTCCCTGACCTCCCAGGTGAGGTTGAGGCCCTTGCCGCCGTTCTCCAGCACCTCGACCACACGCAGGCTCTGCTCGTTGTGCTTGAACTGGTCCGGCAGAAAGATGGAAAGGGCGTTCTCGCCGATGTGGCCGAACGGCGTGTGACCGAGGTCGTGCCCCAGCGCTACCGCCTCGGTCAAGTCCTCGTTGAGGGCCAGGGCGCGGGACACGGTCCGGGCCACCTGCGCGACTTCCATCGTGTGGGTCAGCCGGGTGCGGTAGTGGTCCCCCTCGGGAGCCAGGAAGACGTGAGTCTTGTGCTTGAGCCTGCGGAACGACTTGCAGTGGACGATGCGGTCGCGGTCCCGCTGGAAATCGGTGCGTATCGAGCATGGCTCCTCGGGCCTCTCCCTGCCCCTGCTCTCGGCGACCAGGGTGGCCCTGGGCGACAGCACCTGTCTCTCGGTATTCTCTATGCGCTCACGTACAGTCAAATATCCTCCGGGGACAGGTACTTTCTACTTTTCTTTTCTACTTTCCACACCCATGCTACACGGAGCCAGGTAGAAAGTACCTGGCACTTTCTACTTTTTCAGTGCTTCGATGAGGCCCTCGCCCATCACCCGCGCGCGCTCCAGTGCGGCGGTGTCCTCGGCGGCGGGTCGCGTCGCCGCGACGCCCTGGTGCCCCGGGCCGGACGCCATCGACGAGTCGCCGACGATCAGCATACCGTGGACCAGCAGTACGTCGTGGATCGCCCGCAGTGTCGTCTCCTGGCCGCCGAACTTACCGGCCCCCACGGCCACCGCGCCCGCCGGCTTGTTGACCAGGGCCTTCTCGCCCCTCAGGTTCCGGCTCTTGTCCCAGAACGCTTTCAGCTGACCGCTCAGGGTCCCGAAGAACACCGGGCTTCCGACCACCAGCGCGTCGGCGTCCCTCAGCAGGTCAAAGGCGTCGGCCAGCGCCGGGAACGTGTGGCACGTCTCCGGGCAGGGGGAGGCGCACGCCACGCAGTAGGGCTCCTCCTGCTCCTCGAGAGCGTCCATCACGTGGATGATGTCGGTCTTCGCGCCGAGCTCGCCGCAGCGCTTGAGCACCGCGTCGAGCAGCGCGTAGGTGTTGCCCGCCCGCTGAGGCGATCCGTTCACCGCTACCACCAGCATCTTGAACCACCTCCGTGGATGAAATCCAGTTTCCTACCGCTATTGTTAATGGCCCTGCCCGCCCGTCTGCTCGATGTTCGCCTGTGCCGCCGCCAGCCTGGCGATGGGCACCCTGAACGGCGAGCAGGACACGTAGTCGAGCCCTATGCTGTTGCAGAACTTGATGGAGGTGGGCTCTCCTCCGTGCTCGCCGCAGATGCCGAGCTTGATCTTCTCTCTGGTCGAGCGTCCCCGCTCCACCGCCAGCTTCATCAGGTCGCCCACGCCTTCCTGGTCCAGCCGCTGGAAGGGGTCGGCCGGGAAAATGTCCTTCTCGATGTACGTCGGCATGAACCCTTTGACGTCGTCGCGCGAGATGCCGAACGTGGTCTGGGTCAGGTCGTTGGTCCCGAAGGAGAAGAACTCGGCGTTGATCGCGATGCGGTCGGCCACTATGCAGGCGCGCGGCAGCTCGATCATCGTGCCCACCATGTAGGTCAGGTCGGACTTCTCGGCGCGCAGCACCTCGTCGGCGGTCTTGACCGCCAGCTCTCGCATTATCTGCATCTCCTTCTCGGAGCCGACCAGCGGGATCATGATCTCGGGCTTCACGTCCACGCCCTCGCGTGCGACCTCGCACGCCGCCTGGATTATCGCCCTGACCTGCATCTGGTAGATCTCGGGGTAGGTAATGCCCAGCCGGCAGCCCCGATGCCCCAGCATCGGGTTGGCCTCCTTGAGCCTCTTGTTGCGCTCGGCGACCTCCTCGGCGCTGACGCCGAGCTCGCGTGCCACGCTTTCGATGTCGGCCTCCTCGTGAGGCAGGAACTCATGCAGCGGCGGGTCCAGCAGCCGGATGGTGACCGGCCTTTCTCCCATGACCCTGAATATTCCCACGAAGTCCTGCTCCTGCATCGGGAAGATCTTCTCGAGGGCCTCCTTGCGCCCCTCAAGCGAGTCGGAGAGGATCATCTGGCGCACGGCGAGGATCCTGTCCCCGCCGAAGAACATGTGCTCGGTGCGGCACAGCCCGATCCCCTCAGCGCCGAACGCCACGGCCTGCTCGGACTGGCCGGGTGTGTCCGCGTTGGTCCTGATCTTCAGGCGCCTCCGCTCGTCGGCCCAGGTCAGCAGCTTGTCGAAGTCCGCGTACACCTTGGAGTCGGCCGCCTTCATCGTCTTGGTGATCAGCACCTGCTCGACCTCCGACGGGCTGGTCTCGATCTTGCCCAGGTATACCTCTCCGGCCGTGCCGTCGATCGAGAGCCAGTCGCCTTCGGCCACATCGACAGAGCCGCCGCCCGGCTTGTTGATGGTGAACTTCCTGGCATCGTAGTCGATGTCGAGGGAGGCGCAGCCGACGATGCAGACCTTGCCCATCTGCCTGGCGACCAGCGCCGCGTGGGAGGTAGCTCCGCCGAACTGCGTCAGGAAGCCCTCGGCCGCGTCCATGCCCTTGATGTCCTCTGGGCTCGTCTCGTGCCTCACCAGCAGCAGCCTGGCGTCGGGGTCCCGCTGCTTCATCTCGTGCGCGTCCTGTGCGAAGAGCACCACCTGTCCAGTTGCCGCCCCGGGCCCGGCCTTGGTGCCCGTTGCGACCATGCGACCGTCGCGCTTCGCCTGCTCCTTGGCCTGGAGGTCGCAGATCGGGCGCAGCAGGTCGTTGAGGCTCTCGGGGTCGACGCGGTCTATCGCCTCGTCGGGCCAGATGAGCCCCTCGTCGACGAGGTCGATCGCGATCTTCACCGCGGCGAAGCCTGTGCGCTTGCCGGACCGGGTCTGGAGCATCCAGAGCTTACCCTCCTGGATCGTGAACTCGAAGTCCTGCATGTCCCGGTAGTGCGCGTCGAGCACCTCGCGGATGCGCAGGAGCTCCAGGTAGGCTTCGGGTATGTACTTGTGCAACTCTTCCAGCCTCTGCGGCGTGCGGATGCCGGCCACGACGTCCTCGCCCTGGGCGTTCAACAGGTACTCGCCGTAGATCTCGTTGTCGCCCGTCGCGGGGTTCCGAGTGAAGCCGACACCGGTGCCCGAGTCATCGCCCATGTTGCCGAACACCATCGCCTGCACGTTGACCGCGGTGCCCCACTCGGCGGGAATGTCGTACTTGCGGCGGTAGGCCACGGCCCGCTCGTTGTTCCAGGAGTCGAAGACGGCGACGATGGCGCCGCGGAGCTGCTCTGTGGGGTCCTGCGGGAACTCGACGCCCTTGCGATTCTTTATCTCGTCCTTGAAGCGGATCACCAGGTCCTTGAGGTCGTCGGCGGACAGCTCGTTGTCGAGCTCCACCCCGGCTTCCTTCTTCTTGGCGTCGAGGATGACGTCGAACGGGTCGCGCTCCTTGCCCTCGGGCTTGAGGCCCAGCACCACGTCCCCGTACATGTTCACGAAGCGCCGGTAGGAATCGTAGGCGAAGCGCGCATTGCCGGTCTTCGCGGCAAGCCCCTCGACGGAGGCGTCGTTGAGCCCGAGGTTGAGGATGGTGTCCATCATGCCCGGCATGCTCGCCCGGGCGCCGGAGCGGACCGAGACCAGAAGCGGGTCGTCGCTCTCCCCGAGCTTCCTCTCCATCTTCTTCTCCAGCGACGCCAGTTTCTCAGCTATCTGCTCCGCCAGGCCCTCGGGATACTGGCATGCCTCGAGGTAGCTGACGCAGGTCTCGGTGGTGATGGTGAAGCCGGGTGGGACCGGGATCCCCATGGAGGTCATCTCGGCGAGGTTCGCCCCCTTGCCGCCGAGCAACTCCTTCATGTCCTTGTTGCCCTCGTCGAAGTCGTAGACGTACTTCGTACCCATCACCCGGACCCCCTTTGACTCAAACAGAAGCGACAGCGGGCGTCAGCCCCGTTTGTCGCTTGTTTCCTATTCTTCGCTCACTCGCTCAATCCCACGTGAGCCGGGAGAAATCGGCGACCTCGCAGAACAGCCCGGCGATGCGGCCCAGCAGCGAGAGGCGGTTATCGCGGACGTCGGCCGCCTCAGCCATGATGAGGACCTCGTCGAAGAGCCTGTCGACGGGCTCGCAGAGCGGCTCGAGGGCGGCCAGCGCCCCGGCGAAGTCCAGCACCGAGAGCGCGGACGCGACGTCGGCTTCCGCGGATCGCACCAGGCCGAACACCTCGCGCTCGACAGGTTCGGCCAGCATCGCCTCCGATATCTCGCCCGCCTCGTGGCCGCGCGAGAGGTTAGCGCATCGCTCGAAAGCCGTGTAGAGGCGCGCCAGCAGGCCGTCCTCTCTTGCTCCATCCAGAGCCGCGAGCCTCCTCGATACCGAGAGCGGCACATCCCAGTCGACGGCCAGGACAGCCTCGACCAGGTCGTAGCGGTTGCCGGCCTCGGTGAAGTACACCCGCTCGCGGCTGGTGAAGAAATCTTTGAACGCCGCCTCGGCGTCATCGGACCAGCTGAACCCGTGCGCCTCCGACTCGAGTTCCGCCGCCGAGGCTCGCACCAGGCGGCTGACCGAGAACGGGAAGCCGTGCTCCACCAGTATCAGTACCACCCCCACCGCCTGCCTCCGCAGCGCGTAGGGGTCCTCGGAGCCCGTAGGTATGTGACCCAGCCCGAAGGACGCGGCCATGTTGTCGGCCTTCTCGGCGATCGAGAGCAGCGCGCCCTCGGTCGACTGTGGCAGTGCTTCTCCGATCCGCCTGGGCAGGTACTGCTCGCCGACGGCCCTGGCCACCAGCTCGTCCTCGCCGGTCTTCGCGGCGTAGATCTCCCCGACTGTGCCCTGCAGGGCGGGGAACTCGATGACCATGTGCGTCACCAGGTCGCACTTCGCGAGCATCGCGGCGCGGCCGGCCCGCATCGCGAGATCCGCTTCGGCGCCGAGGTCGTCGCATTCTTTTTCGACCAGGCGCGCCAGCCTGCGAGACTTCTCGGCCATGCTGCCGAGCTCGGACTGGTAGACCACGTGCTCGAGATCCTCGAGCCTGTCGGCCAGCGGCCGCTTGAGATCCTCGTCGTAGAAAAATTCCGCGTCGGCCAGTCGCGCGGCAAGCACCCGCTCGTGGCCTCTCTTGATGATGTCGTCCTTCGCCTTGTCGCCGTTGTGGACCGCGAGGAAGCCCGCCGACAGCGAGCCATCTTTTGCTTCCACCGGGAAATATCTCTGGTGCGATTCCATGGCGTGGACCAGCACCTCGCGCGGCAGGCGCAGGTAGCGCTCGTCGAAGGAGCCGAGCACCACCCCGGGCCACTCGACCAGCTGGACGACCTCCTCGAGCACCTCGTCGTCCAGCACCGGCACCGATGAGACCGCGGCACAGGTGGACTCCGCGGCGCGGATTATCTCGGCCAGGCGGGTGCGGTGGTCGACGATGACGCACGCCTCCTTGAGGGTGTGCTCGTAGGCGCGGGGCGTCTCTATTGAGAGCCTGCCCGTCGAGAGGTAGCGGTGTCCCTGGCTCACCCGCGAGGACTTGAGCCCGGCGTACTCGAACTCGATCACCTTCGTGCGCAGGAGCGCCACCAGCCATCGCACCGGCCTGGAGAACCGCTCCTCGCGGCTCCCCCAGCGCATCGACTTGGTGAACCTCAG
>DAIQAV010000031.1:0-16719 GCA_036781505.1 Candidatus Anoxymicrobiaceae bacterium | reverse complement strand
TCTTGCCAGATGGACGTGGGACGTGTTGACAAGAACGCGCTTCTAATGATTATAATCGTGCGATTTGAGGGGCGATGGGTTCCCCAAGGTGGAGATGGCGAGCACTTCCTTCGGCATCTGGTCGACGTGCTTCGATAAAATTTAAGGGACCGCTTTATTTTGACTTTTGGCTCGGACATACAATCTGCATTTAAGGGCTCAGCATCAATTTCCATTTGTCCTTATCCCTGCGCGAGCAGGCGGAATAAGAATTAGCAAACGTGTCAGACCATCAGGAGGTGAAGGTTCTTGACGGGTAAAATGGTAACCAGGCGCCAGTTCTTGAAGCACGCTGGCGCAACGGCGGCCCTGTTAGGCCTGTCGGAAGCGATGATCCCGCAACTGGCGAAAGCGCTAGAGCAGCTTTCCACCAGCGGGAAACCCCCGATAATCTGGATACAGGGACAGAACTGCACGGGGTGCTCCATCTCGTTCCTGAACTCCAACTATCCGGGAGTCGCGGAGGTAGTGCTCGACAAGCTCTCTGTTCGCTATCATCCGAACGTGATGGGCGGTACCGGACAGACGGCGATCCAGGCGATCAACGACACTGTAGCCGCGGCCAAGGCCGGGAAGGGTATCTACGTCCTCGTGGTCGAGGGTCCGATTCCTCTCAGCGAGAACGGCGATTACTGCAGCTTCGGCCTGAGCGACACGAAGAAGAAGAACCTGGATGGGACCTCCGTTCAGGTTCCCGGAGACAAGACGGTCCACGAGTGGATGCAGGAGCTCGTGCCCGGCGCGGCGGCCGTCATCGCGAACGGCAACTGCGCGTCGTTCGGCGGGATACCCGCGGCCAACGCGAGTGTCACCGGCTCGACCAAGGTGAGCGACATTGTCGCGCAGATCGACCCCAAGAAGCCGATGGTCAACGTCGGCGGGTGCCCGTCTCATCCGGACTGGTTCCTGGGGACCGCGCTACAGGCGCTGATCGCCCTGAAGGTGCTCCCGGGAGGCAAGCCGCTGGACCTCAACAGCAACCTGATGTCGAAGACGTTCTTCGGCCAGCTCATCCACGAGAACTGCGAGAGGCGCGCCGCGTTCGACGCGGGCCTCTTCCTGGAGGACTGGAACGACCAGAACCCCGACATGAAGCTCTGCATGTTCAAGCAGGGCTGCAAAGGGCCGGTCACTTACGCTGACTGCCCGACCCGCCGCTGGAACTCGGCGGTCAACTGGTGCGTGGGCGCCAATGGCCCGTGCCACGGTTGCGCATCACCCGAGTTCTACAAGGACCTGTCCCCGCTCTACCAGCCTCTGCCCAACGTCAACTTCGCGGGCATCTCGCCATCGACGGACGTACTCGGGTGGGTGGCCGCCGGCGCTACCGCGGTCGGCGTAGGGGCCCATTACCTGTACAAACAACTAGGAAGCAAGCCTGAAGAGGCCGAAGGTGGTGAGAAATAGTGGCGCAAGTTATAAGCATTGACCCCGTAACCAGGATTGAAGGCCACCTGCGCATCGACGTAGAGGTCTCCAATGGCGTGGTCACAGATGCCTGGTCATCGGGCACCATGTTCCGCGGCTATGAGATGCTCATCCAAGGGAAGCATCCCTGGGACGCGCAGCAGGTCATGGAGCGCATATGCGGCGTCTGCCCGCTGGTGCACGGCACAGCGGCTTCTTACAGCCTCGACTCGGCGATGGGGGTAAAACTTCCCAACAACGCGAGGCTGATCCGAAACCTGGCACTGGGCGCGAACTTCATCCAGTCGCACATACTGCACTTCTACCACCTAGTGGCGCTCGACTACGTCGATGTCACCGCGGTGTTGAAGTACACAGGCGCGGATCCGGCGCTCAAGCTGCTGCAGGCCAACATCGCCGTCCTGGCGAAGAACAACGACCTGTACCCGTTCCTGCCCCGCTACGCGTCGCCGGACTACATCGGCGAGCCGGGAGGACCGGGCGACGCCAACCTGGCGACCGAGCTGGTGGGACACTACGTGCAGGCGTTCGAGATGCGCAAGAAGGCCCAGGAGATGCTGACCATCTACTACGGCCGCATGCCTTCGTTCGTGGGCACGATCCCGGGTGGAGTGACCACTCCGCCAACGCTTTCCAACATCGCGGCGTTCCGCTCGAGGCTGCACGACCTGCAGGCCTGGATCGCCGACGTGTACGTGGCGGACGTCAAGGCCATCGCGACGATGCCGGCCTACTCGGCGTTCATCAAGGCCGGCGACTCGGGCGGCAACTTCATCGCCTATGGTGGGATGGACGAGAACCAGTCCGGGTCGGAGAAGTACTTCCCGTCGGGCGTCATCGAGAACTACAAACTGACGCCCAGCGCGTTCAACAACCAGCAGATAGCAGAGTCGGTCAAGTACTCCTACTACAACGACTCGACCGAAGGGCTCAAGCCCGCAGTGGGCAAGACCGAGCCCCAGGTCACCAAGTCGGGAGCGTACTCGTTCCTGAAAGCTCCGCGCTATAACGGCAAGCCGATGGAAGTCGGCCCGCTGGCGCGCCAGTTGGTCAAGAAGGACCCGGTGTTCATGGCACTGGCCGCCGCCCTCGGCGTACTGACGCCGCCCGTGAAGTTCGGGATCATCCCGAGAATCGGCGCGCGCGCGGTGGAGACCCTGCTCGTGGCCCTGGAGATGGACAAGTGGCTGGACCAGCTCACGCTGGGAATCGGCAGCGACATCTGGGACCCCAAGGGCAAGCAGATCCCGAACAGCTCCAACGGCATGGGACTGGTGGAAGGTCCTCGCGGGGCGCTCGGGCACTGGATCACCATCAGCGGCGGAAAGACCGGGAACTACCAGGCGGTCGTGCCCACCACGTGGAACGCATCGCCCCGCGACAAGAGCGGCATCAGGGGACCGATCGAGACCTCTCTCATCGGCATCCCGGTGCCCGACGTCAACAACCCGATCAACGTCGTCAGGTGCGTGCGGTCGTTCGACCCCTGCCTCGCCTGCGCGGTGCATATAATCCATCCCGAGAACAACAGCGTCAAAGAATTCCGAGTAGTCTAAGGGGGTGTCCGTGTGAAGGAGAAGAAGGTCTTTATTCCAGGACCGGCAAAGTCCATGTACTGGGCATACCTCGGCGTGCTTGCGCTGACGCTCTACTCGGGGTTCTACCTGTTTCACGCTTTCACTTCGGGTTGGAGGTACCCCTGGAGCATGGCGCTCATGCGAGACCTTAACTGGCTCGTGGTGTGGGTGTTCGCGCTCATCTCGGTCGTCTACCTGTATTACGCGTTGATCGGAAGGCCCAAGGGCTGGAACGAGCCGCTTGGCGCCTTCAGGATCGTGCTGGCCATACTAGCCATCTGGTTCTGGTTCCTGACATATGCAGTGAACGTACCTTTCGGCTGGCTGCACGGCATGGTGAACGCATTCGGCGGGGTGGCCGGGATATTCAAGATGTACGAGATATTCCTGTGGATCCTGGTGCTGGTCAACGTAATCTACCTCTACGCTCGCTGGGCCGCGTCTTCACGCTTCCCCAGGGTCGTAGTCAAGAAGTCCGAGTAGGAAGGTGGTCTGATTGGCAAAAACACGCTATAAAAGCTTCAAAGGAGGCATCCACCCACCTTACAACAAGCAACTTGCCTCCGGGAAAGCTATCGAACAGGCGCCTGTTCCTGCTGAAGTGACAATTCCGTTGAATCAGCACATTGGCGCTCCCAACAGCCCGCTCGTCTCCGTGGGGGACAGGGTGTCGGTGGGACAGAAGATCGGGGAGACCGAAGCATTCGTGTCCGCCCCGGTGTTCTCCTCGGTCGCCGGCGTCGTCAAGGCCATCGAGGACATCCCGAACTTCACCGGTGCTAAGGTGAAGAGCGTGGTCATCACCACCGACGCGAACCAGCCCAAGTGGGAGCCGAAGCCGGGCAAGTCTGTTGACGAGCTCAGCGCGGACGACATCAAGGCGATCGCCAAGAACGCCGGCCTGGTGGGGATGGGAGGCGCTGCGTTCCCGACGCACGTCAAGCTGAGCCCACCCAAGGACAAACCGGTCGACGTGGTGATCATCAACGCGTGTGAGTGCGAGCCGTTCCTGACCTGTGACCACAGGCTGATGCTGGAGAGGCCGGCCGACCTGGTCGCCGGGTTGAAGCTGTTCATAAAGGGCGTCGGCGCCGAGCGCGGCGTGATCGGCATCGAGGCGAACAAGATGGACGCCGTCGAGAAGGTCCGCTCCGCTGCATCGGGCGAGCCCAACATCGAGGTCGAGATCCTCGAGGTCAAGTACCCCGAGGGCGCGGAGAAGCAGCTCATCAGCGCTGTGACGGGGCGGAAGGTCCCGCCGGGCAAGCTGCCTGCCGAGGTCGGCTGCCTGGTCCAGAACGTGGGGACCGCGGTTGCCATGCACGAGGCCGCGTCCACGGGCAAGCCGCTCTACGAGAGGGTGCTCACCGTGACGGGTCAGGGCATCAAGAACCCGTCAAACTTCCTCGCCAAGATCGGAACGCCGGTGGCGGCGCTGATCGAGGCCGCGGGCGGCACGACGGATGGACCGGTCAAGCTCATAATGGGCGGGCCGATGACTGGCTTCGCGCAGGAAGAGCCCATCGCCAACGTGGTGAAGGGATCTTCCGGAGTGCTCGTCCTGACGGACGAACTGGTGGATATCCGGGAAGAGCACGGATGCGTGCGGTGCACCAAGTGCGTCGCGGCGTGCCCGATGTACCTGATGCCGAACTACATTGTGGAAGCTGTACAGAAGGAAGACTGGGCGAAGGCGGAGCTGTGGGGCGCGATGGACTGCTTCGAGTGCGGCTGCTGCTCGTACACCTGCCCGGCTTACATCCCTCACGTACAGTACGTAAGAAAAGCTAAAGCCGAGATCGCGGCTTTGAAGAAGAGATAGGGAGGGGTGAAAGTGGCAGAAAAATTCATGTATACAGTCTCCCCCCATCTCCATGAGAAAGGGCAGACGATCGAGCGCGGGATGGCCGACGTCCTGATCGCGCTCACCCCGGCAGCCATCATGGCGATTATCGTGTTCGGGTTCCAGGCCTTCTACGTGATGCTGGTCTCGTGCATAGTCGCGGCTCTTTCAGAGCTGATCATGCGCGCGATCCTTCGCAGGCCTCATTCTCTACGCGACATGAGCGCTATGGTGACGGGAATCCTATTCGCGTTCCTGCTGCCGCCGACCACGCCCCTCTGGGTCGTGGCAATCGGCGCCTTCCTCGCGGTCGCGGTCGCGAAGGAGCTGTTCGGAGGGCTGGGCAAGAACATCTTCAACCCCGCGCTGTTCGGGCGCGTGGCGCTGATGATCTCGCCGCTGGCGCTGTATACGACCAAGTTCGTAAAGCCTTTCTTCTGGCGGGCGACCGGGTTCTTCACGCCCGTGCAGACCGTCATCAACAACGCCGTGTCCGGCAGGGTAGTGTACCAGGGGCTCGGCGGGAAGCTCTACGTCAATACGGTCACGAACGCCACACCGCTCTCGCTTCTTAAGAGTGGCAGGATGCTCGTCAGCACGGTGACCGGCCCAACTCCGGTTGGAGCGACCTGGCTCGTCTCGAACGGAAGGCCGTCCTTCTGGTCGATGGCGCTGGGCTTCAAATCCGGCAGCCTCGGCGAGGTCTCGATACTGGCCCTGCTGATCGGCGCCGCGTTCCTTCTGTACCGCAGGACGATCGACTGGCGCATACCGGTCGGCATATTCGCCGCCTTCATCTTCATCATGCTGGTGACGTGGAACCATCCGCTGTACCAGCTGCTCGGAGGTGGCATCTGGCTGGGCGCCTTCTTCATGGCGACAGACTGGACCACGAGTCCGATGACCAGACGAGGGAAGTGGATCTATGGGCTTGGAATAGGCGTTTTCATTGCCCTTATCAGGCTGGTGAGCCCGCTGCCCGAGGGCGTGGCGATATCCATCCTGCTCTGGAACGTGGGTACGCTGGTGATCGACCGGTACGTCGCCGAGCCCAAGTTCGGCGAGGTCAAGAAGCCTTGGTTCAACAAGGTGCCGATCTATGCCGAGCCCGCCCCGGCGCCCAAGCCGGTGGAGGAGAAGGCTTAGCGATCCACGATACTGATAGACAGACTGTTGCGCCTCCGGCATCCCCGGGGGCGCAACTTCTTTTCGGCGTAAATACATGATGCGGACTGGCACCTTCATGCAAAATGGGGACTGTCCCCTTTTTGCATAGATGCAAAAAAGAGGTTTGACCCCTGTTTTGCGCGTGTCACGTCATACCGGTTTTCGTGTATTCTTAAAGCCGCGATAAGCGCTGCAGGAGCCATCCAAGCCGGGACACCCAGGCGGTTCTATTGTCTGATGTAGTAATCATCGGGATCGGAAACCTGATAAAGAGCGATGACGGCGCGGGCCTTCACGTGATAAGGAGCCTCGAGGGCAGGGTGCCCTCCGGCGTCGAGCTGGTGGAGGGGAGCGTCTACTGCGCCGACCTGTTCAACTTCCTTGACGGACCGAGCAAGGCGATCTTCGTCGACGCCATAGACTGCGGCGAGGAGCCCGGGGCCGTGTTCCGCTTCACGCCACAGGAGGTCAAGCAGAAGGCCGCGCTTTCCGTGTCCGTCCACGACTTCGGGCTCTACGAGCTCATCATGACCTCCAGGCTGATGGGGCAGTGTCCCGAGGAGGTCGTCATCTTCGCCATCCAGGTCGACAACGTCGAGTTCGGCGACCAGCTCACCGAGAAGGTGGCCGCTGTCATCCCCGAGGTGTGCGACCTGGTGCTCGCGGAGCTGGAGCGGGAAGGTCCGGGCGTCGGCTCATGAGGAGCCTCAGGATACAGGTCTCGGGCATCGTGCAGGGAGTGGGGTTCCGCCCCTTCGTGTACAGGATCGCCAACGACTACGGCATCAGCGGGAGAGTCTCCAACAACACCCAGGGGGTCGATATCCTCGCCAACGGGGACGGCGACAGCCTCTTCCTGTTCCTCAAGGCCTTGAAGGACGAGGCGCCGGCCGCCGCGCTGGTCGAGCGCGTGAACGTGACCTCGGCCGACGAGATCGCGACCGGCCCGTTCGAGATCGCCCCCAGCGACGCGGAAGGCAGCAAGCAGGTGCTGATCTCGCCGGACCTGGCCACCTGCGACGACTGCGTCCGCGAGCTGTTCGACGCCGCGGACAGGCGCCACCGCTACCCGTTCATCAACTGCACCAACTGCGGCCCCCGGTTCACGATTATCCGCGACACCCCCTACGACAGGCCGTTGACGTCGATGAGCCCCTTCGAGATGTGCGCCGAGTGCGCGGCCGAATATGCCGACCCGTCCGACCGGCGCTTTCACGCCCAGCCCAACGCCTGCCCGGCCTGCGGGCCCAGGGCGTGGCTGGTCGACCGCAAGGGAGCAAGGATCCAGGGCGAGGCCGCCAGTGAGGCCGCCAGGCTGCTCAGCGAAGGTGGGATCGTCGCCATCAAAGGCCTGGGCGGGTTTCACCTGGCATGCGACGCGACGGACGACGAGGCCGTGGCGCGCCTGCGCGAGCG
Organism: Candidatus Anoxymicrobiaceae bacterium; assembly: GCA_036781505.1. Classification (GTDB taxonomy): domain Bacteria; phylum Actinomycetota; class Geothermincolia; order Fen-727; family Anoxymicrobiaceae; genus FEN-680. The sequence goes on along the minus strand of DAIQAV010000031.1, from coordinate 9,249 downwards.
CAAGCGCAGGTACGGCAAGCCGCTGGCGGTGATGGTCTCGGACGTGGGCGAGGCGCGCGCGATCTGCCAGGTGAGCGAAGAGGAGGAGCGGCTGCTGGCAAGCCCGCGCCGGCCGATCGTGCTCCTCGAGGAGCTGGAGGGCTCGCCACTGTCCCGCGAGGTCGCGGGCGGGCTCGACCGGCAGGGGGTCTTCCTTCCCTACACCCCGCTTCACCACCTGGTCCTGGCCGGGGCCGGCAGGCCGCTGGTCATGACCAGCGGCAACATCTCCAACGAGCCGATCGCGATAGAGAATGACGAGGCGATGAAAAGGCTCGGCGACATCGCGGACCACTTCCTCCTGCACGACCGCGACATACTGGTGCGCTACGACGACTCGGTCAGCCGCGTCTTCCGGGGGGCGGAGTACCCGGTCAGGAGGGCGAGAGGCTACGCGCCTTACCCGATACGGATCACGCCGCCGGCCGACGTCCAGGTGCTCGCGCTGGGCGCGGAGCTCAAGAACACCTTCTGCGTCCTGCGGGGCGAGCAGGCGTTCATGGGCCAGCACATCGGCGACATGGAGTCGGAGGGCGAGGTGGAGCACTTCGAGGAGGCGCTGGCCGCGGTGCTGAGGCTCTTCTCGCTGGAGCCGGAGGTGGTGGCGCACGACCTGCACCCGGACTACCTCACCACGCAGATGGCGCCGGAGTTCGGCCTGCCGATGGTAGGGGTGCAGCACCACCACGCCCACATAGTCAGCTGTCTCGCCGACAACGCGGCCTCCGGAGAGGTCATCGGCGTCGCCTGGGACGGCACCGGATACGGCACGGACGGGACCGTGTGGGGCGGCGAGTTCCTGGTGTGCGACGAGACCTCCTTCCGCCGCGCGGCTCACCTTTACCGGTACCCGATGCCGGGCGCGGACGCCTGCATATACCGGCTCTACCGCATGGTGTACGGCGTGATGAGTGAGCTGTTCGAGGACGAGGAGACCGCGATGGAGAGGCTGCGCGCCAGGTTCGACATCGACGACGCCGAAGCCGCATCGCTGGTCTTCCAGGTCAAGAACAAAGTGAACACTCCGATCACCTCCAGCGCGGGCAGGCTGTTCGACGTGGCGGCCGCGCTTGCCGGGCTTCGCGGCGAGGCGTCCTACGACGGGCAGGCGGCCTGCGAGCTGGAGGCGGTCGCGCGCGACATCCGGGAGTATTACAATTTCATCCTCGACAGGAGCGCGGAGCCGTGGGTCGTCGACACCCGGCCCGTGTTCCGCGAGATGCTGATCGATATCGACAGCGGCAAGGCGCCGGCCGAGGTCGCGGGCAAGTTCCACGCGACCATGGCGCTCGCGATCATCGAGACCTGTGAGGCGATAGCCGACGCGACCGGACTGGGCAGGGTCGCGCTCTCGGGAGGCGTCTTCCAGAACGAGATGCTCGCGACCTGGGCGGTAGACGGCCTGACCTCGAGCGGGCTCGCCGTGATGGTGCACGGTCGCGTGCCGTGCAACGACGGGGGCGTCTCTCTGGGGCAGGCGGTGGTGGCCGCGAGGCTCTCGTGAAAGACCGCGACTGAAGCAGACAAACTCTGGAGGAGACATGTGCCTGGCCATACCGGCCATAGTGATCGAGCTGGATGAACCGAACCTGGCCGTCATCGAGATCGGCGGAGTGCGCAAGCAGGTGAGCCTGATGCTGGTAGACGACGTGGCGGTGGGCGACTACGTGCTGGTGCACGCGGGCTTCGCCATAGACAAGGTCGACGAGGGCGAGGCTCAAAAGACGATGGACCTGCTCCAGGAGCTCGCCCGCCTCGAGCAGGAGGCCGGGTTCAATGAGATACATTGACGAGTTCCGCGTGCCGGCCGCGGCGCGCGAGCTGCTGCGCGAGATAGATGCGCTCGATGCGCGCGGCACCTTCATGGAGGTGTGCGGCACCCACACCATGGCGATCTCCCGGGCGGGCCTGAGGCCGCTGCTCGCGCCGGGCATCGACCTCATCAGCGGGCCGGGCTGCCCGGTCTGCGTAACCGCGGACGCCGACATCGACAGGGCGATCGCGGTCTCCAAGAAGCCCGGGGTTATACTGACCACCTTCGGCGACATGATGAAGGTGCCCGGGACGGAGGACTCGCTGGCCTCGGCAAGCGCCAGGGGGGCCCGGGTCCGTGTGGTCTATTCGCCGCTGGAGTCGCTGGCCATAGCCGCCGAGGAGCCCGGCTCTCAAGTAGTGTTTCTGGGAGTGGGCTTCGAGACGACGGCGCCGGCGGTCGCCGGCACGATGCTGGAGGCACGCAGGCAGGGTATAGACAACTTCCAGGTGCTCTCTTTCCACAAGCTGGTTCCACCCGCGCTGAGAGCGCTGGTCGGGCTCGACGACTTCGACGTCGACGGCTTCATCCTGCCGGGCCACGTGAGCGTCATCATCGGGAGCGACGCCTACGCCTTCCTTCCTGTGGAGTTCTCGATGCCTTGCGTGGTGACCGGCTTCGAGGTGACCGACATCCTGCAGGCCATACTGCGGCTGCTGAAGATGGGCGCTTCGGGGGCATCGCTCGAGGTCGAGTATGCACGCGCGGTGCGGCCCGAGGGCAACCCGCGGGCGCTCGAGGTCATGAGCCAGGTGTTCGAGCCGTGCGACGCGCAGTGGCGCGGGCTGTTCACCATCCCCGGCAGCGGGCTCGCGATCCGCGAGGAGTTCGCCGCCATGGACGCCGGGACGTGGGAGGTCGAGCTCCCCGAGCCCACCCGCTCGAAGGGCTGCAGGTGCGGCGAGATCCTCTGCGGGCGCATCAAGCCGATGGACTGCCCGTTCTTCGGCGGGCGCTGCACACCGGACAACCCGGTCGGGCCCTGCATGGTCTCGAGTGAGGGCACCTGCGCATCATATTACCTCTACAGCGAGAGCGAGGGCCCCGACGAGCGAGGGGAGGGCGCGGACATTGGCCGGTGACGTGGTCACGATGGCGCACGGCGGCGGAGGAACCCGGATGCAGGACCTCCTGCGCGACATGATCTTTCCCGCGCTCGGCGGGCAGACGCTGGACGCGGCCGAGGACGCCGCCATACTGGAGGTGCCGCCGGGCACGCTCGCCTTCACCACCGACTCGTTCGTGGTCAAGCCGCTGTTCTTCTCCGGGGGCGACATCGGTAAGCTCGCGGTATGCGGCACTGTCAACGACCTCGCGATGGTCGGCGCGCGGCCTCTGTACCTGACGCTGGGGCTCATCCTGGAGGAAGGGCTTCCGCTCGACGACCTCGAGCGCGTGCTCGCCTCCGTGGCGTCAGCGGCGCGCGACGCCTCGGTGAAGGTCGTGGCTGGCGACACCAAGGTGGTGGAGAAGGGCAAGGCTGACGGCGTCTATATCAACACCGCGGGCGTGGGCGTCATACCGGACGGCACAAACGTGAGCATCACGCGGGTCGCGCCGGGAGACGCGCTCCTCATCAACGGATACATCGGCGACCACGGGATGGCGGTGCTCAAAGACCGCGGCGACTTCGCCTTCGAGGTCGCCCTCGACTCGGACTGCGCCCCGCTCGCCGGGCTGGTCTCCGACATGCTGGCGGCGGGCCGGGTGCACGCGCTGCGCGACCCCACACGGGGAGGGCTGGCCGCGGCGCTGAAGGAGATGTCGTCCTGCTCAGGGGTCTCGCTCGAGGTCGACGAGCCGGCCGTGCCGTTGCGCGAGGAGGTCCGCGCGATCTGCGAGGTGCTCGGCCTCGACCCGCTGTACGTGGCCAACGAAGGCAAGCTGCTGGCGGCGGTGGCGCCCGGGGATGCGGCCGCCGTGCTCGGGGCCATGAAGGCACATCCCCTCGGCAGAGACGCCGCAGTCATCGGCTCCGCGGGCGCCGGCAAGGCGGGCCGCGTGAGCCTCACCGGTGCGATGGGCTCGAGCAGGCTCTTGAGAATGCCCTCGGGCGAGCAGCTTCCCCGCATCTGCTAGACCGCCAAACGCAAAAAGGGGCCTATCCCCTTTGCAACAAAGAACGCAAGTTACGGGGTCTGACCCCCGCGAAGCCATATTTCAACTATCATCGATTACACGTCAGTGATGATTCCTACTGGTCAGCAGTCATCTTAGAATTTCTTATTATTGTTGGGGGGAAGTCCCCACGGGGGCTGGGTGAGCCTTTTGCAAGCGATTCGCAGCGTTCCGGGAGCATTGAGAGTCTGCTGACATCGCAACGCGAGGACCAGCGAGCAAAAGGCTCACCCAGCCGCCTCCCATTCACGCCTCCCATTCACGCCTACCTATTCTCAGTACTGCCCCTTTTGCCCCCCGTTGTTATAGACTCTTCTGAGTCAGCATTCCTGGAGGTGTTAGTGGAAAAGAAAAACCGATACAAGCATTTGCGCCGCCTTCTGTTCTTTGCCGTGCTGCCCTTGAGCTTGGTGGCGAAGGCCGTTTACAGCGTGATCAAGGCGATGAGGCAGAGGGAGGACAAGCTCCTCGAGGCGGACCGCAAGCTCGAGGAGGCCGCGCCCTACCACCGGCAGAGGCGGGTGGTGCAGACCGGCGACGGCATCCCGCTCACAGCGACGGTGTTCGTCCCCACGGGCGAGGGGCCGTTCCCGGCGGTCATCATGGTCCACTCCTGGATGGGCTGGCGCATCCAGTGCGACCTGCTCTACGCGCCAAGCTTCGCCCGCAACGGCTACGTGGTCCTGACCTACGACTGCCGCGGGTGGGGGAGCTCCGGTGGCGAGGTGTCCTGCGCCGCGCCCGACCGGGAGCTCTGCGACCTGGAGGACATGATCACCTGGATGTGCAGCCCGGAGTCCGGCATCCCGGTGGACCCTGAGCGGATCGGCATCACCGGCGTCTCCTACGGCGGCGGGCACAGCTTCCTGGCCGCGACGCGCGACCCCCGGATCAAGGCGGCCGCGCCGATGAACGGCTGGACCGACCTCAACTTCGCGCTGACCCCCAACGGCTGCTGGAAGGCGGTCTGGAGCATCGTCCTCTTCATCGGCTCGTTCTGGGCGCTCAAGTTCAACCTGAAGAACGACCTGGTGCGCTGGCTCAAGTCCGTCATCGTCGAGCACGACCTCTCCGCGGTGAGCGACGAGCTGAAGGCGCGCTCGGCCATCCACGACGTGGACAAGGTCACCTGCCCGATGTTCATCGTCCACTCCTGGAACGACGACCTTTTCGAGCCGAACCAGATCCTCGACTTCTACAAGAAGCTCGACGTGCCCAAGAAGCTGGTGATGGCCAATGGCATCCACGGCTTTGACGCGGGAAGGGGCGACGTCTTCGTCCCCAACATGATCTGGGACGACGCCCGCCGCTGGTTCGACTACTGGCTGAAGGGCGACAAGGACAACGGCATAGACAAAGAGCCGGCGGTCAAGTACTACGAGCCCTGGAGCAGGAAGATGGCGACCGCCGAGCAGTGGCCGCCGGAGAACGTGAGCGACGTGAAGTACTTCCTGCGGGGCCAGCACCCCGAGGCGATAAACTCGGGCTCGCTGGTGCTGGAGGCACCCGGCAATCACGAGGCCGCCGAGCTTTTCATCAACAACACCGTCGCGAACTTCGCGACCTCCGGCCCGCCGATGGTGAGGCCCAACGTGTTCCACAACCTCCCTATCCCGGGCATCCCCATCTCGATCCCCGGCGACAGCATCGCGTTTACCAGCCACAGGCTGGACGACGAGCTGGTGATAGTCGGGGCGCCCAGCGTGAGCCTGCACGTCTCGTCATCGACGAACGAGTGCCAGGTCAACGGGCTCCTCTACGACGTCTCCCCGCGCGGGTTCTGCCGCCTGGTGACGCACTGCGCGGCGATGCGCAACGACATGGAGCCGGAGACGATCGAGGACTTCAACCTCGAGCTCATCGCCTGCGCGCACCGTTTCCCCGCCGGACACTCCATCAGGCTGGTGCTGTGCGCCTCCGACCCCCTCTACGTCTTCCCGTCGCTGGTCGCGTCGTTCTACCGGCTGTTCCACACGGCCGAGCACCCCTCCAGCCTCACGCTGCCGGTGATGGAGCCGGCGAGCTGACACACACGCCCTGAAACGTTCACGCCGCAACAGCCGGGAGGGATGACGATGGACACATTCGAGGCCATCACCAACAGGAGGAGCGTGCGCGAGTTCACCGGCGAGCCGGTGTCCGACGCCGAGCTCGACCGTCTGCTGGAGGCGGCCAGGTGGGCACCCTCAGGACTCAACAACCAGCCCTGGCGGTTTATGAAGGTGCCCGACCGCTCGACCATCGTGGAGATATCCAACATGACGAAATACCGCGGCGTCGTCGCGGGTGCGTCCGCGCTGATCGCGGTCTTCCTGGACTCGCTGGACATGTACGACAGGACCAAGGATCTCATGTCGGCGGGAGCGGCCATCGAGAACATCCTGCTGGCCGCGACCGACGCCGGGCTGGGGGCGTGCTGGCTGGGCGAGATACTCGCGAGGCGCTCCGACGTCGAGGCGGTCCTGGAGGTCTCCGACGACCTGGAGCTGGTCGCGGTGATCGCGATCGGCAGGCCCTCTGATAGAGAACGGACCGGGGTCCGCCACCCGATGGAGAAGATCGTCGTCACTCCACCGGCGCGGTAGAGGCGAGAAGAGAACCGAGACGAGCGCCCGCTCAAGCGAATCGAGGCACCTTGTCTGAGGACCTGTTCATACGCTGCAGCGAAGACGTGAAAAAGAAGTATCTCTCGTTCCCAACTCTCGGCCGGGAGCTCCAGGCCACCCTGGGCGGCGACATGGCCTACGTCGTACTCGACATCGAGACCACCGGCTTCGACCCGGAGCGCGACCGCATCATCGAGATCGGGGCCATCCGCGCCGAGGGCGAGCGCGTGATCGAGAGGCTATCCACGTTTGTCGACCCGGGCTGCCCCATCCCCTCCGAGATCAAGGTGCTCACCGGCATCGACGACGAGACCGTCTCTGGCGCCCCCAAGATTGAGGAGTGCCTGGGCGACCTCGCCGGGTTCATCGGAGAAGCGACCGTGGTGGCTTACTCGCGCTTCGAGGAGGAGTTCCTGCGCTCGGTCTACAGCAGCACCGGGTACGGCCGGTTCACCAGCCCCTACATCGACGCCCTCGACCTGGCCACGATACTGATGCCCTCTCTGAGGAGCCACCGGCAGGCCGACCTCGCGCGTATGTGGGGCATCGACACCGGTCGGGCGCACCGCGCCTGCGACGACGCCGAGACCCTCTTCAGCGTATTCAACATCCTGCTGAACGGCCTCTACAACGCGCCGCCGCCCATGATCAGGGCGCTGGCCGACCACGCTCCCACCCACGCGGGCGGCCTCACGCTGCTGCTGCGCCGGGTGCTGGAGGAGCGCACCGGCGGCCGCAGGCCCGAGCTGATGAAGCTCGAGCAGGTGGTGCACAAAGACAGGTTCTGGGACGACATCCTCCCCCTGGAGGGCTCGTCCGCCCGCGGCTCGGTCCACGCCGACGAGGTGCGCGACATCTTCAGGCCCGAGGGGCCGGTGGCGATGCAGTTCAAGGACTACGAGGAGCGGGACGAGCAGGTCGAGATGGCCGAGTCGGTCCGAAGCGCGTTCGAATCAGACCGGATCCTGCTGGTGGAGGCCGGCACCGGGACGGGCAAGTCGCTGGCGTACCTGGCACCCGGCGTGCTGTGGTCGAAGGCGACGGATTATCCGGTGGTCGTCTCCACCCGCACGCTCAACCTGCAGGACCAGCTCTCGACCAAGGACCTGCCCACGCTGGACGCGGCCCTGGGCAAAGGCTCTTTCAGGTACTCGGTGCTCAAGGGCTACAGCAACTACCTCTGTCTGCGCAAGCTGCAGTCGCTGCTCAGCGGCAGGAGGCGGCTCGCGGAACGACAGTTGGGCGCCCTCGGCATGCTGCTCACCTGGGTCACCGAGAGCGACACCGGCGACATCTCACTGCTGAACGTCCCTCACCTGCGTGGCCTGGACGAGCAGGTCATGGCCAACCACCGGGAGTGCCCGGGCGGGCGCTGCAGGTTCGCGCAGGACGGCTGCTGCTTCTACCGCCGCGCGCTCTACCGGGCCAAGCGCTCCCACATCGTGGTGGTGAACCATTCGCTGCTTCTGGCAGGCGTGAACCTCGCGTTCAAGACCGCGGTCATCGACGAGGCCCACACGCTGGAGGATGTCGCCACCGAGCAGTACACGGTCGAGGTCGACTACCGCGAGGCCCGCCGCTTCCTCGAGTCGCTCTTCGACCCGCTCGACGGCTTCGGTTTCCTCGCGGACCTGGAGGGCAACGCCACCAGGCGCCTGCCCGAGGAGGCGCACGAAGCGGCGCGCTACGAGATAGGGGAGGCGCAGGAGGCGTGCGAGCTCGCCATCGAGGATCTGGAGCGCATGTTCGTCGCGCTCTGCCAGTTCTCGGGGGGCACCGAGTACTCTTTCAACGACATCCGCTTCAGCGACGGACTCCTCGAGTCCCTGGAGTACGAGCGCCTTAAGATGGAGGCCGAGCGCTTCACCGCCAGCCTGGACAAGCTCAACGCGCGCATCCTGCGGCTGGTCACCCTGTTCGAGGAGCGAGGCGACGACTCCAGCGACGTCGACTACCTCGTGAGCGACACCAGCGGTAAGGCCGCGCGGACCGAAGAGCTGATGCTCGCGTTGGCGATATTCTTCTCCGGCGAGTCGGACGGGCGCGTCAGGTGGGCTACGGTGGCCGGCGAGGACCGCTTCGAGAAGCAGGCGCTGCGCGCCTCGCCGATTGACGTGGGGCCCGAGCTCAGCGAGGCGCTCTTCGACCAGGAGATCCTCTCGTCGGTCGTCCTCACGTCGGCGACGCTGACGGTCAACGGGTCGTTCGATTTCTTCCGCTCGCGCATCGGCCTCGACCTGCCCGGCGTCCGCACGCCCGAGCAGATCATCCTCGACTCGTCATTCGACTACTCGCGCCAGATGCAGATCCTCATCCTCCACGACATGCCGGACCCGTCATCGAGTGAGTACGAGCCGCGCATCGCCGAGGTGATAGGCGAGGTGATAACGGCCGCGGGCGGCGGAGTCCTGGTGCTGTTCACCAACAGGCGCCTGATGCTCAAGACCTACGAGCTGCTGGTCGACGAGATGAGGCGGCAGGGGCTCAACCTGCTCTGCCAGCTGCCCGGCTACTCGAGGCGCCGCCTGGCGGAGGAGTTCATCGAGGACCCGACCTCGAGCCTGTTCGGGACCTCGAGCTTCTGGGAGGGGGTGGACGCCCGCGGCAGCACGCTGCGGATGGTCGTCGTCACCCGCATACCCTTCGAGAGCCCGGGGCGCCCCGTCTTCGTGG
>DAIQAV010000030.1:0-17182 GCA_036781505.1 Candidatus Anoxymicrobiaceae bacterium | reverse complement strand
CAGGAGGGTGTGACAAGATATTGTGTGTTCCTGAGCAGACCGGGTAATCGTTTTATAGAATATAGAATGTATGACGCCGAACCGACCTTGAAAGGAATCAGCATGGAAGTAAAGATAGCGATACTGGCGGACAACATATCCGGCATGCCGCCGTTCAAGGCTGAGCACGGCCTCTCGGTCTGGCTCGAGGTGGACGGCCGCTCGTTTCTCTGGGACGTGGGGCAGTCCGACGTGGCGCTCCACAACGCCAACATCCTCGGGGTAGACCTGCGCGCGGTTCAGGGAATAGGCCTGTCGCACGGGCACCTCGACCACGCCGGCGGGCTCGCGCCTATGCTGTATGCCTGCGGCCCCAAGAAGATCTACACGCACCCGGTCGCCTGGGCGCCGCGCTACATGGTGTTCGGCGACGTGAAGCGCTTCGCCGGAATCCCGCTGCGCAAGGATGCCTGCGAGACGATGTGTTCGGGAATCGAGATGAGCCGCGGGCCGGTGGAGGTCCTGCCGGACGTCTGGCTCACGGGAGAGATCCCGCGCGTCACCGACTTCGAGGGCCCCGAGCCTATGCTCTTCATCGAGAAGGACGGTGAGCTCATTCCCGATCCGTTCGACGACGACCAGGCACTGGTGGTCAAGCGGCCCGACGGCTGCGTGGTCCTCACCGGCTGCGCGCACTCCGGGCTGGTCAACATCCTCAAGCACGTTACCGACGCCTACGGTCCGGTCAAGGCCGTCTGCGGCGGTACGCACCTGGGGATGGGAGCGCCGCTGTCAAAGGTGGAAGCGACGATGGACTTCCTCGAGGAGATAATGCCCGACAGGATGATAATCAACCACTGCACGGGTTCGATAGTGATGTCCAGGATGCTGGACCGGTTCGGGGAGCGGTTCATCCCCGGCGCGACCGGCATGATGATGCCGCTTTAGGGGCGGATGGAAACTATGGCGCCGATAGAGAAGACAGACATATCCGTGGCCTCGGTGGACGTGGTGCTGGCCGGCGAACTCACCTCGCCCGGTCAGGGCGCGCCGCTGGTGGTTCTCTGCCACGGGATACCGCTTTCCAGCCCCGACCCCGCCGACCCCGGCTATGCCCTGCTGTGCGACCGGCTGGCCGAAAGCGGCTACGCCGCGCTCTTCGTGAACTTCAGGGGCTGCGGAGACTCGACGGGCGACTTCCACCTCGGCGGCTGGTACCGGGACCTCTGCTCGGTGATGGGCTTCGCCCGCGAGCAACTCTCTTTTCCAAAGCTCTACCTGGCCGGTTTCTCGGCGGGCGGCTCGCTGGCGATAAAGTACGCGTCCGAGCATGGGAACGTCGACGGCGTTGCCGCGTTCGCCTCACCTTCACGACTGACCGAGGTGTTTCCCCGCCAGAACCTGCTGATGCTGATCGAGGCCGCGCGCGACATCGGTATTATCAAGGACACGTTCTTCCCGCCCACGCCCGACTGGTTCTTCGCGGACATCGCGGCCAACGAGGCGATCGACTACGTCGCGGGCGTGAGCCCGGTGCCGCTACTGATAGTCCATGGCGAGTCGGACGAGCTCGTTCCCATCAAGCAGGCGCGAGAACTGTTCGAGGCGGCGGGGGACCCCAAAGAGCTGGTGACGCTGCCGGGAGGCGAACACAGGCTTCGGAACGACCCGCGCGCGATGGAGAACCTGCTGGCATGGCTGGAGAACCGGTAGCGACACAGGCGACGCGGGAAGACCGGCCAGACCTGGTTCCTTCTACGACTGGGAGAGCAGCAGCGGTGATAGGTAGTCGCCCAACTCCGCGCGCGCTTTCTCCAGGCGCTGCCTCTGCTCGTCGAGCGCGACGAACAGCACCTCGGGGATGCCCCACTCCTTGCGGTAGGCTTCCTCGATGCGCGCGATCTTGGAGAGCTGCTCGGGCACCCGCACGGTGAACTGCGTCTTGTACTGGTCCTCGGAGTACTCCGTGCCCAGCGCGCTGGAGAACAGCCGGTGCAGGTCCTTGTACAGAGGTATCAGGCCGGTGGGAGTCTCCAGCGCCGCCACCTCGTTGTGCACCCGCTGCTCTATCCAGAGCATCCACACCTTCTTGTCCAGCATGCCGTTGAGGTAGTTTCGGTCCGGGCCCATCAGGAAGTAGTTGACAGCGAATATCTTGGGCGGGGTCGCGAGCACCGCCGCGAACTCGAGGTACTTCTGAAGGTAGGTGTCCAGCGAGACCGCCAGGAACTCGAGGTTGGACATCGGGTTGAAGGTCCGCACGCCCTCGGCGCCCAGCGTCGCCGCGGTGGACTCCGACTCCAGCGAGGCGCCCTTGGTGATCACGCCGTGGACCCAGTTGAACGACTGCTCCACCGGCACCGAGGTGTCGCTGTCCCTGCCCCCGAAGATCATCGCCTTGACCGGCACGCCCTCGGGGTTCTCCAGGTTCTCGTCCATGTTCTTGAGCGAGTTCATCCGGATGGTGAACCGCGCGTTCTTGTGGGAGGGGTCGATCTCCTTGCCCGCCTCGTCGGTTTTCCCCGGGTTCCAGTCTCCCGAGAAGTTGAGCCCGGCCTCGGGTATGTCGCTGCCCATGCCCAGCCAGTAAGGCTTGCCGTCTTTCACCAGCACGTTGGAGAAGATGACCTCGTTGGGGTCTATCAGCGCCTGGTAGATAGCGGGGTCGTCCGATGGGTTCACGTCCTGGATGATGCCGAAGATCCCCGCCTCGACGTTCACCGCCCGCACCTCGCCGCCGATCTTCTTGAGGTAGGCGATGTCGTCGCCGACTATGCTCTGCCCCTCGATCATCGCGGTCGAGGTCTTGCCGCACATGCTGGGGTAGGCCCCGGTCATGTACGTCTTGCGCCCGCCCGGACCCGGCACCCCGATGACGAACATGTGCTCGGTCAGCCACCCCTCGCGCAGGCCTTTCTGGATCCCCAGCCTCATCGCCAGCTTCTTCAGGCCCATCGAGTTGCCGCCGTACTGGGTGTTGGTGCTGTAGACCGTGTTCTCTTCCAGGTCGATGAATATACGGCGCCTGTCGATGTCGGCGCAGACCCCGTTAACCAGAGGCCCGGCGGAATGCAGGAACCTGAAGTGCTCGCAGTTCTTTCCGCCTTTCTTGAACTCGTCGTATCCCGAGCGGTAGAGCAGGTCCTCGCTGTGCCCCACGTAGAACGAGTCGGTTATCTGGCAGCAGAGCTGGGAGAAGATCGAGCTCATCGGCCCCAGGCAGTAGAACCTGACGATCATGGTCTTGCCCCGCATCAGGCCGTCCAGGATGCCCAGGACTTCCTCGAGTCCCTCGTCCCGCACCATGTAGTTGATGTGCTCCCCCAGGTGGACGTCGGGGGGAAGCAGGTACCTGGTGTTCTCCTTGTCCCGCCCCTGGTCGAGGATGCCGTCGAAGTGGCAGGTATGCCCGGTGGTGGAGAGCTCGAACTCCTCGCCTTCGGCGACCGCCCTGCGCCTGGTGTACTCCTTGTCCTCTTCCGAGTCGGTGTTGATGAACACTTCCTCGGGCTTGCAGAGCTTCTCCGTGTCGGCGATGAACTTGTTTATATCAGGCTGGCCCAGTTCCACCAGCTTCGCATACTGCTCGGGCGCGAGCTTGCCCTTCAGGTATTCGAGGTGTTCGTCTTCCATTTCCTTGCCCTCCTTGGGTCCGCCGGCCGCAAGCCGGTCAGGCCTCATCGCCGACCGGGTATCGTCGATCACCGAGGTGATTCGTGGGATACCGCGCGGGCTGAGACTCCAGCCGCGTTCTGCGAAGATGATAGTGAAACGGGACCGCATAGTCAAAGGCTTTTCCCGCGAACGGGCGCCGGGCGGGCACCATCGCGCCGGTCGGAGCCATGAACGCGGGCCGGAGGGTCGGCCCCGACCGCGCGGGACCCGTTAGCTTGACTTGCTTGGCCGGGCGGGCTTACAATATTGCTTGCAATGCTTGTTACTCTGCACCTCTCCGGATGAACCGAGGCAACCCGGAGGTCCGCCATCTACTTTTCGTCCCATAAGAGGCTCCTGCTCCTGTTCACACTGGGCCTGGTGGTGCTGCCGTTCCTGGCCGTGCTTCCCCTGCCGCACGCCTTCGCCTCCGGCGCTTACTCGTGGCCGGTCCCGGGCGCCGTGGTGAGAGGCTTCGAGAAGCCCACGGGATCCTACGGGGAGGGCGGTCACCAGGGGCTCGACCTGGCCGCGGCCCCCGGCACGACCGTGAGAGCCGCCGGCGATGGGACGGTCTGCTGGGTGGGCGAGCTGCCGCGCGGCAGGTTTGTGACCATCACCCACGCCGCCGGCACCCGGACCACCTACCTCGACCTGGCCGACGTCACGGTCGCGGTCGGCCAGCGCGTGGTGCGGGGGCAGGCGATCGGAACGGTTTGCGGTACGCGCGACGCCTCGTCGGCCGCGCCCCATCTGCACTTCGACGCCTACCTGAACGGCACCCCGGTCGACCCCCACCTGCTCTTCAACGGCCTCAAGGTCACGTCTTTCATCCGGCTCTGCCCCACGGGCGCCAAGGAAGTCGCCCCGGCTCCCAGAGGGCCTCCTCAGTCGGACGAAGGCTTCTGGAGCGGGCTCTTCAAGCCGGTCAAGACCGTGGTCTCATCGGTGGGCGGAGGCCTGCGCGCGGCCTGGCAGGGCGTGTGCGCCGGCGGCGCCTGGGTGGGAAGCGGCATCAGCCGGCTGGGCAAGTGGATCGCACACGGAGCGGCCTGGTGCTGGAGCAACCGCTACGTCCAGGCGGTCGCAGCCGCGCTGGCGGCGACGGCGGTCATCATCGTGGCGATAATCATCGTCGTCATCACCCTGCCCGTCTCGCTGATATGCGGTGTAATAGCTGGGATAGCCGCGTGCGTGACCGCTCTTGGGATAGCCATCTACTACGCCGCCACCCACGCGTCCGGCTTCTCCTTCGGTGGCTGCTTTCTCAAGTGCCTCAGCGGCGGGGCCGCGGTCGCCGCCACGGTCATAAGCGTAGGGTCGCTCAGCGCCGCGTTCTCGGCGGGCTGGGCCGAGATGGGCCTGGCGGGAGTGAGCAAGTGCGCGCTCGCCAACGGGGTGTTGTCCACGATCTTTGAGGGCTCGACGTCCTACCTGTTCACCGGGCGCGTCTCCATTACCAAGCTGGTGGTGGCCTTCGCGATCGGCGCGATCTCCGGGCCGGTGTCCAAGGCCATCAAGGATGGCGTGGTGGGGAGCCGGTTGGTGCAGGCGCTGCTGGTGAGCGTCTCGGAGGGCAGGATGGCGGTCACAGTGCGGACGGCCGTGCTGTTCCTCAAACAGAGCGGCGAGTTCATCCACGTGATGGTCACCTTTCTCAAGGAGGGCGCGACGGCTTTCGGCGGGAAGGCGGTCTACCTGCTTTTCACGGGCACGTTCGCGGTCACCTGCAACCTCGCCTCGTGCTTCCTCAACCACAAGCCGATCACGCTCACCGGCCTGGCCGCCTCGTTCTTCACCGGCATGATCATGGGGGGCATCGGCCTCATGTTCGGTGGCAAGGGCCTCGAGGGCCTGGTCTCCAACTTCGGGCTGCTCGACACCGGCGTGGGGAAGGTCTTCCGCAGCTACTCTTTCCGCCTCATCAACAAGATTATCCACAAGACCGTCAGCAACGGCCTGCAATCGTTTTTCAAGAAGCTGTTCCACGAACGCGAAGCGTCCCTCGCGAAGGAGGAATGAGATGTCGAAAAAGAATGCCTCTGTTCAGCTCAAGGAGTTTGCGGTCATGGCGCTCCTGGCCCTGGGAGGTCTGGGCCTGATGGTCTGGGGCGCCAACATGACCAGGTCCACGGGCTCGTTCGTCTTCATGCCCGGGGGCCTGGTCGCCCTCGCGGGCGCCCTCGCGGTGATGGCCGCGTTCTACTATCACTACCGCAAGGACTTCAGGCGCGGCAAGGGCCGCAAGGCTTTCGCGGGCTACGTGGCGCTGGCGGCGCTCAATGGCTTCGTGGCTATGTTGGTGGTCCGCTTTCTCTTTCGAAAATAGTCGACGCGTAGGGACGCCCGAAGCCCGAGGTCACCGCGCCGGTAGGGCACTCTTTCTTGCAGGTCAGGCAGCGCACGCACTCCGGCGAGTTGGCGTTCTCGTAGATGTTGATGTCCACTGGGCATGCTTTCTTGCAGGCGCCACAACTGGTGCACTTCGCGCTGTCGACCTCCATCCGGTAGAAGCTGAACGGCGTGAGCGCCGCATAGGCTCCGCCGAGCGCGCAGGCGGTCCTGCAGAACGGCCTCTTGGTCACCACCATCCAGGCGAGAAACACCACCAGGATCGCGATCTTGAACCAGAAGAACCAACCGACCGCGGGGAGCGGGGTTTTTGGGGGAAGGACCTCCAGCGGCAGTGCGCCCTCCAGAGAGCCGGCGGGGCAGAGTCGCGAGTACCAGTGAACACCGGTGATGTAGGGTATGAGCATCGCGACCACCACCAGCGCGAAGTACTTCCCGAACCGCATCCACTGGGGCAGCCCCAGCTTCGGCGTCGGTATCTTATAGAGCAGATCCTGCAGGAAGCCGAACGGACATATCCACCCACAGACCAGCCGACCCGTAAGCACTCCCACCAGCCCGATGAAGCCGACCACGTACAGCAAGGCGCTCACGGGGTAAGAAGCGGCGCGCTTGACGGCGGTCACCGCGGCCTGGCTCGCCGAGACGCTCTTGAACCTTGGGGACAGCAGCGCGAAGGACTGCTGCAGCGCCCCGATGGGGCAGGAGAACAGCGCCAGCGGGCAGGCGTAGCAATTGAAGCCGGGAAAGCAGAGGCCTTTGGCGCTGCCCTGGTAGATTGTACGGGTGCCGAAGTAAGCGAACCAGGGGTTGGCCACCAGGGTGCCGAGCACCTGCGACCACCGGCGGGCGACCATTCTCAGATCAGCCCTATGCAGTCCAGACAGATGACGATCCCGTTGACCAGCACCTTGCCGAAGCCTCCCAGCAGCAGGCCGGTGATGAGCATCACCACGAAGACCACCAGCAGCACGTATGGAGCTCTCATGCGTAGTCGCCGCTTCGCCAACCCGACCCTCCCTTGAAGGCTCGCTCTACGGTTGCTGCTGACTGGGGACGGTTGTGACCGGCAGCGTCGAGACCCCCGGGGTCGAGCCCGACGGATACGGCGTGCCTGGTATGACAGTGGAGTTCGGCGTCGACGTCGGGGTCGAGGTCTTGGCCCCGGCCTTCTGCGGGATGAAGCTCTCGATGGTCATCAACAGTTCATCCTTCATCGGCATCCCCATGTAGGTCTGCTTTATCTGCCCCTGCGCGTTGGTGATGATGATGGTCGGGTCCATCGACACGAAGTACTTCTTCTTCCCCGAGGCGCTCTTGGGGCTGTCGTAGTCATAGATCGTGAACGTCACCTTGCTGCCGTACTTCTTCTGTGCCTCGTCTACAATCGCTTTGGTCGCGGCGTAAGACTTGCTGCTCTTGCCGAGGAAGATGATCACCTGCGGCTTGTCCTGCGAACAGCCGGCGAGCGCCAGCCCAGCAGCCGCCAGCAGTGAGACCAAGACTATCGCCGCCGCGAACTTTTTCCAGTTCATCCTTGAGACCTCCGGGATCGTTTTGCGCGCTGTTCTGGCATATCCTAGCATCAGCCCAATCCCATATCAAAGAGGAACCTCAAGGGATCGCGGCGTGTTGCCTGGCGGCGCTTCGCATTGTTATCATTCTCCTGCCCCTGGTGACGGTGCACTGGTTCCCTAACTGATGGAGGTACCCTGATGTTCGGCTACGCTGGAAAGATCCTCGACGTAAATCTCACGACCTCAGAGATTACCAGGCTCGCCATCGACGAGCAGGACTGCCGGGACTACCTGGGTGGTTCGGGTCTTGCGGCGAAGATCTACATGGACCGCTGGCCGGGGGAGGTGGACCCGATGAGCCCCGCCAATCCTCTCATCTTCATGACCGGCCCCTGGACCGGCACGCGCGTCCCGGGCGGGAACCGCTTCGCCGTCTGCGCTCGCTCGCCGCTGACGGGCCACTGGGGAGAGGCCTCCTGCGGCGGCTACTGGGGCCCCGAGCTCAAGGCCGCCGGCTATGACGGGATCATCTTCACCGGCTCCGCGGACAAGCCGGTGTACCTCTGGATCAACGGGGACGACGTCGAGCTCCGCCCGGCCCAGGACCTGTGGTGCAAGGACACCTACGAGACCGCGGACATCCTCGCGGAGCGGTCGAAGGAGGAGACCGGCAAGAAGGCGAAAGTCGCCGCCATCGGTCCCTCTGGAGAAAAGGGCGTGAAGTTCGCGGCCATAGTCCACGACAAGCACCACATCGCCGGGCGCACCGGCATGGGTGCGGTGATGGGGGCCAAGAACCTCAAGGCCGTGGCCGTCCTCGGGGCGGGCAGGAAGGTCGAGTACGCGGACGCCGACGCGCTCAAGGAGTGGCGCGAGGTGGTCATGCAGAACTACGCGGACTCCCTGGTGGTCGAGTCGCTCAAGGCGTTCGGGACCAACGCCAACCTCGAGGTGGGGGCCATGCTGGGCGACGTCCCGTTCAAGAACTGGCAGATAGGCGAGGACGACGAGGTCCTCTCGAAGATAAACGGACCCACCTACTCCGACGACATACTGGTCAAGGCTTACGCCTGCTGGGCCTGCCCCATCGGCTGCAAGAGGATCGTCAAGGTCGATGAGGGCCCCTACCTGGTCGAGCAGGGGGCCGGACCAGAGTACGAGACCGTCTGCATGTTCGGGACTAACCTCCTCAACGATGACCTCGCCAGCATCGCCAGGGCCAACGAGCTCTGCAACCGCTACGGGATAGACACTATAACCATGGGGGAGATCATCGCCCTGGTCACCGAAGCGCAGGAGAAGGGCCTGCTGACCCCCGAGGAGTGCGACGGCGTCGCGATCACCTGGGGCGACCCCGATGCCATGTTGAAGCTGCTGGACATGGCCGCCATGAAGCAGGGCTTCGGCGCCAGGATGGCCGAGGGCTCGAGGGCGCTTGCTGAGGAGCTCGGGCCCGAGGCCGCCGTGATGGCCGTCCAGGTCCGCGGGCTCGACCTTCCCGCTCACGACCCCAGGGGCTTCCACGGGTTCTCGCTGGCATATGCGACCTCTCCCAGAGGCGCCTGCCACTGCGCCAGCATGAACCTCTACCTCGAGCAGGGCAGCGCCCCGCCTCTGACGCAGATCGACCTGGAAGGGCCGTTCGACGAGCAGTCCAGCGAGGGGAAGGGGTATCTTACCGCGCGGGCGCAGGAGCTGGGCCAGATCTTCAACTCGGCGGTGGTATGTCTGTTCACGGCCGTGTCCTGGCAGGAGGATATGCTGCTGACTGCCATCAACGCCGTCACCGGAGCAGGCTACGACTTGGAGAGCTTCATGAGGGTGGGCGAGCGCATCTGGTTCCTGAAGCGGGGCATGCAGTCGCTCTGGGGCTCGGGCGGCGAGGAGGACATCATGCACCCGCGCTTCTACCAGGCGGTGGAAGAGGGGCCCCACGCGGGGTCGGTCCCCGACTTCGACCTCATGAAGAGCGAGTACTACCAGTACCGCGAGCTCGACGAGAGCGGCGGGATATCGCGCGGCAAGTGCGAGCAGCTCGACCTGGTGTTCCTGGCCGAGAAGCTCGGTATCTGAGCGGGCCCGGGGAGCTTCAATTGGCACATGGAAGCCCGGGGCCGAGAGCGGTGGTGGTCGGTGCAGGCGTGGCCGGTCTGACGACGACGACGGCCCTGTCCGAGGCGGGGTGGCGCGTCGTCGTCCTCGAGAAAGAACAGGACGTCGGTGGCAGGTGCAGGACCGTACGGGCCGGTGGCTACCTCTTCGACACGGGCGCCCAGCATTTCCACGATTCCTACGACGACACGTTGAACGTCGCGATCCGCGCGGGCCTGGGGGAGACCTTCCGGATACCGCAAGAGCCCAAAGGTATATTCCACGACGGCCGCCTTTCGACTTTCGTCCCGCGCGACCTCAACCCGTCGACCATGCTGCCCTGGCGGGCTCTGGGCCTGCAGGGTCTGGCGGGCTTCGGGGCGGTCACCCCTGCCTTGCTGGCGCACTACCGCTCCTACAACATCAGGTTCCCACACTGGTGGAGCGAGGGTGACCAGGTAACGGCTGCGCGCTTCCTGTCGCGGCGCTCGACCGCCCGCTACAGGAGGAACATAGCCGATCCCGCGGCGCTCTACGCGATGGGCGCGCCGATCGACGCCATATCGGCCGCCGCGTTCATGGTCTCGTTGCGCTACACGTTCGGCGACCGCACCGGCGGATTCACCGGCGGGATGGGCTCGCTGCCCGAGGCCCTTGCGCGAAAGGCGAAGGTGATCACGGGCATGGTCGCCCTCGAGGTGGTGCGCGAGGGAAAGAAGGCGACTGGAGTGAGAGCGGTGCCGGCGGCGGGCGGCCGCGCCAGGACCTACCGGGCCGACGTCGTGATATGCGCGCTTCCCGCAACAGTCCTGCCTGGTGTAGCGGGAAAGCTCGGGCTGCCCGCGCAGGACTTCGTCGCCGGGGTGCGGTACGCCCCGGCTATAGTCGTCAACTTCGCAACGAAGAAAACGAACGCCGCGACCGGCGGCCCCGTGATCGTGGCGCGCGGCGAGGAGATAACCGCTGCCTGGGCCTGCAAGAACACCAGCAAGGCAGCGGAATACGCTCCCGACGGCGGCACCGTTGCGACGGTGGTCTTCTGCGGCGAGGAAGTGCCGGTCCTGATCGAGGAACCCGACGGTGTGATAGTCCAGGCGGCCTCATCGGCGTGCTCGAGTATCTTCGGGACGGCCTTTGGAAAGGCGCGCCAGGTGCGTGTGGACAGGCACCCGGAGGCGTTCCCCGTGGTCTCGCCGGGGCACGCTGCCAGGGTCAGGACGCTGTTCACCTCGGGGAGCGGCGTCGGCAACCTGTTGCTGGCGGGAGACTGGATGACGAGCCCCACAGTGGAGGGAGCGGTGTCCAGCGGCCTGGCGGCCGCAGCCCGTGCCCTTGCGCAACGAGCCGGCTAGCACTAGATTCTTATCAACGATCCCGCTCGCGACGCGACCGGAGCGGGGGGCCGGTTTGCGCCACGCCGGCCGGGAGGTAAGACTTGGTACTCGAGAGATGCGGGCGTTGCGGTCTGCCCATCTATGTTCGTCTTGCCGCCGCCTGGAACGACGACGGCACCGTGACAGGCCGTTTTGTCCACAACACCCGCGTAGTGCAGGCATACTGTGACGAGCTGGACTTTATCTTCGAGGGTATCAGCGAGCGCATCGGCCTGGACATCAGCCAGATCGTGGTCGAGGGCGAGCGCAAAGCGGGGCTGGCTTTCACCAACACGCTGATGGAGAAGGGGCACGGGGCGGCCGGCTTGATCGCCCGGAACCCTCTGGCGATGCGCGGCGTGTTCCTCTTTGTGGTGCGGGCGGCCAAGAACGCCGGCTTCGGAGACCTGCGCTTGACCGAGGTGAAGCGGAACCACCATCTGACGATCGAGATAACCGACCCGTTCAACCCCGCGGTCCTGGCCGGCAACATCCTCGGAAGCGTCGAGGCGTACTCGCGGCGTCCGGCGCGCGTGAGCTGGGAGGGCGACGACAGGCACGTCGTCATAACCGTCACCGACGACCCTGACCAGGTGAGGTCCGACGAGAGGCTCAAGCCCATGCTGCCGGTGGCCCTGCCCGGTGACTACTCGGTCGAGCGCTGCGGGCGCTGCCACATGCCGCTCGAGCTGTCTCACCGCTATTCGTTCGACCTGGTGAGGGGAATCGCGACGGAGGTCAGCACGGGCAGGCGGATAGTGACCGTTATGATCGACAGCCTCAACGCCGTCTTCAAGGAGCTGACCGAGGAGCTCGGCGACGAGGTCGGCCGAATGATCGTGGACCTGGAGAGTGAGTACATCTGCCAGAACACGACCATGCCGGCTGTGATCCAGGAGAGCCGGGCGTTCGAGGAGCTTCTCTCGGACCTGCGCATAAAAGGCATGGGCAACCCGACTGAGATATCGCTGGCCGAAGACGAGCTGCTGGTGAGGATAGAGAACCCGTTCAGCGAGGAGATGCTGGCCGGCCGGGTGCTCGGATTCTACAAGGCACTTCTGGGCGAGCCCGCTGTGGTGAAGTGGACGCCGGACGAGGAAGGCTTCATGTTTGTGAAGGTGTCCCGTGCGTGAGCCGGGACCAGGAAGGAGACCGTGATGGGGAGGAAGGCTGACGTCGGCAAGAAGAAGCATCACCTGCTGAGGTGGCTGCTGGTGGGAAGCGGGCTGGCCGTGCTCGGCTACAGCATCGCGCAGCGCCAGCGCCCCGCGCCCTGCGTTCCCGCCGGGGGGCCCGAGGAGCGAGTCCTCGTCAAGGACGAGGAGAACCTGAGCGGGCTCGGAGCCATAATGCAGTCCCTCATCACAGAGCTGTTGAAGCAGCCGGAGAAGGTCGCGCTGCTCAACACGCTCAACCTGGTCATCTCGATCGAGCCGGTGGAGCAGCCGGAGACCGCGATCACCATGACCTTCTCGGACGGCTACATCGTCATCGAGCCGGGCGTGGTGCCCTCGCCCGACATCAAGCTCGTCTGCGACTACGAGACCCTCATGCAGATGGCGAACATCGGCGCCGGCCTCGAGGTGGTCAAGTTCGTGCGCACCCCCGAGGGCCAGAAGCTGGTGCAGAAGTTCATGTCGGGAACCTGTCGCCTGGAGGGCGCCACGATGCACCCCCTGGCGATGATGAAGTTCAGCAAGTTCCTGGCGCCGGCCTGACGCCGGGCCGCCGACGGAGAAGATGGAAAAAGTATTCCTCTACGAACAGCATGATTACGAGCCCGCGCGGGTCTGCGAGGTCGCCAAGGAGATCATCACCGGCAGCGGAGTAGATCCACACGGCAAGAGCGTGCTGCTCAAGCCCAGCTTCGTCTTTCCCTCCAGGAGCCCCGAGACCGTCGGGGTGGTGACCCAGCCCGCGTTCATAAAAGGCGTGGCCATGGCTTTTACCGACCTCGGTGCAAGGGTGGTCATGGTGGGGGAGGACGCTGTGGTGGGGCCGGCCCGCTCCGCCTTCTACGCCATGGGCATATACCCGCACATCAGGGGGCTTGCCAGGCCGATCTACTTCGATGAGATACGTCACGTCCGAGCGAAGGTGCCCGACGCGCTGGTCCAGGACTCGTTCATAGTGCCGGCGGTCTGGAAAGAGGCCGACCTCTTCGTGAGCCTCCCCAAGATCAAGGTCAACCAGTTCGCGCGCGTGACGCTGTCTGTGAAGAATAACATCGGGTTCCTCAGGCCGTCGCACAGGGTCAAGAACCACAATGATGAGACACTCCACGAAAAGATCGCCGACCTCTATCGCGTGCGGCCGCCGGACCTCGTGCTCGCCGACAGCATAGTCGCGGGCGAGGGCCAGGGCCCGATGGTCGCCCGTCCCGTCGAGCTGGGAGTCATGATCGGGGGGGCGAACGGGGTTGCCGTGGACGCGGTGGCCTGCAGGTTGATGGGCTTCGACCCCACGGAAATCAAGCACCTGGCCTACCTGGCCGAGGCCGGGATCGGCCCGCTCTCCGAGCGTGATATAGAGGTGGCGGGTGGCAAGGTGAGCGAACACGCGAGGAAGTTCGTCCAGCCCGACACCGACCTGGCCGGCGCCAGCGACAAGGTGCGGGTCTTCATGGGAGAAGAGAAGTGCTGCCAGTTCGGCTGCGCCGGCATGGTCAGAGTCGCGCTCGACTTCTGGCTCGAAAGAGACGGCGCGAACGTGAAAGAGATGAACGTGGTCCTGGGGAAGGGGATGGACGACCTGCCTCGCGACCTCGACGCGGAGCGGACGTTCGTCGTGGGCGAGTGCGCGCGCGAGCACGCCGGGCGCGGGACCTATCTGCCGGGCTGCCCGCCGCTGCCCATCGAGACGGCCTTCGCTGTCCAGAGCTTTCAGGGCTACGCGCCGCCGCTCAAGCTGGGCGACGTGCTCAAGGGATACGTGGCCGGGTACGGCTGGAAGGCCGCGCGCTTCTTCACAGGCTACGACCACGACCTGGACATGGGGGACTAGAGTGGCCGGCGGCTGGCGCTCGTGGATGGGAAGAGCGTTCTTCAACGGGTACATGACTCGCACCAGGCTCGTCGAGACCAGGCGCCCTTTCCTGGTCAGGTTGCTCGCCTGGCTCATTGCGGCAAGCGGGCTGCTGCTGGTCGCGGAGGGCATCGTCGTGGGCTGGTTCCTTCCACACGTCTCTCCGTTCATGTGGGACCTGGACTTCTTCAACGGACGTGCTCCGTGGATCTCCTACCCGCAGTGGCTTGCTGGCGCGTGCCTGATCCTGATCGGGCTGGCGGGCATGTTCGCGGGCGTCATCCTCAAGAAGCGGTCACAGACCGGTGTCTACTTCACCCTGTTCCTGCTGGCCGGGTTGCTGGTCGCGGGCGCTGTTACGCTGACCGGCGGGCTGAAGTACAGTGCGTCGTGGCTGACCGTCTTCGGCTCGGTGGACCTCGGGGTCATGGTGCTCCTGGCCGTCCTGCTGGGCCCGGCGTGGTACACGCTGGACCCGTTGGGGCTGCACGGCGAGCCCGGGCCGTGAGCGGCCGGCAAGCTCACTCTTAGTCTTGCGGATGCAAAGACGTTATCATTACACGATGTGATCGACCGGGTTTGAGGCAGTACCTGCAAGGAGCGTCAGGATGGCAAGAGAGATATTCTCTCGGAACTGGGACCGAATGTCCTTCGATGAGCAGCGCGAGTACCGCGACCGCAAGCTCTCCTGGTTCGTGCGCTCCAACCTCTATCCCTACAGCCCGTTCTACCGCAAGATGTTCGACGACGCCAAGGTCGCGCCCGAGGACATACGGCACGTGGAGGACCTGAGAAAGCTGCCATTCACCTACAAGGCCGACATCGCGCCCACTGCTGATGACGCCTACCTCTACGAGAAGTTCATCCTCAAGCCCGACGAGAAATCGATCGAGCAGTTGATGCCGAAACTCGGCTTCACCAGGATGCGCCTTGACCGCCTCCTCAAAGGACAGGACTACGTGACCAGGGAACTCTGGTCCGAGTACGCGCCCATCCACGTTCAGTTCACCACCGGGAGGACCGGGCTCCCCACCCCGATCATGTACGCCCGCTCCGACGTCGAGCGGATGGCCGAGGCGGGCAGGCGCATCATCGAGCTCGCCGGCTTCGGCGATCAGCTCGACTACAGAGACGGGGTCATACTCAACGCGATGCCTTTCGCCCCGCACCTCGGATTCTGGATGGTGGCTGACGGGCTGGAGCGCGCAGGCATACTCTCGCTGCACGCCGGAGGCGGCAGGGGGCTGGGCACGCAGCGCATCATCGGCGCCGCCCAGAGCATGAAGGCGACCGGCGTGGTGGGCATGCCCGGCTACGTCTATCATACGCTGAGGACCGCCTCCGCCCAGGGGGCCGACTTCTCGTCGCTGCGCCTGTTGATACTGGCGGGCGAGCGCGTGCCGAAGGGCATGAAGGAATCTCTGTCCGAGCTCTTGGAGAAGATGGGCGCCGACGATTTCTACATCGTCTCGACCATGGGTTTCACCGAAGGCCGCAAGGGTTACTCCGAGTGCGTTCCCGGCACCGACACCGGCTACCACCTCTATCCCGACATGGACTACATCGAGCTGATCGACCCCGAGACCGAGGAGCCTGTCGACGAAGGCGAGGACGGCGAGCTGGTCTATACCTGCCTGGACGGCAGGGGCACCTGCGTCGTACGTTTCCGCAGCGGCGATTTTGTCAGGGGCGGCATCGTCTACGAGCCTTGCCCCTCCTGCGGCAGGAGCGTGCCCAGGCTCGGTGCCGACATCAGGCGAACCGGCAAGGTGAAAGGCTTCTCTCTGACCAAGCTCAAGGGCACGCTGGTCGACCAGGGGGCTTTCTTCTCGGTTCTGGCCGCCGAGAAAGGCATCAAGGAGTGGCAGGTCGAGATCGGCAAGGCCGGCGGGGACCCATTCGAGATGGACGTGCTGGACGTCTACGCCACCGTTGCGGAGGGAGCCGACGAGGAGGAGATGCGGGCGAAGATCGACGAGAGCTTGCTGCTCGCCACCGAGGTCAAGCCGAACAACATAGTGTTCCTGCCCCTGGAGGAGCTGGTGGAGAGGCTCCGGGTCAAGGGCGGCATGAAGGAGCTTCACGTGGTCGACACCCGGCCGGAGCTGTGACGGCGGCCCGGGGTTGATGGAGGGTATTACACCGGTTGGCATCGAATCGTATAATCAGGGTAGCCGGTGGCAGCTTCAGTTCCCCGGCTTGTATTCCGATTCATGTTGCGGAGTGTGATTGAGGTAATGGCGCAAGCCAAGAAGAAAGCCAAATCGGTAACCCATCTCCTGATAGAAGACGGCCTCGTCTCTCAGGAGCAGTTGCTCTCTGCTCTCGAACAGAAGAAGCAGACGGGCAAGTCCCTGGCGCGCACGCTCATAGAGATGGGCATCGTGTCCGAGGCAAAGCTGACCGAGGTGCTGGCCCAGCACCTGGGCCTGGAGTTCGTCGACCTCGCCACCTACCGAGTCGACCTCACCGCCGTCGCGCTCCTCGACGAGAAGATGGCGCAGCGCCACTTGACGATACCGCTGGCGTTCGACGGCGAAACCCTCATCATCGCCATGGCCGACCCCACCAACATCTTCGCCCTGGACGACGTCAAGATGTCGACCGGGCACCAGGTCATGCCGGTGGTCGCGACCAAGAGCGACATAGAGGACGCGATCCGCACCTATTACCGCGAATCGGGCGACGGGATGGAGAAGGCAGACGAGTTCGCGGACGACGTGGTGGACGACAAGGAGCTAGCCGCGCTGGTGGGGACCGCCGCCGACGACGCGCCGATGGTCCGGTTCATCAACTTCGTCATCAACGAGGCGGTGACCGCGGGGGCCAGCGACATCCACTTCGACCCGCAGGAGAAGGAGATCGTGATCCGCTACCGCGTCGACGGCGTGCTGCACGACGTCAAGAGCCTGCCGATCAGGACGCTGCCCGCGCTTACCTCGCGTGTGAAGATCATGTCCGACCTGAACATCGCTCAGAAGAGGATCCCCCAGGACGGCCACTACGAGAAGACCGTCGGCACCAAGGCCATCGACTTCCGCGTCGCGGTCCTGCCCACCGTCTTCGGCGAGAAGATCGTCCTTCGAATCCTCGACAAGTCGAGCATCCTGTTGCGGCTGAACGACCTCGGCTACGACGGCGAGACACTCGCGAAGTACGAGAACGCGTTCCGCAGGCCGAACGGCGCCATTC
>DAIQAV010000029.1:0-17250 GCA_036781505.1 Candidatus Anoxymicrobiaceae bacterium | reverse complement strand
CACCCACAGGGTGGCCGCGGCAAGCCGCTTCACGATCGACCTGTCGCTCGACGTCGGTCCCGGGCGCGACGTGGCCACTTTCATCCACAGCACCCTGCCTGTGGTCGCTGAGCGCCCCATGTACTTCATCTACCAGGGGAAATGGGACGGCGGCGACGATTCGCTGGGAGCGACGCGGCCGGCGAGGCAGTGGTTCTTCGCCGAGGGAACGACGCGCGTCGACTTCGTCACGTACCTTGCGGTGCTGAACCCGAACAACGCGGCGTCCGACGTCACCTTCACGTACCTGCCGGGCTCGGGTCAACCGGTGATCCGCGAGCACACGGTCGCGGCGATGAGCCGCTTCACCGTCGACGTCGCGGCTGACCTGGGACCCGAGTACCGAGGCCGTGACGTGTCCACGGTGGTGGAGAGCACCCTCCCGGTCGTCGCCGAGCGCCCGATGTACTTCGACTACCAGGGGAAATGGGACGGCGGCCACGACTCGCTCGGCGCTCAGTCGCTCTCGACCGAATGGGACTTCGCCGAGGGCACCACCCGCGATGGCTTCGTCACCTACCTGACCGTTGCCAACCCCGGAGAAGCCCCTTCGGACGTTACGATGACTTACATGCTGGGCTCCGGCAAGACTGTGATCCGATCGCACGAGATCCCATCCCACAGCCGCTTCACCATCGACGTCTCCGCCGACGTCGGTGCCGGGCAGGATGTCTCGACCACGATCACCAGCACGGTCCCAGTCGCGGCCGAGCGTCCGATGTACTTCGACTACCAGGGGAAGTGGGACGGCGGGCACGACTCGCCGGGGGCCGTGAGCCCGGGCGACACCTGGCACTTCGCCGAAGGGACCACTCGCGCCGGCTACGTCACCTACCTGGCGATAATGAACCCCGGCGAAGAGTCTGCGGACGTGACTTTCACCTACGCGCTCGCCTCGGGCGATCCCGTTGTGCGGGATCACGTCGTCGCTCCTCACAGCCGCTACACGCTGGACGTCTCCGCCGATGTCGGCGCGGGACAGGACGTCGCCACCTCCGTGAAGAGCTCCAGGCCGGTGGTCGCGGAGCGTCCGATGTACTTCAGCGCCCCGGGAAAAGGAATCACCATCTGCATCGACCCCGGTCACTCGGGGCACGATGGCAGCGAGGTCGACCCCGCCACCGGCCTCAACGTCGGAGACAACACGGGGGCGCCCGATGAGCTGCAGCAGAACTGGGACCTGGCGGTGAAGGTCAGGAAGTTCCTCCAGGACGCGGGATACACCGTGGTGTTCACCAAGCAGAACGTCAACGACTACCTTTCGCTCAAGCAGAGGGCGGACATCGGGAACAGCAGCGCGGTGATGGTCAGGCTCCACCACGACCCGTCCGGCTTCACCGGCGTCATGCGCCCGCCGGCGGGAGCGGCGCGCTGCCCCGCCTCCGATCCGGGACGGATCACCGTGGTCGATCCCAAGGTGGCGGCCCAGAGCGATCTCCTTGCCAGGGCCATAGCGCCGAGGATGGGACTTGCCGTCAAGGACGATACCGGAGGCACCAGCCAGGGCAACTCGACCCCGGTGGGACATCCCACCTGCCTGATAGGGAGCCTGCTCTCGAAAGTGCCGATCGTCTGCATCGAGAACAGGTATACAACCAGCGACGATTACGTCCAGGGCCTGGTCGACGGGATCAGCGCCTACCTTGCCAGGTAGAGGACGGGGACAGGTACTTTCTACTTATTTTTCTACTTTTACGGCGGAGCGCTGAAACCGCGTTCGACAAAGTAGAAAAATAAGTAGAAAGTACCTGTCCCCGCTTAGATCGGCCGCACGTTGATGCTCGCCTTCCTGGTCGGGCATGTCTCCTCGCAGGCGCCACAGCCGGTGCATCTGTCCGCCCGCACCACGGGACGCTCCCTGTCGAGGCTTATGGCGTTGAACCGGCACCGCTCGTAGCAGACCAGGCAAGGATTGCCTCGCCACGCCAGGCACGTCCGCTCGTTCACGTGCGCCTGGCCGATGCGCACGTGCTTGGGGTCGATCTTCTCTATCGCGCCTGTCGGGCAGACGCCCTGGCAGGCCTGCCCGCACTGGTCGAACACGCAGCCGGCCTCTCGCGGCACGAACCGCGGGGTCCAGAGCTTCTGCAGCCCGGAGTCCAGCCCCATCGGCTTCAGGCAACCAGGTGGGCAGGCCCTGGCGCACGCCTCGCAGCGGTTGCACCTGGAGAGGAAGGCTTGCTCGTCCTGGGCGCCCGGCATCCTCAGCACCGGCGCGGCTGACTTCTTCAGCCCGACCCAATAGCCCGCGACCATGACCGCCGCCAGCCCAGCCGACTCGATGAACTCGCGCCGCCCCAGCGCGAACCTGCCGCCGGCCTCAGAACTCCCGGCCACCTGCGGCAGCCGCTGTTCAACCGGCTTCGCGCCCTTCTTTCCTGAAGCCGCCAGCCGCAGGCCGAAGCTCTCCAGGGCCAGCGCTCCACCCGCGGGGCACGCCTCGACGCACTCGCCGCAGCCGGTGCAGTCGAGCGAGACCAGCTGGCCGCCGCGCTGCGAGACCAGAGGCTCGGCCACCTCGAAGTCGCATGTCTTGTAACAGGCCCCGCAGGAGATGCAGGCGTCAGGCTCTTTGACGACCGCAAGCGGGCTCACCCGGGCGGGCAGGCGTTTGCCCGCAGCCGAAACGAGGCTCATCAACGCACCCATCGGGCAGAGGTCGTCGCACCAGAACCTGGGCCGGTAGAAGAAAGCCACCAGCACCAGACCGATGAACAGGAAAGGAACGGCGGGCGCCAGCAGCTGGTAGACGGTGCGGTTGGCGACCACCATCGGGCTGCCGATATACAGAAGGTTCACGCCGGCGAACGCGAGCCCCAGCACCAGCACCAGAAAGACATACTTAGGGGCGCGCCTGAGCCGGCCGGTTGCCGACCCGCCCGACTCCGTCAGCTCACGGACCTCGCTGCCTGAAGGCTGGTAGTACCTGAGCGCCTTCGGCTTTGCGGCTCCGGCGGCGTCGAAGCACGTCCCCAGCGGGCATATCCAGGCGCAGAAGAACCGGCCGCTGAGAGCAGTCAGCCCCAGCAGCACCCACGCGGGCCAGAACTCCGCGATCACGGCCAGGCTGTGCACGGTGATGATGGACACGACCGCGGCCAGCGGGTCGAGCCTCAACAGGAAGTTGGACGCGGGCAGCCTCAGCGGGGGATAGGCGGCCTCGATAGCCAGCAGCACGAACAGGGCCAGGAACGCGGCCTGCACCACGCGCCTGGTGACGGCGAGCCTTCGCCGCCTCCTCCCGCTGCCCGCTTTCTTGCCCACGTCACACGTTCGCGATCTTCAGCGTGTTGAAATCCACTTGTCCGAGCCCTCGCCTGCCGGCGGCGGCCACGTAGCCGACCGACGACGCTGTCATCCCGAACAGCGTGCACGCGTAGCTGTCCGCCGCCACGAAGTCACTGCTGGCGATGACCGTCCCCAGGTCCTTGACCTGTCCCGGCCCGCCGGGGCCGTTCGTCGTGAGCACTATCGACGCGTCGATGACCGAGAGGTCGGGCCTTACCACGGATGCGATATCGGCGATGCCTTCGTACAGGCCGTTGCTGTGGACGCTCGACATGTTCGCTGTGACCCCGATGAGGTTCTTCATCCCAAGCGACAGGCCGGCGCCGCTGTGGTGCTTGGCCTTCGGCACGGTGATGAAGACGTCCGCGTCCAGGACCAGGGGATAGATGCTCGCCTGGCGCATGGCGACGCCCCCGGGGATCGGCGTCGCCCGGCCCTGGCTGCTGTCGCTGCCCCCGTAGGCGATGACCTCGCCTCCAGCCGCGCGCGCCGCCGCTCCGATCCCGTTTCTCTCGAAGCAGGTCTGATAGTCGCCGCGCAGGCAGTGGTCGGTCACGATGACACGGGAAGCGCCGGCCTGCTTGCACATGCTGATGACCTCGGAAACGACCGAGGGATGCGTGCTCGTCCCGCCCTGCGGCCCGTCCATGAAGGAGGCGTTGGGCTTTATCACGACGACGTTCCCCTGTTTTACGAACCGGCCCATCCCCCCGATAGCGTCGATGGCCTTTCGCGCCAGTGCCCCGGGGTCTCCGGTCCCGTGAGCGACCGCAAGGTCGGCCCCCGACCGTGCGGCCGCCGCCGGAGCGCTTGCGGGCGCGCTGGCGGGCGTGGTGGTCCTGGCGACTTCCTCGGCGCCGCACCCGATGATGCTGCCGAGCGCTCCCGCCAGCAGCAGCCCGCCGGCCCATTTGCCGGCCTTTCGCAGGAAGTCCCTGCGCTCCACGCGTCCCTCCAGGATCTGTCGCGCGATCTCGAGCTGCTCGGGTGACAACCAGTCGGGATCCTCGGGAAGGTTCATCGTTCCTCCAGGTAGTTGCTTTCCTGTTCAAATCTATTTCGGCGCACCGCACCAGGGCCATGATATTCGGCAATGAAGGGTATGCAAGCCAAGCGTAGAAATCGGGGGGGAGCAGCTATGAACATGAAAGGAGATGATAGCCGTGGCCGATGCGACCGAGGGGACGGTCTGTCAGTCCTGCGGACTGCCCATCAACGCGGAGGACTGGCCCGAGGGCAGCGAACGCGGAGAGTTCTGCCAGTTCTGCATGGTGCACGATGCGTTCGTCGCCGACAGGGACGAGGTAATAAAGCGCCTTGCCGACATGATCGAGAAGGACTCGGGCAAATCCCGCGAGGATGCCGAGAAAGAAGCCGAAGAGACCTTGAGCACCCTGAAGAGGTGGCAGTAGTCGCGGACGCACCGCGTGTCGGCCCCGCTATTTCTTCTGGGGCTTGAGCGCCGTCTCACTGTAGGTGCAGTCGGGGTCCCAGAGCAGCCACTGATGTACGCCTAACTTCTCGCAGGCGTCTATCTGCGCCCTGACCATGTCAGGCGTGTAGCGTATCTTGAGGCTGAAGTCCTGCAGCCACGGGCGCAACTGCGCGGGCTTGCCCGCCATCTTCTTCTTGAAGTCCTGAAGCGACTTGGAGACGATATCGTACGGGTTAGCCTCGGGGACCTTGACGTTGTACTCGCCGAGGCTGTAGTGCGACGGGTAGACCATCGGCGATATGAAATCGACCCTGTTCGCCACGTCGCCGACGCGCTGACCGATGTTCATGTCGCCCTGGTTGCTGGCGGTGAGCCCGAACAGGTCGGCGGAGATGAAGACGTTGTACGGCGCCAGCCTCGTCCGCGCATAGCTCAGGAAGTCGTCGATCACCTGCCCCGGAGGGCGCGCGTCCTGGTGAGGGTACTTGCAGGTGCTGGTATTGCCGTCCGAGGGGAACCTGCAGTAGTCGAATTGTATCTCGTTGAACCCCGCCTTTGCCGCGGCCTCGGCGACGGCCAGGTCGTAGTCCCAGACCTCCCTGGAATAGGGATCGAGCCACACGCCCGCGCTCCAGGGGCGGCCTGTGGTCTTGTCCTGCACCGTAAGGTCCGGCCTCGCCTTCGCCAGCTTCGGGTCCTTGAACGAGACGATGCGGCAGATCGCGTAGATGTCCTTGAACCTCATCTGGTCGACCACGGACTCGAGGTCCATGTAGTTGGTGGTGGCCTTGACCTGCTGGGCCAGAGGGTAGTCGAGGTTGAAACCAATCATCCCCGCCTCGTCCTTGAGGTCTATCTCCAGCGCGTTGAGCTCCGTCCTCTCAGTCAGGGCGATCATCTTCGCCAGGTCGGTGTCGCTTCCGGCGATGTATATGGAGACGTGTGCGCCCTTCGCCTGCGGCGCCTTCTGGGTGATCACGTAGTCGCTCGATTCGTTGCCGGCCTTGTCTTTGGCCGCCACCTTGAGGCTCTGAACGCGCGTCGACGTGGTCGCGTAAACGAACTTTCCGGTCTTGTCCACCGTCACCGGCTTATCCGCTATCGTCACGGTCGCGTCCTTGTCGTCGACGGTGCCCTCCAGGTCGATGCTCACGGCCTGGCCGCCGCCCTTGAGGTCCTTGATGGCCTTCTTGGTGATGCTCAACTTCGGGGGGGTCGAGTCCACCGTGAAGGACCAGCTCGCGGTCCGTTGCCCCATCATGCCGCCCGCGCTCAACACCAGAGACGCGCTGTGCTTGCCGTCGGCCAGCGGGAGGCTCGCCGACACCGACTTCTTGTCGGCCTGCATGCTCGGCCCGACGTCCTTGCCGTCCACTTTCATAGTCACGTTCTGGGGATTGAACGACTTGCTGATCGTCGCTTTGACCTGCACGTTACCGGTCTTGACACAGGACCCGACCGACGGCGTCAGCCCGCCGATCGGCGACGGCAGCACGAACACGAACAACCAGAGCGGGATGACTACCGCGAGGATGCAGACCGCGCCGATCGCGACGTGGAAGCCGGTCGGGCCCTGGCTCGCCCTGTGCTTGGGCTTGGGCGCGGGCCGATCGCCGGTGCGCCCCCTGGGGTCGCGAGCGGACATCTCTCGCGGGGCGGCCTTCCTGGCGCCGCCGTTACTCTCGGTCTCGCGCCTGCGGTCTTCGAGCTCGCTATACGACAGCCTGGGCCGCCGGTTGCCGCTCAGGGCGCCGCCGCGCCTGTTCGAGAAGGTCTTCTTTCTTGCCATTCAGTGTCCCTTGCCTTGCCGCTTGCTCAGTAGCCCAGAAACTGCACGCCCTTGGGGAGTTTGTTCCCCATGACTCGCGTCTGCATGTATGCAGGCGCGCAGACCGTCTTGCTGTTCCCGTCGCTTACGAATCGCAGCTCTGGATGCCGGTCGAAGTAACGCAGCCAGTAGCCCGAGCCGTCCGCCCCCGAGCCGGAGGTCGAGTTGTAGTCCATGACCTGGACTCGCGGGATGATCTGCCCGGGGTTCTTGTAGTGGTACATCGGATAGAACGGGTTGGAGCCCACCAGCAGCGACCAATCATAGTGATAGCTCGTCCCCGCGGATGAGCCGCTGAACATCAGCGCCTTGTTCTGGGGCTCGGCGCCGTAGGGGAGACAGAGGACGCTCACGTTCGTCTTGGGATCTATGCTCACGATATTCTTTTGCTGCCCCGCGATGTCGGCCTGCACCTTGTCGTCGCTGAGCTTGGCAAGGTTGCCGTGGCTCTCCGTGTGGTTACCTATGTCGTACCCGTTCTTCACCAGATAGGTGAGCTTCTGGTCCTTGTACTTCTCCTGCTCGAACATCGCGGGCAGCACGTTGAAGAGAGCCGTGCACCCGAAGTCATTGTGCTGCTTCTGGAAGGCCTGCATCATGCCGAGCGCGCACTCCGGGTCGATGGTGGTGCCGCTCCCCTGGGGGAGGTACCTGAACTGGCTCTCGGTCGAGTCGTCGAAGCTGAAAACAATCGGAGTCGTTCCAGCCGGCACGCCGATGTTCCCGGTCATGAGGTCGTTGAAGGAGATGAGGCGATAATTCTTCTGGTAGAGGGTCTGCAGGTCTTTCTTGAAGTTGTCGATGCTGCGGGTGAAGTCACCTTCGGTCGCCTTGATGCGGTGATACTCCAGCACCATGACCATGCCCAACTCGTTGGGACGGGTGCCCTTTTTCAACAGCGCGTCGAGGTCCGCCCTCGACTGCCCCGCCTGCTTCGCCTCGGTGCTCCCGCCGCATCCTGAGAACAGGAGCGGGCACAGCAGGACGACCGCAGCCGAGGCTACGATCAGCGCCACCAGATTTGAATGTTTTCGCGTCAAGACCATAATAATGGCTTTATGTGTGGTCCACGTGTCTGCATAGTACGGACATAGACCCAATATTATCGCCAAATCCCGGGCAATTGGCAAACATGACCAATCGTGGACACACGCCTCGCGCCTGCTAGCCTTGCCTTCCTGTCGTCGATTGGACGAACTCAGATTGAAAAAAGTTCGCGATTGCTATAAAACCGGTTCAAGGACGGTTATCCTCCCGAAAGGGTTTTGGCGTGGCCGACAACGACGACGACAAGCGCGAGCGAATACTCAAGACGGCCGTGAAGCTCTTCGGCAGCGAGGGCTACTACGGGACACGGATGGCGGAGGTGGCCCGCCAGTCGAGGGTCTCGCCCAAGACGCTGTACAAATACTTCTCCGGCAAGACCGAGCTTTTCATAGCGTCGCGCGACGCGGCGATGGACCGACTGATACGCGAGATACTCGCGCCCGTGCAGCAGGGCTTGACCGGCGAGAGCTCGTTCACCGTCATCAAGGAGATCCTCAAGTCCTACAGCGACTTCATCCGCAGGAACAGGGGCCTGGCCAGGATACTCGCCGAGGCCGTGGCGATAGTCGACGAGGTGATCAAGACCGACGAGATCCAGACCTTCACCAACGGCGCCGCCGCGATCGCCTGGCTGATAGACACCGATGTGCGCGAGGGAAGGCTCAAGCTGGTGGCCGACGCGGATAAGACTTCCTGGCTGTTCTTGTCGCTCGCCGCGCTGCTGACCTACTCGGTGCTGCTGGACCTGGACCGCAAGTCCGTTGCGGGGTTCGATCCCAATTTCGCGCTGGATGTGTTCTTCGACGTGATGCAGCAGGCCTAGTGCTCCGTCCCACGGGTAGCTTTACGCGCCGGGCTCGATCGTGTCGATGAGTCGGTTGAGGAACACCAGGGCGGAGTCCTCGCTCATCCGCTGTGGATAACCCATCAAGGTGACGAACCCGACCGCGTGCAGCGCCATGGCGTAGGTCCAGGCGAACTGATCGAGGTCGAGCTCCCTGGAGACCAGACCGGCCTCCTGGCCGTTCTTCAGAACGCGCTTGACCAGCGAGTGCGTCTCCAGGAAGAACTCCTGAGTGCTCTTCTTGATCTCCGGGTCGTCGATCGCGGTGATCGACTGCAGGCTCACTCTTGCCCTGTCGCTGTTGCGGGACACCTCGCGCAGGAACTCGCGGCCCAGCGCCCTCAGTATCCGCGGGGCGCCCGCGCCGATGGGCAGCAGCGGAAGCATGTCGCTTATCGCGCTTCGCCTGATGTGCTCGCGCACCTCGAGGTAGAGAGTCTTCTTATCGCCGAACAGGTCGAAGACCGTCTTCTCGCTGACCCGGGCTTCGGAGGCGATCTCGGCGGTGGTGGCGGTCAGGAAGCTCTTCTCGCCGAACTTGCGGATCGCCGCCTCCAGGACTGCCTGTCTGGTGTTCTCTTGAGGCCTCTTGCCTTTGGGACTCATGCACCCTCCATGATGGTGACACCATTCTATGCATGCGGCGCCGGTGGTGCCAGCGGCCCTGGTGGCCCGCCGCCCCCGCGGTCGATACGACCGCTTGCAGGACACCTGAGAGTCTTGTACTTTTAGCCCGGCGAATTGTGATATTCTTTTGAGCGATTGCACCAACGGCAGGGGAGGACCGCTGTGGATATTCGTAAGGCGACACTGTCTGATGAGGAGCAGGTGGCCGTTCTCATCAGGGAGCTGGGTGAGGCGATAGGTGTCTCCGGGGACGTGAACCCGGTGACGTGGTATAGCACACTGAGAAAGATGCTGGCCTCCCCGGAGTGGACTTTCATCATGGCGGAGGAGAGGAAGCGCACCATGGGCCTCCTCATCCTCGTCATCCTGCCTTCGCTGTATCACGGCGGCAACTATGCGGCCATCACCGAGCTGATCGTCACCAAGGAAGCACAGAACAAGGGCGTCGGCGCCATCCTGGTGGAAGAGGCCAAGAGGATCTCAAGGCTCATGGGCTGCGAGGAGCTGGACGTCAGCGTCGAGGTGGAAAACGAGAAGGCCAAGGGTTTCTACGAGCGCCTCGGGTTCGAGAAGAAGCACGCCGACTACGGGATGAAACTGTAAGAAGTCAGAGCGCGGGGCCGCCGCCCGGCCTGCTTGAGGCCATGCGGTCCGCCCAGTATTCCTCGTCGAATTCCGCAAGCTGTATCAACACGCCGAACGAGTCCCTGGGGCTGATGAACGCTTCTTTCCAGTGCGGGTCGGAGAGGTTCACGTCCAGCGGCTCGATACCCATGGCCCGCAGCGACTCGAGGGCCTCCTGGATGCTCTCGACCTGGATGGTGACGTGGTGCAGCCCCTCGCCCCTCTTCTCGATGTACTTGTTCACGAAGTTCTCAGGGTCGGGGGAGCTGATGAGCTCGATGCGGCCGCTCTCCCCCAGGTCGAAGTAAGCCCAGTTGAAATCCTCTCCCCGGAATGTCCAGGGCTCGTCGAGCACCTTACGCGCGCCGAGCGCGTCCTCGAGAAAGCGGGACGCCTTTTCCTTGTCCCTGACCGCGACACCGACATGGTCTATCCTCTTTACCCTCAAGGTGACTCCTTTCCAAGCACCCGCCCACGTTGCCCGCTTCGCCGTTCAAGAGTATATCGCACGCCACGGACGGCACCACCCGCTGCTTCAGGCCGTGCCGTTGGCAGGAACCATCGCCCGCGCGTGCTTTCGTCTAACAAGGCAATACTGGGAGCCGGTCGCGCGGGGTTGGAGCGCGCTGAGCGTGAGGATACGACCGCCCGACCCGTTCGCGGGGCCGCTTTCAAAGCCCGGTGATATCCTTTTCAAAGGAGAGTCGCCGTAGCGGCTTGAATGCTTAGATAAAGCATCGGGAGGTCGACCGCAGAGTGCTGAAGCTGTTCTGGTACTACATAAGGTATCACCACTTGGTCTCGTAGAGGCGGAGCCTTAGAGACGGCAGGCCTTCCCCCTCCCGGCATGTGAAGCGACCCCGACCAGCGGGGTCTTTTTTCGTGTAGAATCCAGGTGACATGAAGACATGCAGCAGCTGCGGTACACCCAACAAGGACACCTCACGATTCTGCCTCGAGTGCGCCGCGCCCCTTGCGGAGAAAGCACCGGCTCGCAGATCGCGCAAAGATATCCCGAAACGCCGGATTGCCTTTTACATGGTGGCAGGCTTCGCGGCGCTCGCCCTGCTGGTTGGAGGCATCGCGTCCCTGGTGGTCTTCACCGGTGAGGCGGCCCCAAGAAAGGGCGTCCTCGAAAGCGCGGGCGATTTCCTGAACGGGATAACCGGGAACGGCCAGGCTGCGGAAGGGGCGGCGGAGAAGGCCTCGAAGTCCGAGAAGAGGAAGCTGCCGTCCAGGGCGGCGGCGACGGGCGAGGAAGTCCGGGCCCGCGACCTCCTGGTTTCTGTGAGCGGCTCGCTTTCCTCCGACGGCGCGGCCATCCAGAGACCACTGAAGGGCGACCGCTTCGTCGTGTGCGACGTAAAGGTGCGCAACGCGGGCGCAAGTCCGGTGCTTGTCTCGTCTCTGCTGCAGATGTCGCTGCAGGACCGGGAGGGCAAGGTCTACGGGACCGGCCTGTATTTTCCCGGGCCGACGTTTCCTGACGGTGAAGTCAAGGTGGGCGGAGCGGTTAGTGGTAAAGTGGCTTTCGAGGTCCCGGCTAAGTCGGATGACCTGTATTTCGTTTTCGATCCTGAAGTCTTAAGAGATGGCGAGGAGGTCGCCGTCAGGCTCTTATGACGGCGTGAGGGAAAAGGCGAGCGGGAGGGGCGGCGATGAAGCGGATATATGACGACATCAGCGGCACGATAGGTGGGACTCCGCTGGTCAAGCTCAAGCGGATCTCCGAGGGTTCGGTGGCGGACGTGTACGGCAAGCTCGAGTCGTTCAACCCGCTTGGCAGCGTGAAGGACCGGGTCGCCGTCTCTATGATCGACGACGCAGAGAAGCGAGGCCTGATCGGGCCGGGAAGCACGATCATCGAGCCTACCAGTGGCAACACCGGCATCGGCCTGGCGTTCGTGTGCGCGGCCCGAGGATATCGCTTGATCATAACCATGCCTGACACGATGAGCGTGGAGCGCCAGCAGATGCTCGCTTTCATGGGCGCGGAGGTGCTCCTCACGCCGGGCAAGGACGGCATCAGTGCCTCCGTCAAGAAGGCGGAAGAGATGCTCGGGGCGATCAAGAACAGCTACATGCCACAGCAGTTCAAGAACCCGGCCAACCCCCGCATCCACCGCGAGACCACGGCCAGGGAGCTGTGGGAAGACACCGACGGCAAGATCGACATCGTGGTCAGCGGCGTCGGCACGGGCGGGACGATCACCGGCTGCGGTGAAGTGCTCAAGGACCTCAAGCCCACAGTCCAGATGATAGCGGTCGAGCCGGCGGGCTCCCCGGTGCTCTCGGGCGGCCGCCCGGGAGCTCACAGGATCCAGGGCATCGGGGCGGGTTTCATTCCCGAGATACTGCGCGTGGACCTCATCGACGAGATCATCACCGTGACCGACGTCGACGCGGGAGCCACTACCAAGAAGCTGGCCAAGCTGGAGGGCATACCGGCGGGCATCTCGTCGGGCGCCGCGACGTGGGCCGCCCTGCAGGTCGCGGCGAGGCCGGAGAACGAGGGTAAGCTGATCGCGGTCATCCTGCCAGACACGGGCGAGCGCTATCTTTCGACCTGGTTGTTCACCGAGCCTTACGACAGCCTGAGGGTTTAGAAAGCGCCGTCGGGGGCGAGAGCGCGCCTGACCATCTCTCTGGTCTCCGCGGCTCGCTCTTCGACAGGTATCCGGTGACTCGAGAGGCCGCCGATCTCGCTCACTCGTTCGACCAGTCCCATCACGGCGTAGGCGGCCAGGTCGGAGTTGACCTTGCGGATGTGGCCGTCGTCGATCCCGCGCTCCACCGCAATCCGCGCGCCGGCGTGCACGGCCTGGTAGATCTGCCTGAACTTCTCCTGGATCGAACTGTCGGTCGACCCGATCTCGAGGAAGTACATGAGGTAGATGGGGCCGTGCCTCTCGAGCAGTAGCAGAGCCGGCTCGACGCAGTCGAGCAGGGCCTGCAGGCCGTTTGGCGCGTCGCGCAGGACGGCGCCGAACGTGCCGGTTATCTCGCCCGAGATGTCGTCAAGGATGCACAGCATGATCGCGCGCTTGTTGCTGAAGTACCAGTAGATCGTTCCCTTGGCGATACCGGCCGCCTGGGCCAGGTCCGCGATCGTTGTCGCGTAGTAGCCCTTCTCGGCGAAGACCCGTGCGGCGATGCTCATGATGTGCTTGCGGCGGTCCAGCGCCCTGCGGCTTCCCCCCGCGGTCCCGTCGACTCCGGAGAAGTCCTCTGGAGGGAACCCCTCCGGCCAGGAGAACTGGCCCTGCTCGAGCAGGGCCTTGATCTCGTTCAGAGACAGCCCCTTCTCGCGCTGCAGGATCTTGATGGAGTTGACCATGTCGATGTAGCCGGGGTCGTAGTAAGCCATGTTCGGCGCGGTCTTGAGCGGCGGAGGAAGAAGGCCCTCTCGCACGTAATAGTTGATGGCAGAGGTCGATATCCCGGTGCGCCTGGACAGCTCGCCGATCCGGAGCAGCTTCTGGGTACCTGTGTTAACCATGGTCCTCCCCCATGTTCGAAGTATAAAGTGGGTGTGGCCGGGGGTCAAACGCGAAGGGCGGCCGGCTCCCTGTGCTTAATAAATAGAGGTATGCAACAATGAGGTCCACGACCAGCTGACGCAGGTCAACCCGGCCCGGGAGACATCTTTGAAGTTTGCAA
The DNA here is from genome assembly GCA_036781505.1 of Candidatus Anoxymicrobiaceae bacterium. Lineage (GTDB taxonomy): Bacteria > Actinomycetota > Geothermincolia > Fen-727 > Anoxymicrobiaceae > FEN-680. Next base: position 3,858 of record DAIQAV010000029.1, on the reverse strand, counting down.
AGAGCCTGAAAGGCAGGCTTGCCGTAATGGTGGCGATCGCCATCGTTGTCACCGGCACCGTCGTGCTGTTGTTCACCTACTTCATCGCTCGCGCCGAGCTCAGGGAGCAGGTGTTCAAGTCGATGGAGGGCGTGGTGTCGAGGACGAGTGGCGAGGTCGAGCTCGCCTTGCGCGACTCGAGCCCAGTGCTCGACAGCCTGGCTGCCGACCCAAAACTCGTGGCTGACATCCAGGCATATGCCGCGGACAGCCCGGACAACCAGGCGATCGGGGGCGACCTGGCCCGCCTGATGTCCGTTGGTTCGTCCGGCTCGGCTTCGGTCACCGGGATTCTGGTAACAACTGTGGGTGGCACGGTCATAGCCTCAGTCAAAGTTCCGGCGGACGCCGGTGCGTTGAAGAACGCGGACCCGCAACTGCTCAGCGAGCTGAAGCCCGGTCATCCAGTGGTGACCTTCGACGTCGGTTCCCAAGGGCTGAGAATCATCAAGGTCTTCCCGATAAGCAAACCCGGCTCGAACCAGGTGACAGGTGCCGTTGTATCGAACACGCGATCGCCCGAGCTCGAGAGTGAGCTCAGTGAAACCTCCGGCCTCGGTGCGGGCGGACGCATCTTGCTGTCCGACCGGGTGGCGGGCAAGATCAGCGTGGCATACTTCCGCAACAACGGCGGCGGGGTCGGCTCTACCACCGTCGGCAGGCTCATCCGTCTACCGATGAACTCCGAGGCGGCCCCGGCAAAAGCGGCGCGCGGGGAGAAGGGGGAGGGCGAGTCGCAGGGCCTCTTCGGGCACGAGGTGGTCTCCTCCTGGGACTCCATCCCCGAGGCCGGTTGGGGGGTCACGGCCACCACCGACAGCGGCGACGCTTTTGCCGCGATAGACAGGCTCCGTGATGTAAGCATACTGGTCATTCTGGTACTGCTGGTCGGTGGCCTGGCGCTGGCCTATATGATCGCGCGGACCGCAGCCCGACTGCTGAAGGACCTGCAGAACGGCGTGAAGGCGATCGCCGCGGGAGACCTCTCGACGCGGGTGACCATCAGCGATGGGGTGGAGGTGACCGAGCTCGCGAACGAGTTCAACAGCATGGCCGGCCGCCTTAAAGACCTCTACGACAACCTCGAGGGAAAGGTGCAGGAGCGCACCATCGAGCTGCAGGAGGCCAACGACAGGCTGAAGGAGTTCGACGACCTCAAGAGCGAGTTTGTCTCGATGGCCTCACACGAGCTCCGGTCCCCGATGGCTTCGATGAAGATGGGCGTCTCGACCGTCCTGCGCGAGATGATAGGCCCGCTCAACGAGGACCAGAAACTGATGCTGGGAATCGCCGAGAGAAACATAGACCGGCTGACCACGCTCACCTCTGAGCTGCTCGACCTCACCAAGATAGAGGCCGGCCAGCTCGATATACTACCTGCCGAAGTCGACCTGGGCACGCTGGCTGCGGAGGTCGTGGAGGCCGACCGGCCGCTGGCGCAGCACGAAGGCGTTGACCTGGTGCTCGCCGCGCCCGAAGAACCGGTCATGGTGACCTGCGACCGCGACAGGATCTACCAGGTCATACAGAACATGGTCGGCAACGCTCTGAACTTCACGGAGGAAGGCAGCGTCACCGTATCCGTGGCGAAAGAGACCGCCGACAGGGCCCGCGTCTGCATCAAGGACACCGGCCTCGGCATACCCGATGACGCCATTGAAACGATCTTCGACAAGTGGTCCAGGGCTCACGCGGAGACCAGGTCGGAGAAGCGTGGGACCGGTTTGGGTCTTGCAATCAGTAAGGGTATAGTAGAAGCGCACGGAGGCAGTGTCACGCTCCAGAGCAAGGTTGGGACGGGCACAACGGTTTGCTTCACTTTGCCGCTGCGAGGTCCTGATGAGTGATAAGAAAAAGATACTGATCGTCGACGACAACGACGACATAGTCACCACCTACCGGGTCGTTCTCGACAGGATGGGTTACGACGTCATAGTGGTGCGGGACGGGCTCGAGGTGTTCGACGTCATCACAGACGTCAAGCCCGACCTGGTCCTGCTGGACGTCCTGCTGCCGGGTCTGTCCGGCAGCGAGGTGTGCCGGACCATCAAGGAGACCAGCCGCGACATACCGGTCGTGGCGATCACCGCAAGCCTCTCTGCTGATACCCGCAAGAGGATGGAGTCGGTGGGAGCCGACGGTTTCCTGCTCAAGCCCATAGACGTCTCCGACCTGAACCGCGTCATCAAGCAGTTCATGTAGCCAACGCAAGATTTGGGGTCAGACCCCCGCGAAGCCGAATACCAGGCCCAGTGGGAGCAAGGCTTGCTCCACTAAATGAAAGCTCCGCGGCGCCACCCCCACCACCGCACCTTTCCAGGCACACGTCTGGCATGCCGTACCGGGCCGATATATTATTCACTTGAGGACCGAGACCCGGGAGGGCGCTGATGGACGACTCGACCAACGACGAGGCGCTGCGACAGGATGCCGAAAAGAGAGTCAGGGAGCGGATCCCCGTCCCGTTTTCCCATCACCGAATCTGACGACCCGAGACAGGACCGGACAGCCGCCAGGCGGCTCAAGCCGAAGGGAATGGACTCATGACGAAAGCCAAGGACATAGAGACTCGCTGGTGGGGTTGGGGAGACATCAACAAGACCTACCCCGTCGAGGAGAGGCCGACCTACATACCGTTCCTCGAGGACAAGCTCGGCATCAAGGTGGACAAGGTCCGCGTCCCTGACCCCGACCTGGAGGCCCTCAAGCTGCGCGCCTCGAGGCTCAGCACCGAGAAGCTCGCGTCCTTCGAATCCATCGTCGGCAAAGAGAACGTGCGGACGGACAAGAAGGACCGCGTCTACCACGCCCTGGGCAAGAGCTACCGCGACCTCCTCCGCGCGCGGCTGAACCAGGTGAGCAACCCGCCTGACGCCGTTGTCTACCCGCTGAACGAGAAAGAGGTCGTGATAATCCTCAAGCTCGCCGAGGATGAGGGCATCGCGGTCACGCCGTTCTGCGGCGGCTCGAGCGTCGTTGGCGGCATCGAGCCCTTCGACAATGGTTTCTCGGCCGCTATCAGCGTCGACCTGCGGCGCATGGATAAGGTCATCAAGGTCACCCCGGAGAGCCGCACCGCCACGTTCGAGGCGGGCATCTGGGGACCCGAACTGGAGGCGGAGCTCAGCAAGCGAGGCCTTTACCTGGGCCACGCGCCGGAGTCGTTCCTCTTCAGCGGCCTCGGCGGCTGGATAGCCAGCCGCTCGGCCGGGAGGCAGTCCACCGGCTATGGGAAGATCGAGGACATGGTCGAGTCGGTGCGCATGGTGACCCCGCGCGGGATCATCGAGACGCGTGACGTCCCGGCCTGCGCGACGGGCCCCGACATGGTGAGGATGATCTCCGGCTCGGAGGGGACACTCGGCATCATCACCCAGGCGACGATGAAGGTCCGCCCGCTGCCGCAGGAGTACGACTACCGCGGACTGCTGTTCAAGGAGTTTGAGGGCGGCGTGCAGTCGGTGCGCGAGATGCTGCAGCACGGGGTTATCCCGGAGACTATACGCATCAGCGACGCCGAGGAGAGCGCTTTCGCGATGCGCGTGCGCAAGGCTTCAAGCAGCGCCGTCAAGGAGCAGGCCATGCAGACCGCGCTCAAGGGGCTTGCCGCCCTTGGATACTCGTTCGAGACGGGCGCTTTCTCCATTCTCGGCTGCGAGGGCAAGAAGGTCGAGGTCGCCGGTCGCATGAAGCGCATCCAGTCGATCTGCAGGAAGAACGGCGCTGTTCCCCTGGGCAAGGGCGCGGGCAACGAGTGGTACCACGGCCGCTACGACCATCCTTATCTGAGGGACATCATGTTCGGGTGGGGCGTCATGA
>DAIQAV010000028.1:7072-17428 GCA_036781505.1 Candidatus Anoxymicrobiaceae bacterium | reverse complement strand
GGCGCCGAGGAAGACCTTCTACTTCGCGGAAGGCACCACGCGCTCCAACTCCACGGACGGCTCGTTCGACGAGTGGATCAGCATCCAGAACCCCAACAGCTCCACGGCGTCCATCACGCTCACGTTCGTGAAGCCTGACGGGATCAACATCGTGCAGAAGGTCAAAGTGACGCCGGGCACGCGCTCGACCGTTTCGGTGAACCAGGTGCTGGGGCCGGACATGGACGCGTCGCTGATACTGACCTCCTCGGTGCCGGTTCTGGCGGAACGGCCGATGTACTTCAGCTACAAGGGCTTCGCGCAGGGTGGAAGCGACACGCGGGGGTACGGGCTCTGACGGCTAGCGGACTGTAATAGTCTCGTTCGCGGGGATCCCCGGGGTCGACGGGTCGGTGCCGGGCTTGCCGGCGGGAACGACCGTGCTCAGGTAGAGGAGCACCTTTGAGGGGTCAGCCGGGACGGGTACCGACTGGTACGCGTTCGCGCCCGGCGAGACTCTCTTCGAGCCGGCGGGGAAAACGCCGATGAGGCCTCTGACCGGCATGCCTACGCCCAGGTAGCTGGACACCGAGAAACCCGTTTGCGTCGTGGCGCCCGACAGCGCCTGCGTGTGGAGCTTGCTCAGGTCGGTCAGGCCCTTCAGGTTGGAGCCGTCGTACAGCGGCGTGGAGTGGAAATCATCGAGGTAGGTGTAGCCCGAGGCCGCGCCTCCCTTGACGCTCCAGAGGCGGTAGCCGGGGTACGAGTCCTTCTCCCCACCCTCGTCGAAGTAGACCATGGTCTGGTTGACGTAGGCGGTGCTGCCTCTCCGGTTCGCCCACTGGACGCTTCCCACGTAATCGCTGTGCATGTGGCCCGTGAGGACGTAGTCGACCGTGTAGAGGGAGGCCAGCTCCTTGAGGGCGGTGCTCCCGACGCCGCCCCCGCCGAGCGAATAGACCCCGGCGAAACGCTCGTTCCTCCAGGAGATCGCCTTGCCGTTCGGCCTGAACGGGTCGTGGTGCATCATCATGAACGTCGGATGGTCGTCGGGGTGCTAGGCGAGGTCGCGGTTAATCCAGGCGAGCTGGCCGACGTAGGTCTTCGGCTTGCGCTCGTCCGTGGCGCCCAGCACCTGCCCCTGCCACTTTCGCGGGTAAGAGACGAGGTTGAGCTTCTCCATGATGATGCGGTCGGTGCTCGTCCACTGGTTGGTGTCGACTGCCAGGAAGTGGGCGCGCCCGAAATCGAACGAGTAGAACAGCGGCCCCAGGTTCTCCTCCCAGACCGTCTTGCCGTCGACCCCGTTGATGTATGAGTCGTGGTTCCCGGGCAGGACGAACACCGGCACCTGGAACCTCGCAAGCTCTGAGTAGAACCACTTGAACTCCGGCAGGTACTCGCCCGGGGCGTGCTGGGCCAGGACGCAGTCGCCCAGGATGACCACGAAGTCGGGACGCAGGAGGTTGACCTGGTCGATTGCGCGCTCGAAGAAAAGCGGCCTGCCGTCGGGTGCGATCCCCTTGTTGGTCTGCGTGTACATGAAGCCGGACATGTTCTGCTCGTGCACGTGCACGTCCGCCAGGGAGACGAAGCTGAAGTCCTCGCCGCGGCCGGGCGCCACGATCGACAGGGCGTGCCTCTGCGTGTCCGCGAAGGCCCTGCCCGCGACCTCAGCATTGACCGTGAGGTCATAAAGCTCGGACACGGCTCCGGGAGGAAGCCGGAACTCGACCCGCCAGACCCGCGCCGACCCGTGCAGCGTGCCCGCGGGCCAGTGGTGCGACGTGCCCAGTGAGTAGGCGGAGGCAGGCATCGTGTAGGTCAGGCCGGCGAGCTCGGTTCGCGCCGGTGTCAGGGTCGCGGTGAACGTGCCCAGGCTTCCAATCGTCGAGCCCGGCAGGCTCACCTCCGCTTCCACCGGCGCTCCCGCGTTCGCCAGCTCAGGATAGCCGATCGTGGGCCAGATGAGGCTGCGTATGTGCGGAGGCGGGGTGGGGTGGCCGGAGGGAAAGCGGCCGACCGAAGAGTAGACGATCATGCCGAAGACGCCGTAGACCACGATGACCGCCATGACGATGCCCGCTATGATCCGGCCGATGAGCTTCCAGTGCTTCTTCATGGCAGTACAGTATTATATATATGGCGCGCAATGCGACTCGGGGCGCGGCCGGAGGAAACGAACGGCGGCCCGAGAAGGTTGTGTCCTGGCGGCGGGTGCGCTCGCCGCGGACTCGAGGCCTCGACGCCCTGGGAGGGGATGCGGATGAAAACGGACGAGATCGCCGGTCTGCTGGGCAAGGAAGCGGACGACCTGCTCGGTTTCTCTTCGCCCCGCATCGGACGCGACAGCCTGTGCCTTCCCGGGCCCGACTGGGTCGATAGGGCGTTCGCGGGCTCGGACCGCCCGGTCGGCGTGTTGCGCAGCCTCCAGTCGATGTTCGACCGCGGAAGGCTCGCCGGGACCGGGTACCTCTCGATACTCCCGGTGGACCAGGACGTCGAGCACTCGGCAGGGGCGTCCTTCGCCCCCAACCCGATCTACTTCGACCCCGAGAACATCGTGAAGCTAGCTATGGCAGCCGACTGCAACGCGGTCGCTAGCACGGTCGGCATCCTGGGCAGCCTGGCGCGCTCCTACGCGCACCGGATACCGTTCATCGCCAAGATAAACCACAACGAGCTGCTCACTTTCCCCAACCACTACGACCAGATACTCTTCGGCAGCGTGGAGCAGGCGTTCGACATGGGAGCCGTCGCGGTCGGCGCGACCATCTACTTCGGGTCCGAGGAGTCGGACCGCCAGATAGAGGAGATCTCGGAGGCGTTCCAGTTCGCGCACGAGCTGGGGATGGCCTGCGTGCTGTGGTGCTACGTGCGAAACGAAGCCTTCACCGTCGACGGAAAGAACTACGAGGAGTCCGCCGACCTCACCGGCCAGGCGAACAGGCTGGGCGCGACCATCCAGGCTGACATCATCAAGCAGAAGGCGCCGACCCTCAACGGCGGCTACGAGGCCGTGGACAAGGTGGACGGGCCATTCGGCAAGTACGACGAGAGGATGTACACCGAGCTGTGCTCGGACCACCCCATCGACATGACCCGCTACCAGCTCGTCAACTGCTACGCCGGGCGCGTCGGGCTCATCAACTCCGGCGGCGGCTCCGGGTCCAACGACCTGGCCGCGGCCGTGCGCACCGCCGTCATCAACAAGCGCGCCGGCGGAATGGGGATGATAAGCGGGCGCAAGACCTTCCAGAAGCCGTTCGACGAGGGCGTCCGCATCTTCGAGGCCATCCAGTCGGTGTACCTCGACGACGACATAACTATCGCCTGAGGCCGGGCGGCCGCGAAGCTGTCAGAGAAGCTGATCTGCTCCAGCGGCCGTCCATTTCACGTCCAGGACCGCCGGCGAGGGCATAGTCGTCGAGCGCTCGATGTACTGGAACAGGAGGGGTGCGGGCACCGACACGATCGGCGGGTTCTCTAACTGACGCGGTGTTGAAAAGCGTAGAGCCGGCGAGGTCGGTGGCCTTATGAAGATCGGACGCGGCAGGCGTGTCGACCACAACTCGTCATCTCGGATCCGCCCGTGGGCCTGCTCATCAAGGGCCCGTCTGTTTCGGCCTTGCCGTTCAGGGACGACAGAGGACGGACGACTATCGCCATCACGACAGGCTTGTTGCATCTCAACCTTTCCACGGAGGAAGCTGACTCGGTTATGGCACAGTCAATCTCGCGGATACTGATCGGGGACGTGCTCAGCCGCAATGATCCGGCCGCGCCGGCTACCCTGACTCTGTATCTGACACTCGAATGCGCTTTCATCGCCTTGCTGTCCATCACGTTCCACTCCTTGGCATCGGAGGGGGCGCAATTCTCCCCTCTTTTCCTGGTTGCGTTCGGGTGCGTACTCGCGATGGCCCCCCTCGCAAACTTCATAAAGAAGAGATTCCGTCTCATAAGGAGCCATGACCAGCTCTTATCCAATTCGATCGCAGCGAAGATAACGAGTAATCCCGCCGCGCTCAGGAGTTCGCTTGAGAAGATACACACCGGTGGTCTCGATTATGTGCTGAGGGCGGAAGCTTCCTATACACTGCAGGCGCAGCGGCGAGACCTCGAAGCAAAGACTCCGGTGGTCAGGCCATACATCATGACGATGCCAGCTGAAGGATCATCTGAGAAGCGCCTCGACAACCTGAGAAACATCGAGAGAGGGAGTTGGAGAACCTTCAGCCAGAGAGCGCCAATGCAGGCGCCGGTCAACGTCGAAGCAGATCGGAGTGAATGGAAGTAGATTAACGGCTCGCCGGCTATGTATAAGGTCATGGTGCAGTACTAATGGCTAAAGCACCTGAGGTTCTTCACCTCAGATAAATGATCCAGGTAGAATCCGCAGACTTGTTGACCGCGGTCGCCGGCTCAGTGAGCGACGTTGATCTGGATGTGTGAGTGGTTGCCTTCCTCGCGGGTGTAGGGGTTGGGCCCGCTGTTGAAATACGGCACCAGGTCGCGAACGATGCCGATCTGCGTCTTGCCTGCCTCGGTACGCTGCCCCGTGGCGACCAGCAGCTTCGACATGTGCAGACACTCCATGATGTAGCCTGGGTGCCCGTCGATCGCGATCAACACCTTGAAGTCGGGGTAGGCGTTGTAGAGCATGTACGGCGCGGCCGTCACGACCGTCCCGCTCACCGGCGCGTAGACCGTCGAGCCCGCCTTGGCGTGGACGTCGCAGGCGGTGGTCGAGAAGGTGCCCCTGGAGCGCGTCGACTCGATGAAGTAATCGGGGTCGTTGCCGTCCGAGGTCGTTATCCCCGGCGCCATCCGGCCCGCGTTCTCGTTCACGATACAGTTCCCGTACGGCTGCATCGGCGGGCAGTTGCTGCCGTCCAGCGCCGCCTCGTGGAACTCGGGGCCGATGAGGTCGGCGTACCTGATCGGGCTGTAGATATCGGTGCCGGCCCAGGTGGCGATCTTGAACGGCTCGTCCAGGGCCCTGGGTGTGTATGCGAAGTAAGTGGGCCGCTCGGCGATGATGTCCGAGGTGCCGGTGACCTTGATCCACGAGTTCCTGACCCTGGCGGTCAGGGCGTTGAGGTCGAAGGTGGACCTGCTGGACGGCGCCATGTCCACGTGGGCCGACTCGTGGTCGCCGCCGTCGCCGTGGATCTCGACGTCGACCGAGTTGGTGGTGCTCCCGATGTTTGCCACGCAGAGCCACGACTCGAACCCGGTGCCGGTCGATGCCGTGGGGAAGTACCAGATCTTCGCGCCGGCGGTCGAGCCGACCACGTCGTGCCCACCCTCCCAGGCGCCGTGGTAGCAGAAGTACATCGGCCGCTCGCAGAGGACCTCGCCGGGCGAGGTCACGTTTATCGACACGTCCTTCTCCGGCCCGACCTCCTGGTTCACGAACAGCGTCGTGCGCGAGTGGGCCTTGAGCGCGTATTCCTTCGTCATGGGACCGCCGTCGAAGAGGTACTGGACGCTCGCGGTGGTGTCCTCGTTGCCGGGGTTCATGATGCAGAGCCACTCCTCGAAGCCCTTGCGGGTGGTGCCCTCGGCGAAGTGCCACTCGGGCTCGGGGGTGGACGCTCCCGTTGCGGTGTGCCCGCCCCGCCAGGCTTTCTTGTAGTCGAAGTACATCGGCCGCTCGGCGATGATGCCCTCGGGTGCGGTCACCTTCACCGAGACGTCCTGACCCGCGCCGACCTCCTTGTTCACGTCCAGCGTCACCCTTGAGTTCGCGGGCAGGTCGGCGGACTTGTCGATGGTCCTGCCGTCACCGAGCATGTAGGTGAGCGAGGCGGTGGTGGGTCGCGCCGTCGGGTTCTGCAGGCAGAGCCACTCCTGGAAGCCGGTCCTGGTGGTGCCCTCGGCGAAGTACCATGACTGCTCCGGCTCGAACACGCCGGCGGCCGAGCTGCCTCCCGTCCAGACACCCTTGTAGTTGAAGTAGAGCTGGCGCTCGGCGACGATCCCCGGCTCCGCGACGATGCTGATGGATACGTCCTTGTCTGGGCCGACCGCGTCCTTGACGCACACGGAAACGCCCGCGTACGGCTCGAGGCGCATGGCCTGCCTGGTGGGGGCGCCGGCCCCGAAGAGATAATTGATGGAGACCGCGGCCGCCTTGGCGCCGGGGTTGCGGAGGATGAGGTACTCCTCGAAGCCGTTGCGCGTGGTGCCCTCGGCGAAGTAGGCTGAGCCCGCGGGTTCAGACGCGCCCAGGGCATCGTGTCCTCCGTCCCACGTGTAGGGTCCGGCGGCGGATGCGCTGAGGGCGGTGTCTGCGACGAGGGTGGCGATGATGAGCACCAGCGCGAGCAACCCCGATGCCCGGGTGAGTATTCTTCTTGCCTGACAACCGGGAGCTGGCATAGGACTAATAGTAACAGGGCGCGTGAGAGATTCAAGGGAAGCCTCCATGAGAGTGCTGCTGATAAGTGAGAACCGCTGCCGGGACAACATGGTCCCCTGGCCCATCGGCGCCGCCTGCATGGCGAGCGCGTCGCGCGCGGCCGGGCACGAGGTGCGTGGCCTGGACCTGATGTTCAGCAGCGACGCGGCGGCGGAGGTCGCTGGCGCGATCGAGGAGTTCTCGCCCGACTGCGTCGGCCTCTCTGTGCGCAACATCGACAACCAGGACATGAAGGACAACGAGTTCTTCATGCCGCCGGTGAGGGAGATCGCCGGCGTGGTGCGGTCGAGCACGTCCGCTCCACTGGTGCTGGGCGGCGCCGGGTTCACCATCTTCCCGCTTGAGTGCCTGCGCTACACGTCCTCAGAGCTGGGGATCGTGGGCGAGGGCGAGGACTCGTTCGTGGAGCTGCTGGGCAGGCTGGAGTCGGGCGCGGGCCTCGAGGGTGTGGCAGGGCTCGCGCTGTTGAGGGACGGGCGAGGGACGCTGAACCCGCCCGGGCGTCCCGTGCCCTTCCGCGAGACGGCCGCCCCCGACAGGAGCGCCTTCAGCGTCGCGGGCTATGACTGGGTGCCGGGGTCCGCCCCACCTTTCCTCGCGAACATGCAGGCGCGGCGCGGCTGCCCCATGCGCTGCATCTACTGCACCAACCCGATCATCGAGGGCCGCGAGGTCCGCTGCCGCGACGCCGCGGACGTGGCAGACGAGCTCGAGTCGCTGGAGAAGGAGCACGGCCTGCGCACGGTCCTGTTCACCGACTCCAACTTCCTCTTCCCGCCCGCGTACGCCCGCGAGCTCTGTGCACGCATAGTCGAGCGCGAGCTCTCGATCAAGTGGTTCGCCACCGTCAACCCGATGGTCTACGAGCCCGGCCTCTACGGGCTGATGAAGGAGGCGGGGTGCATCGTGGTCTCGCTGGGCAACGAGAGCGGGTCCGACAAGATGCTGCGGTCGCTCAAGAAAGACTTCACCGCCTCGGACGTCCGGAAGAGCGCGGCCGCGGCGCGCGAGGCGGGCCTGATAGTGAACTGCTTCCTGATGCTGGGCGGCCCGGGGGAGACGCGCGAGTCCGTCGAGGAGAGCATCGCGCTGATGGACGAGCTGCGGCCCGACGCGGTCATTGTCACCGTCGGCGTCAGGATATTCCCCGGCTGCGAGCTCGAATCGATCGCGGCGGCCGACGGGTTCATCTCGGAGGGACAGGACCTGCTCGAGCCCGCCTTCTACCTGGCCCGGGACGTCGCGCCCTGGCTGTACGACAGGATGGCGCAAGTCTGCGCGACCCGCCCCACCTGGTCCCTCTAGGGGACAGGTACTTTCCACTTCTTTTTCTACTCGTACTACTGGCTTGCTGTTTGAATGCGAGAACACATATCCAGAGTAGAAAAAGATGATCCAGATGGTCCTGCTGCTCAGAGGTGCCCTGTTCCTCGGCTTCAGGGCCGCGGGCTGACGCGGGGCCTTTGACTCGGCGACGCTCCAGCGCAGGGCCGACGACTTCACCTCTTCCGTCAAGAAAAATCCGTCATACTCGTTACCGCACGACGCGCAGACGTTGCTGCTGAGCGGAAGGGTCTCCCCACAGATCGGGCACTTCATGACCTGCTCCTCGCTGCCCGTAGGTACCGTTGCCCTGATTCTATAATGACGCAAGTCGTTTCCGCACTATTTTCAGCACGTCAACAGGGTTGAGCTTTCGCCTGCCCGCCGCCGAAGCTTTGATGTAGAATTTTAGGCGTAAGCAAGTGAGGTCCGTTGGAACGGAGAGAAGCGGAATGAATATCAATGACCCTGAGAGCTACCTCGAGAGCCTTCGAACGCTCGAGCGCAACGTATATGTGCTGGGGGAGCGCTGCACCAACACCGTAGACAATCCGCTGGTGAGGCCGTCGGCCAACGCCCTCGCCGAAACGTACGAGGTGGGCGCGGAGCCCGAGGCCGCCTCGCTGCTGTTCACCACCTCGCACCTCAGCGGCAGGGAGATCAGCCGGTTCACCCACATACACCAGAGCACCGACGACCTGGTGGACAAGGTCCTGATGCAGAGGCTGTTGGGCCGCCGCACCGCGACCTGCTTCCAGCGCTGCGTCGGCATGGACGGCTTCAACGCGCTCTACTCGGTCACGCACGAGTGCGACGAGGCGCACGGTACCCCCTACCACGCGCGCCTCAAGGACTACCTCGAGTGGGTTCAGGACTCCAACGTCGTGGTCGAAGGCGCGATGACCGACGTCAAGGGCGACCGCAGCCTGCGCCCCGGCGAGCAGCCCGACCCGGACATGTTCCTGCACCTGGTGGACAGGACCCCCGAGGGCATAGTGGTCCGCGGCGCCAAGGCGCACCAGACCGGCGCGCTCAACTCGCACGAGATCCTGGTGATGCCGACCACCGCCATGCGCGAGGGCGAGGAGGAGTTCGCCGTCTCGTTCGCGGTCCCGGCCGACACCAAGGGCATAACCTTCGTCCTCGGGCGGCAGCCGTCCGACACCCGCAAGATGGAGGGAAGCCCACTGGACCTGGGCAACCGCTACGGCAGCCAGGAGGCGCTGGTCATCTTCGACGACGTGTTCGTCCCCAGCGAGCGCGTGTTCATGTGCGGTGAGACGGACCAGAGCGGGAAGGTCGTCGAGCGCTTCGCGTCCTTCCACCGGCAGAGCTACGGCGGCTGCAAGGTCGGCGTGGGCGACGTGCTCATCGGCGCGGCGCAGCTCGCGGCCGACTACCAGGGCTCCTCAAAGGCCAGCCACGTGCGCGACAAGATAACCGAGATGGTCCACCTCAACGAGACCTTGTTCTGCTGCGGCATAGCCTGCAGCGCACAAGGCCGCGCCACCGAGGCCGGCAACTACGAGGTCGAGCCGCTGCTCGCCAACATCTGCAAGCTCAACGTGACCCGCTTCCCCTTCGAGATCGCAAGGCTGCTGCAGGACATCGCGGGCGGCCTCATCGTCACCATGCCCTCGGAGAAGGACTTCGACAACCCCGAGACCGCGGCTTACCTGGAGAAGTACCTCAAGGGCGTGGACTCGGTCCCCACGCTCGACCGCATCAAGGTCCTGAAGTTCATCGAGAACATGACCGTCGGCTGCGGTGCCGCGGCCTACCTCACGGAGAGCATCCACGGGGCGGGCTCGCCGCAGGCGCAGCGCATCATGATCTCGAGGCTCGCGAACCTCAAGGAGAAGGTCGAGCTGGCCAAGCGCATCTCTCATATAGAGGACTGAGCGAGGGGCCTACCCGCCCGAGGACACCAGCCCCACGAAGCCGAAGATCAGCGCCGCGATCGCGGCGCCGCCGAACATCCACAGCCCCACGCCCGGGTGCGTACCCGAAATCTTGGCGTAGACCATGGCGATGTTCACCGAGGCCATCCCCGCCGCGGCTATCGCAAAGACGAACGCCAGCGTGCCGCCGATCCTGCGCCTGAACAGCATCAGGATGCCGCCGATCATGATGAGCGAGCCCAGCAGCAGCGAGAAGAACGCCGTGAAGAATACCGTCCCGCCGCCGGTCAACACGAATGACATGCCGCTACCTCCCAGGCCCGAGGTGCCAGTCATGATGTTCAGTCCCGACACACTCAAGCCCATGACCGTGAGCCATGGAAGGAAGGTCGACCCCACCACCGCTCCGCCGGCGATCAGCGCCAGCAGGCCAAGGACGGTCGAGCCCTTGCGCCCGGCCGGATACGGCTGCTGATACTGTGGCGTCTGACCGTATTGTCCCTGCGGGTAGCCTCCCGGAGGAGCCGGGGCGTAAGGACCCTGACCGTAGGCCGGCTGCTGGTAGGCGCCCGGCACGGGCGGCGCCGGGATCTGCATCGTCTGTTGCGGGTAAGCCCCCTGCGGCACGTATTGCTGCGGGGGCGGGGCCTGCGGTGCATAGGGCGCCGGGGCCGCGGCCGGCTGAGCGGGCATGGCGCGCGTCGCGTCCTCGGGCGGCTGGCCCGC
>DAIQAV010000028.1:0-6972 GCA_036781505.1 Candidatus Anoxymicrobiaceae bacterium | reverse complement strand
CCGCGGCCGGCTGAGCGGGCATGGCGCGCGTCGCGTCCTCGGGCGGCTGGCCCGCCGCACCCGGCTGGACAGCACCCGGCGTGGGTGCGGGAACCCCGGCCTGGGGCGGCTGGACGGCCTGGCCGGCCTGCGGCATCGGAGAGCCACAGTTGATGCAGAACGGTCGCTGCTCGTCGGTCTCCTTGCCACAGTAGGGGCAGTTCATCTCCCACCCTCCCATCTCTTACGCCACACCAGACTGTTAGAACTCGATCTTCAGCTTGCCGGCGAGGTCGGCGGCCTGCGTGTTCAGCTTCTCGATCTCTTTCTGGATCGCGTTGATCTGGTCTTCGATCGGAGTCTTTTCGGCGACTATCTGGGCATCGTTTGTCGGCTGGCCGCTCGCGGCCTGGTCGATAGCCACGTTGTATATCGCCGCGTCCTGCTTGATCAACTGGGAGCGCTGGTTGATCAGCTCCAGCGCGCTCAGCCTGTTCTGGGCGTACTTCTTGAAATCGGTCACATCGTTGAGGGCGATGATCTTGTCGTACTCGGGCTTGGTCGCCTGCGCCGCGACGTTGATGGCGTCGACGTCCTTGACCAGGTCGTTAAAGAACCCTTTCATGGCGGTGGCGGTCTCGGGCGTGATGTTCTGGATCGTGTTGAAGAAAGCGGTGAGCTTCTTGCCCTGGTCTAACAGCTTCTGCTGGTTCAGGGCCACCTGCCTGCTCAAGTCGTGCGCGACCTGGAGGTACTGGCGCGCCTTCGACTCTTCAGAGCTGCCACTGAGGAGCAGAACGATGGTGACCGCGGCGGCGGCGATGACGACGACAGCGATGACCGCGATCAGGACGCCCCGGTGCTTGAGTCTCTTCAAATCTGTCCTTTCATGGCCCTGTGCCGATCAACCGCTACCCCTATTCTAATTAAGAATGTGGTGGCGCCGCCATAGTTCCCGACAGTACGATCCGCTCAACAGGAACCGACCCCGGAGAATCGCGCGCTACATGAGGCCGCGCTCGCTGGAGATCTTCACCTGCATCTCGACGAAGTTGGCCGGCGGCTCCTTCGCGTCGGCCTTGGCGACCATCGTGACGGCCTCCACCGGGCAGGTCGGCACGCACAGTCCGCAGCCGATGCAGCGGTCGAGGTCCACCCTGTTGAAGTCATCGCCTTCGACGATCGCCTCGATCTGGCAGCGCTCCAGGCAGGTGCCGCAGGCGCTGCACTCGTCGGGGTCTATCGAAGCCTGAAACGAAGAGAGCGCGTGGTCCGCGGGCCTCGCGTACGTCTTGAGCGCCTTGAGCATGTTGCAGCTGTCACCGCAGCAGGTGCAGATGTTCATTATGGTCTGCGAGTTCGACGGCGCCAGGACCATCGCGTTCTCCTCGGCCCTGTCGAGTATCGCCAGGCACTCGTCGAGCGTGATCTCTCTGCCGATCCCGTTCTCGATGTAGTAGCTCGCGGCCATCCCGAAGGTAAGGCAGCTCTCCATGGGATGGGAGCACCCCTCGCCCAGGAGCTGCTTCTCCTTGCGGCATATGCAATCGGCCACCGCGAACACTTCCTGGGCGCGCGCCAGCTCGCGGGCGCTGTCGTAGGTGGCGACCGAGGTCGTGGTGTCTATCGCCGCGTCCACCGGCACGACCCTCATCTGCTTGGTCTCGACTCCCTCCCACGCTTTCATCAGGTGAGGGAGATACTCTTCCAGCAGCACGGCCAGTTCCAGGTCCATCGCCTTGAGGTGGAACTCGTAGATGCCTATGAGGAACTGCATCGCCATGTAGTAGGGCTGGCCGTCGATGCGTATCCTGTAGATGCTGCCCGCCCTGGCCATCGATTCGAGCTTCTCCGCAGCTTCCGATTCGTCCAATCCCAGGCGCCCGGCAATGGCCTGCGACGTCTCGGGAAACCTGTTGAGCCCCATGGCGAGCTCCGCCTCCTCGGGGGTGAAGTACCTCTCGAGGAGCTTTATCTCCACTCCGCTGTCGGTGGCGGGAAAGCCTCCCGGCAACCCGTCCAGGAACTCGCGCAACCTGACGTAGACATCCTCTGCCATCCGAATCCTCCTCACGCGTGGTGGCTCACGGTCTTCATATCCTAAACCGTGCGGCGGGTCGGTGGGTAGAGGCAAGGGGTGGCCAGCCCGAGGCGCTCACTTTGAGCGAGCAATATTACTCTTGATTTTTCGGTTTTTGTTCGGTACCATGAACAGAGAGAACAACTGACGACGGACGGGACATGGAAGAGATACTGACGAGAAAACAGGTTCAGGTGCTCGAGTTCGTGAGCGACTTTCGGGCTCGCTCCGGCTACTCCCCCACGCTGCGCGAGACGGCCGGGGAGCTCGGGCTGTCGTCCGTCGCGACGGTCGCCGAGCACGTCGATGCTCTCGAGGCCAAGGGGCTGGTCCGGCGCAAGAAAGACCGCGCCCGCTCGCTGCTCCTAACCGGCCGGGGCCGCGCGGTGCTCGACCGGCGCCAGGCTCCGGCGCGCGGCGGCTTGAGCGCGATCAAGGTCCCTCTGCTGGGCACGATCGCGGCGGGCGAGCCGGTCGAGGCGCTCGCCGTCCCCGACGAGATAGAGGTCCCCTCCTCGCTCGCCTCGGGCAGCCGGGTCTACGCGCTCAAGGTGTCCGGCTCCTCGATGGTGGACGAAGGCATCTTCGACGGTGACTACGTGGTGGTCGAGCAGAAACAGGTCCCGGAGAACGGCGACACCGTCGTCGCCCTCATCGACGGCACGCAGGTGACCCTCAAGAAGTTCTACAAGGAGACCGGGCCCGGCGGTCCGCGCATCCGGCTCCAGCCGGCCAACTCCGCGATGGAGCCGATCATCCTTGGGCCGGACGAGACGATCCAGATACAGGGCAAAGTTCGGGGCGTGCTGCGGGTCTATTGATGTAGCGCCGGCGTCCCGCCGGCATTGTGACGCGGCAATAAAACGACAGGCAGGATTTACGATGAACGAGGCACGGCAAAGAGCGATGGTCCACATCGACATGGACACCTTCTTCTGCTCGGTCGAGCGGCTGTTCGACCCGGAGCTCGAGGGCAGGCCGGTCATAGTCGGCGGCCAGCCAAACCAGCGGGGCGTGGTCGCGGCCTGCTCGTACGAGGCACGCGAGTACGGGGTCCACTCGGCCATGCCGCTCGCGAAAGCCGGCAAGCTGTGCCCGCACGCGGTCTACCTGTCCGGCAACTTCAAGGCCTACGTCCATTACTCCGGCCTGGTGCGCGACATCCTCGACGAGTACACGCCGCAGGTCGAGCACGCGG
Organism: Candidatus Anoxymicrobiaceae bacterium; assembly: GCA_036781505.1. GTDB lineage: Bacteria > Actinomycetota > Geothermincolia > Fen-727 > Anoxymicrobiaceae > FEN-680. The sequence goes on along the minus strand of DAIQAV010000028.1, from coordinate 3,715 downwards.
GCATCGACGAGGCCTACCTCGACCTCACCGGCTCGAAGCTCGCGTTCGGCGAGCCCGCTGACACAGTCCAGGAGATACGGAAGCGCATAGTGGACGAGCTCGGCCTCCCCGCCTCGGCAGGCCTTTCGACCGCCAAGGTCGTGAGCAAGGTCGCCTCGGCGGCCGCCAAGCCCGATGGTTTCCTCGAGATAAGGTCGGGGGAAGAGCTCGCGTTCCTGTCCCCTCTGCCGGTGGAGAAGCTGCCCGGGGTCGGGCCCGTCTGCCGCGCTTCCCTGCATGACCTGGGCATTCATACCGTGGGCGACCTCTCGCTCCTTCCGGTCGAGGCCCTGGAGAGCGTGCTCGGCTCGTGGGGCAGGGTGCTGCACGAGCACGCGCGCGGCATCGACAAGAGGCGGCTGGAAGGCGGCAGGCTGCCCCGCTCGGTCAGCCGCGAGACGACGTACGACACCGACACCATCGACTACGACATGGTGCGCTCCACCCTGCTGCTGCTCTCCGAGAGATGCTGCCTGGCCCTTCGAAGGGACGGGCTCGCGGCGAGCCGCATCGCGGTCAAGCTGCGCCATTCCGATTTCAAGACTTACATGAAGTTTCGCACGCTCCAGGTTCCGACCGACCAGGAGCAGACGGTCTACCGGACCGCGCTGGAGCTCTTCGAGAGGCTGCTCGACAGCGGCGTCCGCATCAGGCTGGTGGGCGTCGCCCTGACCGGGCTCGCGGTGGCCGGCTGCCAGGGAGAGCTGTTCTCGGGCCTGCGCGAGGTGGGCACCGACAGCTTCAAGATGGACAACCTCAACGAGAGCGTCGACCGCATACGCGAGCGTTACGGTTTCTCATCGATAGTAAGAGGAAGCACCGCCGCCCTGGTTCCGGGACGCGGCGGACCCGCGAGGGGGCGGGAGTGCAGGTGAGACTAAGGGGGGGCCGTCGTGCACGGACGCCGCAATGAGATGAGTAGTAATGAACAGGTTCGTCCATCTGAACTGCCACAGCAACTTCAGCCTCCTGTACGGCGGCTCGTCGACCGCTGAGCTCGTCGAGCGCTGCGCGGAGCTCGAGATGGACACCCTCGCCCTGACCGACCGCGACGGCCTGTACGGCGCGGTCCCCTTCTATGAGCAGGCGGTAGCGGCCGGGATCAAGCCGATCATCGGCTGCGACCTGTCGGTCGCCGTCGCCGAAACCGCCGAAGGCGGCAAAGAGAGCCGCGTGATACTGCTCGCCCGCGACGAGGAGGGCTACAGCAACCTTTGCCGCGCCGTCACCGAGCGAAGGCTGTCGGCCGAGCCGCTCCTCCTCGAGCGGCTGGCCGCGCTGTCCGGCGGGCTCTTCGCGCTCTGCGCCGACGACTCACTTCTCGAGCGGCTGGTTCCCGTGTTCGGCGAGAGCCTTTACGCCGAGCTGGTCAACAGCGGCACGCCGGCGAGTCACCTTTCCTCGGAGAGGCTCATAGCGCGGGCCGGCTCCCTGGGCGTCCGTTGCGCCGCGAGCAACGGGGTCGCCTTCGCGCGCCGCGACGACTACCGCCTGCACCGGACACTCTGCGCCGTGCGCCTCATCTGCCCCGTGACGCGAGTGCCTCACTCCGAGTGCGCCGACACCGAGTCCTGGCTCAAGCCGGCCGGTGAGATGGAGCGCCTGCTGCGGGACTACCCCTACTGCTCCGCGCCGGACGCGGTCGCCAACACGCGCGAGATAGCGCAAGGATGCGACTTCCGCTTCCGGCTGGGGGGGCAGCTGTTCCCGGCGGCCGACCTCCCGCCGGGCGAGACCGCCTTCAGCCACCTGACCAAGCTCTGCTTCGAGGGGGCCGCGCGGCGCTACCGGCCGCTACCGGCGGAGGCGCTCCAGAGGCTGCACTTCGAGCTGGACACCATACAGGCCATGGGCTTCACCCCCTACTTCCTGGTGGTGCACGACATCGCGAAGTACTGCCGGGAGCGCGGCATACCCGCCGCGGGACGGGGCTCGGCGGCCGGCAGCATGGTCGCCTACGTCCTCGGCATCACCTACATCGACCCGCTGGAGCACGACCTCTACTTCGAGCGCTTCCTCTCGCCCGAGCGCGACGACCCTCCCGACATCGACCTCGACGTGAGCGCCTGCCGCCGCGACGAGGTGCTCGACTACATCTACCGCCGCTTCGGCTCCGACCGGGTGGCGATGATCTGCACGTACGCCACCATGAAGGCGCGCATGGCGGTGCGCGACGTCGCCAAGGCCTTTGGCCTTCCGCCGGAGGAGGTGGACGAGTTTACCAGCGGCGTCCCCCACTGCCGCGCGAGCCAGATCGAGACCGTCGCCGAGGGGATTCCCTCCTACCGCGGCCGCCTACCGCTGGACCGGGAGCCGTACCGGAGCATCCTCGACATCTGCGCGCGGCTCGACGGCTTCCCCCGCCACCTCTCCATACACGTCGGCGGCGTGGTCATCGCCGACCGGCCGCTCACCGACATCGTCCCGCTCGAGCGCGCGACCAAGGGCTTCATCATCACCCAGTACGACATGGGTCCGATCGAGCGCCTGGGGCTCATCAAGATGGACATCCTGGGCCAGAAGGGGCTGTCCGTCATCGAGGACTCCTCGAAGTGGGCCGCGAAGAACCACGGCGCGCGGCTCGACGTGGACCACCTGCCCCGCGACGACCCCGACACCCTGCGCCTGCTGGAGGAGGGGCGAACGCTGGGCGTCTTCCAGATCGAGAGCCCGGCCATGCGCTCGCTCCTGCAGGCGATGAAGTGCAAGAACATCGAGGACCTCACTCTCTCCATCGCGCTCATCAGGCCGGGCGCCTCGGGAAGCGGCATGAAGGAGCTCTTCCTACTGCGCCGCGCCGGCCGCGAGCCCCTCCTCTACCTGCACCCGTCGCTCGAGCCGATACTGTCCGAGTCGCTCGGCACCTTCGTCTACCAGGAGCAGGTGATGAAAGCGGCAGTCGCCATCGCCGGGTTCACCCCGGCCGAGGCCGACGGCCTGCGCCGGGCCATGACCAAGGCGCGCTCGCCCGAGAAGATGGAGACGCTGCGGGAGCGCTTCCTGGCGGGCGCTCAGGAAAGCGGGCTGGCGGGCCCCGTCGCGGTCGCGCTCTTCTACGCCATAGCCAAGTTCTCCGGCTTCGGGTTCTGTAAGGCGCACGCGGCGACCTACGGCGAGTTCTCCTACCAGGCGGCCTACCTGAAGGCCCACTTCCCGGCCGAGTTCATCGCCGCGGTGCTGGTGAACGACGCCGGCTTCTACCACCCCAGCGTGTACATAGAGGAGGCCAAGAGGCTGGGGGTGCCCGTGGCGCTTCCCGACATCAACAAGAGCGAGCCCGACTTCCACGTCTCCGGCGGGACCCTCCGCTTCGGGCTGGGCCGTATCAAAGGGATCACCTGCGCCACGGTCGAGTCCCTCATGGCCGCCCGCGAGAAGTTCCCGTTCATCTCGCTGTCCGACTTCCTCTCGCGCGTCGAGACGACCGAGGAGGAGGTCGCAACCTTGATAAAGTGCGGGGCGTTCGACTCTTTCGACAACACCCGGCCGGAGCTGCTGTGGAAGCTCGCCCTGATGTATCCACAGGCGCGGGCAGCCGGAGGCTCGAGGCGCAGCTCCGCGGATGAGGCCGGCGGGACCGCGGACGCCCCGCCCGAGGCGCTCCCCCTCCACCTCCCCAAGGTCTTCCCGTCCGTGCCGCTGCCGCGCCTGCCCGACTACACCCTGATGCAGAAGC